>NZ_LIRJ01000025.1 GCF_001419745.1 Streptomyces silaceus | reverse complement strand
ACCTCGTCCCGCCCACCGCGGCCCCCGACCCCGCCGCGCACCTGCTCCCCTTCCTGGACCGGGCGCGACGCGGGGGAGTCGAGCGGGTGGTGCTGCTCGGATCCTCGGCCATCGCGGAGACGGACGACGGCCTCGGGGAGGTGTACCGCGCGATCCGTGAGCGGTTCGAGGAGTGGGCGGTGCTCCAACCCTCCTGGTTCATGCAGAACTTCACCGGCGACCACCCCCACGCCCACGCGGTCCGCACGGCGGACGAGATCGTGACGGCCACCGGCCACGGCCGGGTCGCCTTCGTCGACGCCGACGACATCGCCGCGGTCGGCGCGCGGGCCCTCACCGACGAGCGGCCGCACAACACGGCGCACCTCATCACCGGCCCCGAGACGCTGAGTTACGCCGACGTCGCCGCCGTGATCTCCCGCGTGACGGNNACGAGGCGATCGCGGCGGGCGCGGAGGACCGCACGAGCGGGGCGGTCGAGCGCGTCACGGGCCGTGCGCCCCGCTCGTTCGCCGACTTCGCCGCGGCATGGGCGGACGCCTGGCGGCGGTGATGCCCGAGGGCCGGTGACGGGTACGGTGACGGGGAAAAGCGGGTGCGTCGCGCGGTACGGACGGGGAGAATCCGGCGGACGGCCGAAGGAGGCGACGTGGACGGTTCCCAGGCCCGGACACCGGGCTGCGTGATCATCACCGGTGTGCCGGCGGCGGGCAAGTCGACCGCCTCGCTGCTCGTCGCCCGGCGCCACCCGCGCGCCGCCCGCATCGACGGCGACGTCCTTTCGTACATGGTCGTCAGCGGCAGGGCGGGTCCGGTGAGCCGACCGGGTCCGGAGGCGGACCGGCAGGCGCGGCTCTGCGTCCGCAACGTGTGCGACCTCGCGAGCAACTTCGCCGACGAGGGGATCGTGCCCGTCGTGGACACCGTCGTCGCCGACCGGGCCATGCTGGACTTCATGGTGGACCGGCTCCGCCCACGGCCCGTCCTCTTCGTGGTCCTCGCGCCGCCGCTCGACGTGTGCCACCGCCGGGACGCCGAGCGCGACCCGCGAGAGCGCGTCGGCATCGACGCCGGCCCGCTGCGCCGCGCCATGCTCGACGAACTGGGCGAGGTGGGCTGGTGGCTGGACAACGCCGACCGCACACCGGACCAGACGGCCGACGCGATCGTGACGCATGCGTACGACAAGGCCGTCGTGGCCCCCTGACCTGCGGAACCGGCCGGGCGGTCCGGCTGAGAGAATCGCGTGCATGAACCAACAGAGCATGGCGGACGGCTCGGCTCCGCTGATCGTCGTGGCGGCCGCCGTCGTCCAGGAAGGCCGCCTCCTGGTGGTCAGCAAGCAGGCGGCCCCCGAGGTCTTCTATCTGCCCGGCGGCAAGCCCGACGCGGGTGAGTCCGCGCTGGAGGCACTGGCACGGGAACTGGACGAGGAACTCGGCGTGGCCCCCGTGGAGCCGGCCTTCCTGGCCGACGTCGACGCCGTGGCGGCCCTGGAGCGCGTCCCCATGCGGATGACGGTCTTCGAGGCCCGCATCGACCGCGCCCCGGCCCCCGCGGCCGAACTGGCCCACCTGCGCTGGGTGTCGGGCGACGAGGACGACCTGCTGCTGGCGCCCGCCGTCCGGGACCACGTGGTGCCGATGCTCCGCCGCAGGGGCGCGCTCGCGGCGTGACCGGGCGGTGGCGCTGCCACCACCCCGCATCGGGTGGTGGGCCCACTGCGCGGGACCCGCCCGACGGCGCAGGCTGAGGTCCCGGGCCCACGCCGACCGAAGAGGGAGCCCTCATCCCATGCGTACCAAGGTGATTGCCGCCTCCTGCGCCCTGCTGCTGCTCGCCGGTGCCCCCGCGACAGCGGTCGCCGCCACACCCCCGACCGCGGCCACGCACGCCACCGACGACCAGGTGAGAGGCGGGCGCGGCACCCTCGTCTCCGCCGAACGGCTCTACACCCTGGACGACCGCGCCGCCGCCGCGGCCGAGCTCGCGGGGGCGGGCTTCGACGGGAGCGTGGCCCGGTACGGCGTGGACGCCTACCGGCTGGTCTACCGGACCGTCGACGCGACCGGCCGCCCGACCACCGCGAGCGGACTGCTCGCGCTGCCCCGCACCCGCCCGGGCGCGCTGCACGCGGTGTCGTTCGCCCATGGCACCGGCGTCCACAAGAACGACTCGCCGTCGATGGTGCGCGGCGACTTCGTGAGCGCCGCGACGATCAGCCACGCGTCGGCCGGGTTCGCCGGTGTCGCACCGGACTACCTCGGGATGGGGCGCGGGCCCGGCCCGCATCCGTGGATGGACGTCCCGTCGGAGACGACCGCCTCCCTCGACATGCTGCGCGCGGCACGCGCCTTCGTGCCGCGCACCGGCCACACGCTGCGGCGGGACGTCTTCCTCACGGGCTTCTCGCAGGGCGCGTCGGCCGCGCTGGGCCTCGGCCGGACCCTGCAGGCCGGCGGGGACCGGTGGTTCCGCGCGGGCGCGCTGGCGCCGGTCAGCGGGGCCTACGACTTCCTCGGCACGTCCGTGCCGTCGCTGTTCGACGCGCGGCGGGTCACTCCGAAGTACGGTGCGGTCTACGCGGCGTACGCGCTGGTCGCGGTCCAGCGGCTGCACGGCGGTGTGTACGACGACCCGGCCGAGGTGTTCCGGGCGCCCTACGCCCGCACCGTCGAGGAGTTGTTCGACGGCACGCACACCGGCCAGGAGATGATGGCCGGTCTCCCCGGGTCGGCCGACGCGCTGCTGACCGACCGGGGACGCCGGCTCCTGACCGCGCCGACCGGAACCCTCGCCGAGGCGTTCGGCGCGGCGGGCTCCGTGTGCACGGACTGGGCGCCGCGCATGCCCACGCGGCTCTACATGGCGACGGGCGACGAGCAGGCCGTCGTGGAGAACACCGCGTGGTGCCGGGCGGAGCTGCGCGCCAACGGGGCCGAGGTGCCGGTCGTCGACCTCGGCGCGGTGGACTACGAGAAGTCCCGCCACCTCGGCTCGTCCGTGGCCGCCACCACGGCCACGATCGCGTGGTTCCGGTCCCTGGCGGTGCGGCCGGGCGCCAACTGAGCCGCCCCCGGTGACCGGTTCAGGAGAGCCCGCACGCCATGAGCAGCGTGAGCACGACCGCGGCGCCCATCACGCCCCAGGCCACGAGCCGCCGGCGCAGCGAGCGGTACGTCTCCTCGTACTCGGCGCGCAACTGGGTGCTGCGGCGCGCGACCTGCTGCCAGCCGTGGCGCGTGCGCGACAGATGCTCCTCGGTGTAGAGGTCCTCCACCTCCGCGCGCTGGGTCTCCGTCAGCCAGGGGAGCCGCCCGGTGAACTGCCGGGCCGCCGCCCGGCCCTCGGCGCGGGCGGACTCGACGAGCAGATGGCCCTCGACCTCGTTGATCAGGGCACGGACGTCCAGGGCGCGGTCGTCCATCGCCGTCATCGCAGCGCCCTCTGCCCGGCCGCCGCGATCTCGGGATGGTGCAGGTCGAACGCCGGCGATTCGGAGCGGATGCGCGGCAGGGTGAGGAAGTTGTGCCGCGGCGGCGGGCAGGACGTGGCCCACTCAAGGGAGCGGCCCCAGCCCCACGGGTCGTCGACCTCGATCTTCTTGCCGTACTTGGCGGTCTTCCAGACGTTGTAGAGGAACGGCAGGATCGACAGGCCCAGCAGGAAGGAGAAGATGGTCGACACGGTGTTGAGCGTGGTGAAGCCGTCGGCGGCCAGATAGTCCGGCACCCGGCGGAGCATGCCGTTCGTGCCGAGCCAGTGCTGCACGAGGAACGTGCCGTGGAAGCCGATGAACAGCGTCCAGAAGGTGATCTTTCCCAGGCGCTCGTCGAGCATCTTGCCGGTGAACTTCGGCCACCAGAAGTGGAAGCCGGAGAACATCGCGAAGACCACGGTCCCGAAGATCACGTAGTGGAAGTGCGCCACCACGAAGTACGAGTCCGAGACGTGCATGTCCATGGGCGGCGAGGCCAGGATGACACCCGTCAGACCGCCGAAGACGAACGTGATCAGGAAGCCGACCGCCCAGAGCATCGGGGTCTCGAAGGACAAGGACCCCTTCCACATCGTTCCGATCCAGTTGAAGAACTTCACGCCCGTGGGGACGGCGATCAGGAACGTCATGAAGGAGAAGAACGGCAGGAGGACACCACCGGTGACGTACATGTGGTGCGCCCACACCGTCACGGACAGGCCCGCGATCGCGATCGTGGCGCCGACCAGGCCCATGTAACCGAACATCGGCTTGCGCGAGAAGACCGGGATGACCTCGGAGATGATGCCGAAGAACGGCAGCGCGATGATATACACCTCCGGATGGCCGAAGAACCAGAACAGGTGCTGCCACAACAGGGCGCCGCCGTTGGCCGCGTCGAAGATCTGCGCGCCGAACTTCCGGTCCGCCTCCAGGGCGAACAGCGCCGCGGCGAGCACCGGGAAGGCCAGCAGCACCAGCACACCGGTGAGCAGCACGTTCCACACGAAGATCGGCATGCGGAACATCGTCATGCCCGGAGCACGCATGCAGATGATCGTGGTGATGAAGTTGACCGAGCCGAGGATCGTGCCGAAGCCGGAGAGCGCCAGGCCCATGATCCACATGTCCGCGCCGGCGCCGGGGCTGCGGATCGCGCCGGACAGCGGGCTGTAGGCGAACCACCCGAAGTCGGCCGCGCCGTTCGGCGTCAGGAAGCCGCCGACCGCGATGAGCGAGCCGAACAGGTACAGCCAATAGGCGAACATGTTGAGCCGCGGGAAGGCGACGTCGGGCGCGCCGATCTGCAGCGGCATCAGCCAGTTCGCGAAGCCCGCGAACAGCGGCGTCGCGAACATCAGCAGCATGATCGTGCCGTGCATCGTGAACGCCTGGTTGAACTGCTCGTTCGACATCAGCTGCGTGCCGGGACGCGCGAGTTCGGCGCGCATCAGCAGGGCGAGGACACCGCCGATGCAGAAGAACGCGAACGACGTCGCCAGATAGAGCGTGCCGATCGTCTTGTGGTCGGTGCTGGTCAGCCACTTCACGGCGGCGTTCCCGGGGCGACGGGGCCGGGGCGGCGTGGCGACGGCGACGGAATCGGGGTCTGCGGCGCGCGCGGGTGGCGGCATCACGGTGTTGCTGTCCATGTCCCGCCTGTGTCCGGCGCCCGCGCATGCGTGACAGGTACGCGGAGCGACATGGATCACACCCCGATGGTGTGACGACCGGGGCCGTGCCGGACACTTCGTAACCGTGAGCGACGACGAAACCTTCGCCGCTGCCTATCGCGAGCACTACTGGGCGGTCAGCCGCTACGTTGCACGGCGGCTCGGCGGCCCGACGAGTGACACCGAGGAGGTGGTGGCCGACGTGTTCGCCGTCGCCTGGCGACGGCGCGCCGATCTGCCGCCGGCCCCCTTGCCCTGGCTGTACGGGATAGCGCGGCGCTGCCTTGCGAACGCGGTACGCGGATACGGGCGCCGCAGACGCCTGTTGGAGCGGATCGGCAACGACGCGACCCGCCACCGCAGGGACGTCGTGGCCGGTCCGGAGGCCGAGCGGCCGGGGGACTGGGTCCACGACGCCCTGCGGCTGCTGTCCTTCGCCGACCAGGAGGTCCTGCGCCTGACGGCGTGGGAGGGCCTGGACACCGAGGAACTCGCGACCGCGCTGGGCTGCGGGACGCGGGCGGCGGCGATGCGTCTGCACCGGGCGCGGCGCCGCCTGAGAACGGAGATAGACCGTATGCGTCCCGCGCGGACGGATCCCGAGCCTGCCCCGGGGCTCGTGCGCGACGCCGGACCCGCACCCACCACCGGGCCCGCGCGTGACACCCGCCCCGACCGCACCTCCCACCCCGCACCGGCCAGTTGGCCCGTCCCTGAAGCGACCCGCGCCACCGTTCCGGAGGATCACGGCCATGGCTCATGACGACGAACTCGCCGCGCTGCGCGGCGCCGATCCCGTGCCCGTCGACGACGTCCGGTTCCGCGACCGGGCCCTGCCCGCCCACGCCGAACGCCAGTTGAACCTGCTCCTGCACAGCGCGCCCACCGCGCGTCCCCGCCCGGCACGCCAAGTGCGGCGCCTGGTCTGGGGCATCGAGATGGTCTCGCTCGCCGTCGCGGCCGCGCTGGCCCTCGTCCTCGCGGGGTCGGGCAGCGCGCCCGCCGCCGCGGCGCCGCACCCCCTCACACCGCGGTCCGGTTCCACCCCGCTGCCCCTCGACCGGCTCGCCGACCGTGCCGCGGTCGCCGCGTCCGCCGACGGGGCGGCGCGGTTGCGCCGGGGCACCCATGTGCAGACCTGGAGCCTGGCCGTGAAGTCCGGGGCGGGTGCCGCCCCGATCACGCTGCCCGAGGAGCGCGTCACGCACTGGCGGCCGGACGGCAGCCACACGGAGCTCGTCGTGGCCACCGACCCCCGCCACCCGGGCAAGCCGGTCATCGCCGACAGCGCCGCGGGCCCCCGCACCGTTCGTGACGGCAAGGTCCTCAGCGACCGTGCCTACCCGCCGAGCTTCGGTACCGCCCCTCCGCGGTCGCGGCCCCCGCACACGCCCGGCGCGCTGCGCACCTACCTGGCCGAGCTCAGCCGCCCGAGCGACCCCGCCCCGCTGACCGGCACCGGTGAACTCCTGGACGCCGTGGCGATGTTCCTGCGCCACTGGACACCGGGAGCCCGTGAGACGGCGGCGCTGACGCGGATCCTCGCCGGGACCGAGGGGCTGCGCCCGGCCGGCGCGGTCACCGACCGGCTCGGCCGCGTCGGTCAGGCGTACGTCCACGAGTCCGGCGGACTGCGGCGGATGCTGATCCTGGACCCGGCACGCGGCACCGTGCTCGGCCTGGAGGAGACGGTCACGAGGAACGACCGCACGTACGAAGTGGAGGCCGGGGACGTCATGTCGTACAGCGCCTGGATGCGCTGAACCCGCCGCCACGGGCCCCCGGGTGCTTGAAGACCCCCGCACGGTGATCGTTACCATGTGCCAGATGGGCGTAAACAAGCAGGAATCGGGCGTACGGGCCGAAGTGCCCGCGCAAGCCGACGGGTCCGCGGCGGCGGAATCCGCCGTGTCCGAGGAACAGGTGGCCGAGGCCAAGGCGCGGGCGGCACGGCTGCTGCTCGCGTTCCGGCACGGGAATCAGCTCGCCTACGACTCCCTGGTGGCGGAGTGCGGCGCGGACGAGCGGACCACCGACCTCGTCTCGGCGCTGTGCTGGATCGCCAACGAAGGCGTGCGCAAGGCGTATCTGCCGGAGGCGGCGGACCGGGTGCTGCGGCACATGGTGCGCCGGGCCGACTTCGGCGACCGGGACGTCCTCACGGAGGACGGAGCCGGGCCGGACGCGGCGGACCTCTTGGAGGCCGTCGCCGCCGAGGACGTGGCGTCCGTCCAGGAGATCGTGCGCAGGACGCCGGACACCACGTTCCTGCTGGGCAAGTTCGTGCTGGCCTTCGCGATGATGCTGCCGGACCTGCCCGAGCCGGTGCTGGGCGAAGTGGTGCGGGAGCTGCGCGGGGCGTGACGAGGGCCCCGCGCAGCGGCCGCCCGGGTGGCGTCAGCCCCGCTTGCCGCACATCGTCCGGTCCAGCAGTCCCTGCACCGCCTTCTCGGCGGCCATCAGCGAGGCCTCGTCGGACCGTTTGCCGGAGGCGTTGAGCACCACGGTCCGGCGCCCGTCGCCGCTGACGGCCGTCCTGACGGTCAGCCCCGCGGCGTCGCCGCCGTGCCCCCAGCGGAATCCGCCGCAGCTCAGCGGCTGGCGCATCGCCGCCAGGCCGTACTCCAGGCCGGGGAAGACCTGTTGGAAGTCGGGGCTGACGGGCACGGTGTCCCGCATCTTCGCGAGCTGCGCGGCGGGCAGCAGCCGGCCGCCGTACAGGGCGGTGAGGAAACGGTCCAGATCGCGTTCGCTGCTGACCAGTTCACCGGCCGCGTCGCCCCACGTCAGGTTCCGCAGGCTGGTGTCGGTCCAGCCGTTCGACCCGGGGAACCGCTGATACGTGTGTGTATAGGGGCCGCGCAGGCGGGGGTTGTCGCCGGGAGCGTAGGTCTGGCGCAGGTCCAGCGGGCGGATGACGCGGTCCCTGACCTCCTTGTCCCACGAGGAGCCCGTGACCTTCTCGATCACCATGCCGATGAGGAGGTATCCGGGGTTGGAGTACTTCCAGTCGGGCGTGGGGTCGTCGGGGTCGGCCGGCGGGAAGTCGGGCTTGTGCCGCATCGCCCCGGCCACGCCGTCCTCGGGGTCGCGGTGGTCGAACCTCGTGCGCTCGAAGTCGGCCGCGGTGTCGCCCGTGTCCTCGGTGTAGTCGTAGTTGTAGATGCCGCTGGTGTGCTGGAGCAGATGGCGCAGGGTGATGCGGGAGCCGTCGTTTCCGTTGCCGCGCACCACGCCCGGCAGCCAGCGCTCCACGGTGTCGTCGAGCGAGAGCCGCCCCTCGGCCTCCAGCTGGAGGACCACGGTGGCCACGAAGGCCTTGGTGACGCTGGCCGCGCGGAACTCCGCGCCGTGGACCACCGGACGCCCCGTGCCCAGCTCGGCCTCGCCGGCGACGGCGTGCGTACGGCGGCGCCCGTCGCGCACCTGCACGGACAGGCCGATGTACCCGGCGTCCTTGAGCGTGCGGTCCACCTCGCGCTGTAACTCCGTCCGGCTGAGCGGTGCGTCGGCGCCGTGCGCGGGGGCGGCGTCGGCGCGTGCCGGGCCGGTCACGAGGACCGGTGCCAGCAGCGCGGCCAGGGCCGCCGCAGCGGCCGCACGACGACGTGGAGTTCTCCTGAGTGCTGTCATGGGCACCACCCTCATGGCCTGGACGGGGGTCGCACCATGCGACAAACCCCCGTCACGCGGGTGGGGAAACCCCGACGTCCCGCCCCGTGAGGGGCACCCCGAGCGGCCGGGCCAGGCCGACGACACCCTCGTCCAGGCGCTGGAGGTGACGCAGCACGCGGAACGCCACCGAGCCGTTCGGCAGCACCTCGTGACCGCCGCTGTCCAGCATCGAGGCGATGCTGGCCCCCGACTCGATGGCGCCGTCCGGCTCCTCGTCGCGCACCTGCGCGGCGATCAGGTCGATGTTGTGCGTGATGCGCCGCCCGGCGAGCGCGAGGCGCGCGTCGGCCGCGACGCTCTTGCTGGAGGGCACCAACTCGGCCGTCGCCGCGAGCGAGCGGGCGTGGTACGCGCACGTCTCCAGGAGCGCGACGATGTAGCGGGCGGTCTGGCGGCGGGCCCGCAGCGGGGCGATCGGATGCGTCAACGGCTTGGTGGAACTGCGCAGATCGTCCAGCGCGGTGTCCAGGTCGCGCGCGAGGTCCACGAGGTCGGCGGCGGCCCCGCCGCTGAGCTGGGCCACCGACGCCGACACCACGTCCCGCAGCCGCGCCAGGACGGTGCCGAGCTCCTCGTCCGTGCGGTGCGAGGTGCGGATCGGAAGCACCAGGACCGCCGCGATGATCCCGCAGGCCGCGCCGAGCGCCGTCTCCTCGATGCGCAGCACGAGCACGTCGAGGCTGTAGGTGTTCAGGAGCGTGTAGAGCAGGCCGAGCATCGCGGTGACGAAGAAGGACATCAGCGCGTAGGACAGCGGGGCCGTGAAGAACATCCCGAAGATGCAGAGCAGGACCAGCGCGAACGCGAGCCACGTGTGGTTGCCGACGGCTCCGGCCAGCGCCACTCCGGCGACCACGCCGAGCACCGTACCGACGAGGCGACGGTAGCCCTTGACCAGGATCTCGCCGGTGGACGCGGTGTTGAGGAAGACGACCCAGCAGGTCAGGACCGCCCAGTACCACCGCTGCGTGGACAGGAACTCGCCGCCGACGATCGCCAGCGCCGAGCCCACCGACACCTGCACGGCCGCCCTGGTCGTGGGCCGCCGCAGCCCGGTCTGCTCCTCCTCGTCCTCCTTCGCCTCCCCGGCGAGCGAGATCTCCTCCGCCTCGAACTCCTCGCGGGAACGCGCGGCTTCCGGGCTGTCGTACTCCTCGTCCCCCTCGTCGCGCGACCCGTCCACCGCCAGGCGCAGACCCAGGATGGCGCGGGCCGACTCACCGACCGCGCGGAAGCAGTCCTGGAGGGCCGGCGAGCCCTGCGGAAGGCCCTTCTCCTCGCGGTAGCCGAGCAGCCGGTTGCGTACGTAGGGCAGGGCCGTGCCGCGGTCGTCGGGCACCAGGCGGACCACCAGGAGGTGGAGGGCCCGCAGGTCCCTGCGCAGCGCCGTGCCCGCGTCCTGGCCGAACCGTGCGCGGCGCGGCTTGGGCGCGGGCGCGTTCGGCAGGTGCAGCGTGATGGTCTCGACGCGTTCGGCGCTGCGGGCGTTGAGGAGCAGGACGCCGAGGCGCTCCGCGGCGATCTCCGCGTCGGCGACCCTGCGCTGGAGCAGCGCCGCGGCCGACGCGTCGCGGGTGCCCTCCTCCAGGCGGCCCTGGATCATCAGCGCGGCCTCGTGGAGCCGGGCGGTGCTGCGCCGCAGATCGTCCAGGACCTTCGGTACGTCCTCGGTCTCTGCGTCGAGCAGTTCGATCTGGTGGGCGACGAGCTGGGCGAGCCGGGCGCGGAACGCCTCGCGCAGCCGTGCCAGCGTGCGCTCCGGAGTCTCCGGCACCACGGCGAACCGCACGACCGCGCTGCAGCCGAACGCCACGGTCAGCGTCAGGAAGAGCCCCGGCAGCGTCGAGGCGGTCGCGCTCACGAACAGCGAGACGAAGTAGACCTGGAAGCCGATCAGGCCGAGGGCGGTGCCCCGGTCGCCGAACCGGCGGGAGTAGACCGCGCCGAAGATCAGCAGGATGAAGAAGACGTCGCCCGCCACGACCCGGTCGTTGAGCAGGGCCCCCAGGGATATCGCCGCGAGCGCCACCGGCAGGCCGAGCGCCAGCGTGATCGCCTGGCCGCGCACCTCCTTCTCCTGGATCGCGAACGTGGCGACCATCGCCGTCATCGCCCCCGCGACGAGATGCGTCACGGAGGTGCCGAGCAGCGCGAGCACGGCGAGGGTGAGGAGGATCGCCCCGACCGTGCGCAGCCCCGCCATGAGCCGCAGAAGTCCCGGGTCGGATGCCGAGAAACGGTCCCAGACCCGTTTCGCCGTCCGTCGCGCCGCTGCCGTCACGATGCCGAACACTCCCTTGCTCCTGCCATGTTCCCTGGTCACCGGCCCTGTCACGGGTCGAGTGTGCCCCAGCATCGCACGTGGGCGGCCGAGGGGATCATGGCTGGAGTAGGGTTTCGCTCCCGTCACTTGAGGAGGCACCGTCCATGGACCGTACGTCGCAGGGAAGCCGGGCATGACGGCGCGCGTGGCGGTGGGGGACACCGTCGAGGACTTCACGCTGCCGGACGAGACCGGCACGCCGAGGCAGCTCTCCGAACTGCTCGCCGACGGGCCCGTGGTGCTGTTCTTCTACCCGGCGGCCCTCACTCCCGGGTGCACGGCCGAGGCCTGTCACTTCCGCGACCTGGCCGCCGAGTTCGGCGCCGCGGGCGCGCGGCCCGTGGGGGTCAGCGGCGACGGCGTGGAGCGCCAGCGGGAGTTCACGGAGCGGCACACCCTCGGGTTCCCGCTCCTGTCGGACCCCGAGGGCGCGGTGCGCGACCGGTTCGGGGTGACGCGCGGCTTCTCCCTGGCGCCCACCAAGCGCGTGACGTTCGTCATCGCCCGTGACCGCACGGTCGCCGAGGTCGTCCGCAGCGAGCTCCGCATGAGCGCCCACGCCGACCGCGCCCTGGCGGCCGTACGCCGCCTGACGGAGGGCTGACCCCGGGACGGGACCGGCCTCCTCCCGAGCGGCGGCTCCCCAGCGGCCGGCTCCCTAGCGGCCGGCCACGTCGACGGCGGCGGCTTCGATCAGGTCGGTCACCGCGCCGGGCTGCGAGGCCAGGGAGGCGTGCGAGGCGTTCAGCTCGATCGTCTTGCGCGGGCCGATCCGCTCGGCCATCCGGCGTTCGTTGTCCGGGTGGATCATGCGGTCCTCGGTGGAGACCTGGTACCAGGACGGCTTGCCGCGCCAGGCCGGGGCGGTGACGGCGTCGCCGAAGGTGGAGGCGAGCGGCGCCTTCTGCGTCACGGCCATGACCAGGGCCTCGTCGGCCGTCAGGTCCTGCGCGAAGCTCTCGTGGAAGAGGTCCTGCCGGACCCACAGATAGCCGTCCGAGTCGGGCGCGATGTTCTCGAAGGCCGCCGGCGGCAGCTCCTGACTGAGCGCCCCCGGACTCTCGCCCGCGTCCGGAGCGAACGCCGCGACGTAGACCAGGGCCGCCACGTTCGGCAGGCCGCCCGCCTCGGTGATGACCGCGCCACCGTAGGAGTGCCCGACCAGCACGACCGGGCCGTCGATCTGGCCGATCATCTTGCGGGTGCGTTCGGCGTCGTCCGCGAGCGAGGTCAGCGGGTTCTCGACGGCGTGCAGGTCGCCGTAGCCGCGGCGGTGCAGTTCGACGACGACCTTCGACCAGTGGGCGGCTCCGCCCCAGAAGCCGTGGACCAGGACGATGGCGGGCTTGTCGGCCATGGGAGGGCCTTCCTGAACAGGGACCGTGTCCGGCTGACCCCACCACGCTAGGCAGCGTTCCTCGGCCTCGCCACCGCACCGGACCCCACCTGCTCCGAGGAACCGGCCCCCGCCTGCCCCAGCGGAGCCCCGTATCAGGGGAGCCGGAGCCCGCCCGCCTCAGAGAAAGCTGACGTTCTGCGCCAGGGAGAGGCGGCTCGCATAGTTGATGGTGTTCGTGGCCGATCGCATGTAGGACCGCCATGCGTCCGAGCCGGACTCCCGGCCGCCGCCCGTGTCCTTCTCGCCGCCGAACGCGCCGCCGATCTCCGCGCCCGACGTGCCGATGTTCACGTTGGCGATGCCGCAGTCGGAGCCCTCGGTGGACAGGAACCGTTCCGCCTCCTGCTGGTCGCGCGTGAAGATGCTCGACGACAGGCCCTGGGGCACGTCGTTGTGGAGGGCGATCGCCTCGTCGAAGGTGTCGTACGTCAGGACGTACAGGAGGGGCGCGAACGTCTCCTCGCGCACCACGTCGGTCTGCTGGTCGACGCGGACCACGGCCGGTTCGACGTACGCGGCGTGCGGTGCCGTCTCGACCGCGCGGCGGGCGCCTCCCGCGAGCAGCGTGCCGCCCTCGTCGCGCACGCGGGACAGCGCGCCGCGCATGCGCTCCAGGGCCTGGGCGGAGATCAGCGGCCCGACGAGCGTGGCCCGGTCGAAGGGGTCGCCGATGGGCAGCTTCTGGTAGGCGGCGGTGAGCCGCTCGACGAGCGTGTCGGCGACGTCCCGGTGCACGATGAGGCGCCGCAGCGTCGTGCAGCGCTGCCCGGCCGTGCCGACCGCGGAGAACACGATCCCCTGCACGGCGAGGTCCAGGTCGGCGGAGGGGGCGATGACCGCGGCGTTGTTGCCGCCCAGCTCCAGCAGGGAGCGCCCGAAGCGGGCGGCGACGCGCGGGCCCACCTCGCGCCCCATCCGGGTCGACCCGGTGGCGCTGACCAGCGCGATGCGCGGGTCGTCGACCAGACGTTCCCCGACGGCGCGGCCGCCGAGCAGCAGCCGGTGCACGTCGCGGGGCGCGCCCACGTCGTCGACGGCCCTGGCCAGCAGCCGGTCGCAGGCCAGCGAGACGAGCGGGGTCAGCTCGGACGGCTTCCACACGACGGTGTCGCCGCAGACCAGGGCGACGGCGGTGTTCCACGACCAGACGGCCGCGGGGAAGTTGAACGCGGAGATGACGCCGACGACGCCGAGCGGATGCCAGGTCTCCGCGAGCCGGTGCCCGGGGCGCTCCGAGGCGATGGTGCGTCCGTACAGCTGGCGGGAGAGACCGACGGCGAAGTCGCAGATGTCGATCATCTCCTGGACCTCGCCGAGCGCCTCGGAGCGGATCTTGCCCGCCTCGATGGTGATCAGGTCGGCCAGGTCCTCCTGGTGCACGCGCAGCAACTCGCCGAGGCGCCGCACGAGTTCACCGCGGCGCGGCGCCGGGGTGGTGCGCCAGTCGAGGAAGGCCGCGCGGGCGGCGGCCAGTGCCTCCTCCGTCTCGGCGTGGCCCGCCGCGGCCAGGCCGAAGAGGTACTCGCCGGTGACCGGCGTGCGCGCCGACAGGCCGCCGCCCTCGGGGACGGCGGCGCCGACGCGGTCGAGCGCGGCGCGGGCGCGGGTGCGCAGCGCGTCGGTGGTGGGCAGGACGATGCCGGTCATGACACTCCCTGGGGGCGTAGTGCGCGGGGGACCAGTGCGAGTGAGCGGTCCCGCTGCCGCTCGTACAGCGTGAAGGGGTCGAGCACCTGACGGTCCAGCGCTCCGGAGAGCCGGTCGGCGTCGTACGAGCCGCCCTCCTGGGCACCGTTCCTGGAGCCGGCGTCGCCGAGGTTGGACCGGAAGATGCCGGCGGCGGACCGGGGCAGGAAGTCCTCGTACACGATCGGCTCGGCCCGCACCCAGCCCCCGTCGAGCAGCCCGCCGAGGTCGGCGGGCGGACGCGCGCCGTCGCGGGGACGGCCGGGCACGGCGTGGTAGGTGAAGAACCCGAGTCCCCGCACGGCGAGATCGCGCTCGGTCGGCGGCAGATGCTCGGCCCACACCTCCCGCGCGACGTCGGCGCGCCGGGCCGCCGTGAGGTGCGCGGTCCGCTCGTCGACGAGGCCGAGCATGAGGTCGTAGAGGGCGCGGCCCTCGCGGGTCAGCGCGATGCCGCGGGCCTCGACCTCGCCGAAGCGGACCCGCAGCGTGCCACGGGTGACGGTGCCGTCCGCGTCGCGCAGGGCCCGGGGCTCGGCGAGCGCGCGGAAGGAGGTCTGGCGCAGCAGGACGTCGGGGCCCGGCCAGCGGGGCGGCCCCTGAATGGTGTCGATCATCTCGATGCCGCGCTCGGTCATCCGCCGGTACAGCTCGTCGATGTCCAGGACGCGCGGCGTGAGGTGGTTGATGTGGGTGCCGCGTACGCCGCCGACGTCCGCGGCGACGGCGGAGACCCGCTCCAGGGCGGCGTACCACTCCCGGTCGATGGGCGCGGTGGACAACGCGAAGGACCGCACGGCCAGGTCGAGGAAGCGCTCGGCGTCCGCGTCGGGCAGCTCCCCCTCCGCCTCGGCGCGGTCGGCCAGGGCGAGCAGCTCCGGCGGGTACAGCTCGCGCCCGGCGAGGAACGCGGTCAGCCGCGCGCGCAGGTCCGCGTCGAAGAAGCGGCGGTCGTCGACGGTCAGCAGGGAGGTGAAGACGCGGAACGGATTGCGGGCCAGCTCGTCCTCGGCCACGGGCCTGAACGCCGTCGACACGACGGGCAGCGCGCTGGAAGGGGTGTCGCGCAGGTCGTAGAAGCCGACCGGGCGCATGCCGAGGGCACCGAACACCCGTGCCGTCTGCCGGAGTTCCTCCGGCGTGCCGACCCTGATGGCGCCGTGCCGCTCGGCGGTGACACGGCCGATGGAGCCGAGGCGTTCGGCGTCGGCGCCCCGCTTGCGCAGCACGTCCTCGTTGACCTCGTGCGCGACGTCCACCAGCGTGGTGTACGCGGGGACCTCGCGCCCGTACATCCGGGAGAGCCGCGCGGCGAACGCGGCCCGCAGCCGCCACTGCCCGATCATCGGCACGCCGTCCTTTCGGTGCGGGATGAACTCGCCTACAGGTCAGACCACATGGGCTTCCGGGCGCTTCGCCGACCCGGCGCGGAAGCGGTCCGCGCCGAGCGGGGCGACGTCGACGCACGGCCGCCGCCCCAGGTGCAGATCGCGCACGATCTCGCCGACCGCGGGTGCCTGGAGGAACCCGTGCCCGGAGAATCCCGTCGCGTAGAGGAAGTTGACCGCGGTGGCGGCACGGCCGATGAGCGCGTTGTGGTCCGGCGTGACCTCGTAGAGACCGGCCCAGCCGCCGGACGTCTCCATGTCGGCCAGGGCGGGGGCCCGTTGCCGGGCGACCGCGCGGAACAGGTCCAGCCAGTGGGGCGTCCACGTGGTGTCGAAGCCCTCGGCCTCGGCGGGGTCGGCGAGGCCGAACAGCAGCCCGTCGTCGCTGTTGTGGAAGTACGCCGACGAGGCGAAGTCGATGGTGAAGGGGATGCGCGGCGCGGCGGGCACCAGCGGGACGGTGAAGGCGAGTTGGCGCCGCAGCGGACGCACCGGCAGGTCGACGCCGGCCAGGGCGCCGATCCGCGCCGACCACGCCCCGGCGGCGCAGACGACCGTCGAGCAGGCGATCGGCCCGCGGTCGGTGTGGACGACGGTGACGCGGTCGCCGGCGGTGTCCATGCCGGTGACCGCGGTGCGCGGGGCGAACACGACGCCGGCTCGCGCGGCGGCGCGCGCGTAGCCGTGGACGACGAGGGCGGGGCGCGCATGGCCGTCGGCGGGGCAGTGGGCGGCGGCCACCAGCCCGTCGGTGTCGAGGTAGGGGCACAGGGCACGGGCCTCGCGGGGGCCGATCATGCGGCTGGGGACACCGAGACGGTTCTGCGTCCGGACGCTCTCCTCGAACTCCGCCGCCTGCCGGGCGCCGGTCAGCAGGAAGAGATAGCCGACGGTGTCGAGCCCGATGTCCGCGCCGGGGCGGACCGGGAAGTCCTCGAAGGCGCGCAGACTCCGCAGGCCGAGTTCGATGTTGAGCGGATCGGAGAACTGTGCCCGCACTCCGCCGATCGGCTTTCCGGAGCTGCCGCCGCCCAGCTCGCCGCGCTCGACGACGACGATGTCGCGCACGCCCGCCTCGGCGAGGTGGAAGGCGATGCTCGTGCCCATCACCCCGCCGCCGATGATCACGACGTCGGCGGTGGCGGGGAGGGCGCTGTACACGGAGGCGTTCGGCTGCGGCGGCGACGGTGCGGGGGCCAAGTGGCCGCTCCCTTCCAGGCGTCGGCCCGGCTGTCAAGGGCGTGACGGAGAACGCGAACAGCTGTCCGTCCGCCATGGTGCAGCACCCCGCCCTCCGGCGTCCATGTGCCGGCACCTGCGACGATCCCGGCCCGGCCGGATCAGCGCGGTGCCGGGGCGGCGGGCGAGGGGACCGCCACGGGCGTCCGATCCGCACCGCCCGCACCCTCGGCGATCCCGCCACGGCGCCGTCGCTTCCCCGCCCACCGCAGCACGGCGAACCCGGCGATCGCGACGAGCAGATACACCGGTACGAGCAGCTCCACGTCCGGCGACGACGTCGCCACGGCCCAGCCCGTGTCCCGCGTCCTGCCGTCGAACGCGATGCGGTTGACGGTCAGGAAGGCCAGGTGGGCGCCGATGCCCGCGCACAGCGGCGCGCGACGCAGCGCGGTGCGGGCCGAGACGAGCATCAGGCCGAAAACGGTCAGCAGGATCAGGTAGTCGACGGGGTTCCCGCCGCCCGGCGCGAGACCCACCGGGTCGGCCTTCTCGCCCACGAGCCGCGAGACAGCGGCCCCCACCACCGTCGAGAGTCCCGGGACGACCAGGAACACCGCCGTCGTGCCGAGCGCCGAGACGAGACCGCCGAACCGGCCCCGCAGCGCCGACCAGGTGCAGCCGCGCAGCGTCGTCTCCTCGGGCAGGGCCTCCAGGAGCAGCGCGACCACGCCGTTGGCCACCAGGAACCCGGCGAGCGCGGGCAGATCGGGGCGCGACCAGCGCAGCAGTCCCGCCGCCGTGCCCGCGCCGAGCACCAGCGCCGCGGCGGCCGTCGTCACGCCCGCCCCGACGAGCAGGGACCGCAGGTTCTCGCCCGCGCCCCCGAACCCGAGGTCCTTCAGGGAGCCGCCCCGGCGGCGCAGCGCGAGCACGACGAGCGGCACGGCCAGCACACTGACGAGCGCGGCCGGGATCAGCCGGGCCGCGAACCCGCTCACGCCCACGGCGTCGGCGATCACGGGCCCCAGCGCCGTGCCCGCACCGAGCGCCACCCCCATGACGAGACCGCCGAACAGGGCCCGGCCCAGGGCACCGAAGGCCGTGGGCGGATGGATGGTCTGCGGGCCGGTCATGTGTCACTCCTCGGTGTCGAGGGCCGCGGCAAGGGCCCTGTTCACCATCCTCGGCGCCGGCACGATCAGGGGAGTCGTAGCCGTGGAGGAGATGCCGGTACATCTTTCGATGCAGGTGCGCCGGCACGGGGACGGCGGGACGGGTGCATGCCCGGCAACGGCACCCGAGAGGAATCCGCCCGGCAGGGGACCCGGCTCACATCGGGGGAGTGGCGGGCGCCGGACCCAGGGTGGTCGTGCCGGGTGCGGCCCGGTGCCCGAGGCCCGTGCGGTACGCGTCCATCGCGGCCTCCACCCGCCCGGTGCGGCGCAGGAGGTCGCCCAGCAGACGGCACAGGTCCGCCAAGTCGCCGGCCGCGCTGGAGCGTTCGAGCAGGGACAGCGCGGCGCAGTAGTGTTCCTCGGCCTGCTCGGTGTCGCCCCGTTCCTCCGCGATGAGACCGAGCAGCCGGTGCGCCCCGCCCGCGTGCACCGCGCCGCGCCCGGCGCCGAGGGGCCCGGTGCCCTGATCGGTGCCCTGCGCGAGCAGCGGCCGCAGCAGCGCCTGGGCCTCGTCGGTCTTGCCGCGCCGCCGCAGCACGTCCGCGAGCTCGACCTCGACCTGTTCGGTGAAGAGGGCGGCCCGCTTGGAGGCGAGGATGTCGCGGGCGGTGCGCAGCTCGCTCTCGGCCTGCTCCAGGTCGCCGTCCTGGGCGTGCACGTACCCCCGCATCCAGTGGCAGTGCGCGAGTTCGGTGCGGATGTGCAGCTGGCGGTAGAGGTCCTGCGCCTTGGCGAGCGACGCGTCGGCCTCGGCGATGCGGCCCTCGGCGATGAGCGTGCGGGCCACCCCGCGGTGCATGCCCGCGACCAGCGCCGGATCGCCGACGCCCGGCGCGAGCGCGAGCGCCAGCTCGGCGGCGTGCGCTGCCCGCGCGTGCGCGCCCATGTCCATGTACGGCGCGATGGACGCGGTGTAGAGGAGCAGCAGGGCCTCGGGGTCGTGCAGCCCCGACGCGTTGAGCTCGTCGAGGGCGCTCTCCAGCAGGTAGCAGGCGTAACGGAGTTCGCCGGTGAGCAGATGGGCGGTGGCGCGGCCGCGGATCGCGGGGACCCGGCGCGGCAGCGGCTCGTCGGCCAGGAGCCGCTCGACGGAGGCGAAGCAGTCGCGGGCGCCTGTCAGGTCGCCGGACTCCAGCAGGCAGTCGCCGAGGCCGAGGAGCGCGGCGGCCTCCTCTTCGGCGAGGTCGTGGCGGACCGCCTCCTCGTGGAGCGCGCGGAAGAGCGCCGCCGCGTCCTCGGGCGCGCCGGTGGCCAGGGCGCGCCGGGCGTCGGTGAGCCGCAGGCGCAGCCCGGCCGCCAGATGCGCGGGGCGGCCCGTGACCAGCTCTTCGTAGGTGACGTCGAGGCGTTCGGCGAGGTGTCGGAGCGCGGCCTCCGAGGGGCGTACCTTGCCCGACTCCAGCGTGGAGACATAGGCGGGCGTGTAGGCGGGTTCGGCCAGCTGGCGCTGGGTGAGGCCCCGTTCGCCGCGCAACCGCAGGACACGGCGGCCGATCTCGGCCGGGTCGTCGGGGCGTACGCCGTCTCCGGAAACGTTCTGCGTCACTGCTGCCCCTCCGTACGTCCCACCACGCCGTGCCATGCCGCTGCCGCCCGCCGGGGACGGCGTGAACTCGCCTGCCCCAGAGGTGACTTGACGCACACCCATTGCCTGAAGTCCCAGGAACCCCTACGTTGAGCCGCGCCTTAACCCTGCTTAATCCGCCATTTATATCGCGGACTTCGGAAGGAAGCCCATGCCCCCCACGCAGCACATACCCGGCCGTGCCAGACGCACTCCGCTGCGCATCGCCCTCGCCACCGGCATCGCGCTCACCGCGGCGCTCGCCGCCACCGCGCCGGCCGCCACGGCGGATCCGGCGCCGGACGCCGAAGGGACGCAGCGCGTCGAGTACTTCACCGGCCCCGGCGGCCATCCCCGGCACACCGAGGTCCCGGCCCCGAAGCCGCTCGCCCCGAAGGAGCAGGCGAAGATCAAGGGCGACGGCGACGTCGTCCCGATCGTGGAGGCGGGCCCGACCGCGAGCAAGCTCGACGTGGTCTTCATCGGTGACGGCTACACCGCGTCCCAGCAGGAGGACTTCCACGCCGACGTGCGCGCGAAGTGGGGCAAGATCTCCGCCGTCGAGCCGTACGCCTCGTACAAGGACCTCTTCAACGTCTGGGCCGTCGACGCGGTCTCGCGCGAGTCCGGCGTCTCCGGCGACCCGACGAGCGGCACCGTCAAGGACACCGCCCTCGGCTCGGCGTTCTTCTGCGACGGCATCGAGCGTCTGCTGTGCGTCGACACCAACAAGGTCGAGTCGTACGCGTCGAAGGCCGCGGACCCCGACCTCGTCATCGTCCTGTCGAACTCGACCAAGTACGGCGGCGCGGGCTACAACGACATCACCTCGCCGTCCGGCTACGACGGCATCGCCACCGCGTCCTCCGACCACGCCCAGTCCGACCAGGTCGCCGTCCACGAGACCGGCCACTCGCTGGGCAA
Organism: Streptomyces silaceus; assembly: GCF_001419745.1. Taxonomy (GTDB): domain Bacteria; phylum Actinomycetota; class Actinomycetes; order Streptomycetales; family Streptomycetaceae; genus Streptomyces; species Streptomyces silaceus. Next base: position 64,668 of record NZ_LIRJ01000025.1, on the reverse strand, counting down.
GCTGGCCGACGAGTACTGGTACGACGAGTACGGCACCTACACGGGCGCCGAGCCGTGGGAGGCCAACACCAGCAAGCTCACGGCCGACCAGCTCGTCGCACAGCAGAAGAAGTGGTACCGCTGGGTCGGCCGGCCTTCGCCGGACGGCGGCACGGTCGGGGCGTACGAGGGCGGCGGCTACTACCCGCGCGGGCTCTACCGGCCCACCGCGGACTCGATCATGCGCACGCTCGGCCGTGAGTTCAATCTGCCGGGTCGCGAGGCCATGATCGCGGGCTTCCACCGGCACGCGTCCGTCGTCACGGCGGTCACGCCCACGGACCGCGCCGTGCGGCGCGGCGCCGAGATCGGTGTGCGGGCGGCGGACGGCGTCCGGCTGCGCTGGAGCGTCGACGGGCGCCAGGTCCGGCGGGCCGAGGACCGGAGCGCCGTGACGCCGCGCGCCCTCGGGGTACCGGCCGACGGCCGCGCGCACACGGTGTCGGTCCGCGCCACGGACCCGACGAAGAAGGTCCGCGACCCTCGGCTGCGCGCGCTCCTCACGGACACGCTCACCTGGCGCGTGACGCGCTGACCTCCTGAGAGGCCGTCGGCCCGGCCGTGCCCTCCGGCGGGCCGGCGACCGCGCTCGACTCGCGTACGACCAGCTCGGGCGCGAGTCGTATCGCGCGCTGCGGGCCGTCGGAGGCGCCCGAGAGGCGGGCGTCGAGGAGGCGGGCGGCCTCGGCGGCCAGCTCGGCCACCGGCTGGCGGACCGTGGTGACGCCCGGCGCGGAGAGCGCCGCCATCGGGATGTCGTCGAACCCGGTCACGGCGACCTCGTCCGGCACGGCCGCGCCGAGCTGCTGCAGCCGCTGCAGCGCACCGATGGCGATGAGGTCGTTGGCGCAGACCAGGGCGTCGGGCCGGGCGGTCCACGCCTCGTCGACCGCGGCCCGCCCCCACGCCACGGAGAAGTCGCCGAGGAACACGCGGTCCGGCGCCTTTGGGTCGAGCGCACCGGCCCCGGCGGCGTAGGCGGCGCGCCGCTCGGCCGCGGCCGAGGCCGTGCCCTTCGCCCCGAGGAAGCAGACGCGGCGCCGGCCGGTGGCCGCCAGATGGTCGAGGACGAGGGCCGTGCCCGCGGTGTTGTCGACCGCCACGGAGTCGGCGATGCCCGGTCCGCAGCCCCGGTCCATCAGGACGAGGGGCACCCGGGCCGCCGCCGCGGCCACCGCGTCCCTGCTGCGGTCCTCGTGCGCCGGGATCACCAGGAGGGCGTCCACCTGCCGGCTCAGCAGGTCGGCGATGTGCTCCGCCTCGGCCGCCGGGTCGTCGTCGCAGTCGGCGAGGAGCACGGCGCGCCCGTCGGCGTGCAGGGCGTGCGTCAACGCGCGCACAAGGGCGGGGTAGAAGGGGTTCGTGATCTGCGGCAGGACGAGCCCGACCGTGCCGGTGGAGCGGCCGCGCAGGGCGCGCGCCGCCTGGTTGGGGCGGTAGCCGAGCGCGTCGGCGGCCTCACGGACGCGCCGCGCGGTCTCCGCGCCGACGGGCCGCGTACCGGCAAGGACCCGGGAGACCGTGGCGACGGAGCAGCCGGAGACCCGGGCCACATCCCTTAGCGTTACGTCGGCCACGCCGCGCCCACCCTTCGGTACGTTTCGGCAAACGTTATCAGCGGCCCTTTCACCTCACCAGACCCTGGATCGGCGAGACCTTTAGCCTGATCCGGGAAACTATCGTCCGGTTCTGTTCCGTTTTCCGCGCAGAGCTGCCCCTGCTCCGAACCGTGTCCGTTCCGGGCGCGTTTGCCGGGGTGTGTCGTCGGCCATTGACATAATTCGCACCCGTGCACACAGTCTTGGGAGAACGTTTTCCCGAGCCCGCGCCCCGCGGCGCGGGCTCAGCCGAACAAAGAGGTTCCGCGATGCCCCGAAAGATCATCCTGGACTGCGACCCCGGGCACGACGACGCGATCGCCATGCTCCTGGCGCACGGCAACCCGGATGTCGAGCTGGTCGCCGTCACCACCGTGGTGGGCAACCAGACCCTGGAGAAGGTCACCCGCAACGCCCTGTCGGTGGCCCGCATCGCGAACATCACCGGCGTCCCCTTCGCCGCGGGCTGCCCCCGCCCCCTCGTCCGCGAGGTCGAGACCGCCCCGGACATCCACGGCGAGAGCGGCATCGACGGCCCCGTCATGCCCGAGCCGACCCTGGCCCTGGACGAGCGCCACGCCGTCGACCTCATCATCGACACCGTCATGGCCCACGAGCCCGGAGAGATCACCCTCGTCCCCACCGCGGGCCTGACCAACATCGCGCTGGCCGCCCGCAAGGAGCCCCGCATCGTCGAGCGCGTCCGCGAGGTCGTCCTCATGGGCGGCGGCTACCACACGGGCAACTGGAGCCCGGTCGCCGAGTTCAACATCAAGATCGACCCCGAGGCCGCGCACATCGTCTTCAACGAGAGCTGGCCGGTCACCATGGTCGGCCTCGACCTCACCCACCAGGCCCTCGCCACCCCCGAGGTCGTCGAGCGCATCGCCGCCGTCGGCACGAAGCCCGCCGTCTTCGTCAACGAACTCCTCGACTTCTTCGGCGCCATGTACCTGGAGGCCCAGGGCTTCGAGGCGCCGCCGGTGCACGACCCGTGCGCGGTCGCGTACGTCATCGACCCCTCCGTCATGACCGTCCGCAAGGCCCCCGTGGACATCGAGCTCACCGGCACGCTCACCCTCGGCATGACCGTCACCGACTTCCGCGCGCCCGCCCCCGACGACTGCCACACCCAGGTCGCCGTCGACCTGGACCACCAGCGCTTCTGGGACCTCGTCGTGGACGCCCTCGAACGGATCGGTGACGTCCGCGCATGAACGCCTCCTTCACCGAACCGGCCGCCGCGTCCGGCGGCCCGCACAGCTCGCGCCCGGTCCGCATCGGCGTCCTGGTCGCCGCGCTGCTCGCCGCGTGCTTCGCCTTCCAGCTCAACGCGAGCATGCTCAGCCCCGCCCTGAAGAACATCGAGGACTCGCTCGGGGCGACCTCCGCCGAGGTCGGCCTGACCCAGACCGCGTTCTTCACCTCGGCCGCGCTCTTCTCGCTCTTCCTTCCGCGCCTCGGCGACCTCGTCGGACGCCGCAAGGTGCTCGCCGGCATGCTCGCGCTGATGGTCGTCGGCTGCGTCGTCGCCGCGCTCGCCGAGAACATCCCGATGCTCTTCGCGGGCCGCGTCGTCCAGGGCGTCTCCGGACCCACCGTGCCGCTCTGCCTGATCATGCTCCGCAACGAGGTGCACGAGCCGAAGAAGTACGGCACCCTGCTCGGCGTCATCACCGCCGTCAACGGCGGCATCGCGGGCGTCGACTCCCTCGCCGGCGGCTTCCTCGCCGACCACTACGGCTTCCAGTCGGTGTTCTGGGTGATGGCCGCCGTCGCGGCCGTCGCCGCGCTCCTCGTCGCCACCCTCACCCCGGAGTCCCGGGCCGCCGACACCGACGACCGCCGCATGGACTGGCCCGGCGTCACGCTCCTGGTCGTCTCGGTCGGCGCGGCCCTCATCGCCCTGAACGAGGCCGGCAAGCTCGGCGACGCCAACTGGCCGCTGGTCGCGGGCCTGTTCGTCGTCACCGCCCTCGCCTTCGCCCTGTTCTGGCGCACCGAGGACCGCAGCAGCCACCCGCTGGTCGCCACACGGCATCTGCGCCGGCGCTCCACCTGGGCGCTGCTGCTCACCACGGTCCTCACCATGACCGGTGTGTTCGCCGTGATGAACGGCATGATCCCGGCGTTCGCCCAGGACGCGCAGGCGGGCTTCGGCATGACCGCCGAGCAGTCCGCCTGGTGGACCCTGACGCCGTACGCGCTCGCGGGCCTCGCCATGGGCCCGCTCGCCGGGCGCCTGGCCGCCACGTACGGCTACGGCCGCATCCTGCGCCTCGGTCTCGTCGGCTCCGCCGTGACCGTCGCCCTGATGCTGTTCACGCTGCACGCCGACTCGCGGCCGCTCCTGCTCGTCGCGTCGGTCCTCATCGGCGTCACCTACGCGGGTGTGGGCAACATCGTCCTCAACGGCCTCGGCATCGTGCTCTCCCCGAAGGAGAACCCGGGCTTCCTGCCCGGCCTGAACGCGGGCGCGTTCAACCTCGGCGCGGGACTCAGCTTCGCCGTCCTGTACGCCGTGCAGACCGCCGCGGCACCGGCCGACAAGACGTCGCCCGCCGGGTACACGGCCGGCATGATCGCCGGAGTCGCCCTCATCGCGGCGGCCTTCGCGACGTCCTTCCTCATCCCGAAGCCCGTGGAGGCGGAAGCCACGGACTGACCCCGCCGTCCCGGTCCGCGCCACGGCAGACCCGTGGCGCGGACCGGCGGGTCAGCCGGCGGCGGGCACCCACTCGACGGGCTCGTACGGCGAGCCGAACAGGCGGGGCGCCATCACCTTGAGGTGGCCGGGCGGATCCTGCCGGGTGGGGTCGAGGACGAGGGTCTGCACCCCGTCCGCGCTCCGGGGCGCCTCGGCGTCGGCGGCCTCGCGGAAGCCCGCGAAGCGGTAGGCGACCTCCATCATGCGGTTGCGCTCGGTGCGCCGGAACCCGGCCGTCAGCGGCACACCGGCCCGCGCCGTCTCGTCGGAGAGCCAGCGCAGCAGCGCCGCCCCCACGCCGAAGGACACCACGCGGCAGGAGGTGGCCAGGAGCTTGATGTGCCAGGTGTCCGGGCGCCGCTCCAGCAGGATCACGCCGATCGCTCCGTGCGGGCCGAAGCGGTCGGTGAGCGAGGCGACGAGCACCTCGTGCTCCTCGTCCGCGACCAGGGCGCGCAGCGCCTCGTCGGAGTAGTGCACCCCCGTCGCGTTCATCTGGCTGGTGCGCAGGGTCAGTTCCTCGACCCGGGAGATCGCCTCGTCGCCCGCGCGCTCGATCCGCAGCTCCAGGCCGAGCGAGCGCAGGAACTCCTCGTCGGACCCGGCGTGCTCGGTGCGCTCGGCCTCCCTGCGGACCCCGGCCTGGTACATCTGCCGGCGGCGGCGCGCGTCGCCGGTCACCACGGGAGGCGTGAACTCCGGCAGTCCGGGCAGGTCGAGGGCCTGCTCCGCCGTGTAGCAGCGGACCTCCGCGTGGTGGAACGCGACCTCGGCGCGCTCGGCCGGCTGGTCGTCGATGAAGGCGATGGTCTTCATCGCGAAGTTCAGTTCCTCGGCGATCGACCGGATGGACGCCGACTTGGCGCCCCAGTTGATCCGCGGCAGCACGAAGTACTCGGCGAGGCCGAGCTTCTCCAGCTGCCCCCAGGCGTGCTCGTGGTCGTTGCGGCTGGCGACCGCCTGGAGGATGCCCCGCTCGTCGAGCGCGACGATCACGTCGCGGATCCCCTCGTGGAGGACGACCTCGCCGTCCTCCACGAGCGTGCCGCGCCACAGGGTGTTGTCCAGGTCCCAGACCAGGCACTTGACGGTCGGCTGAGGTTCCGTCACCGGCTCATTCCTTCCATGGCTCACACTTCCCACAGCGTCACGGTCCAGGCGGCGACGGGGCTGTTGCTGAGCACCAGCACGTGCCGGCCGCTCGTCAGCTCACCGGAGGCGAGGAGGCGGTCCAGGTTGAGGACCACGTCCATCGGGCCGAGGTGGCCGAGCTCCGCGAGATGGGTGGCGCAGACCGGGTGGATCTCCAGGCCGAGCGTGGCCCGGTAGAACTGGAAGGCGCTGGAGGTGACGTTCTGCATGAGGGTCGCGGCCACGTCGTCCTTGCCGAGCCCCGCGTCGGCCAGGACCTGGTCGACGAGCTTGCCCAGTCGCGTACGGCTGTGCATGGCGAGCTCGAAGGAGTAGCGGTCGCTGTCCGCGCAGACCTCGCGCCACTGGGACCAGGGGTGGTGCTTGTAGTCGACCTTGAACAGGTCGTGGAAGGAGCTGTCGGCCTCCATGCGGTGCGCCTTGAGGACCGGGCGCCCGCCCTTGACCAGCGTCATCGCGAAGGCGCCGTCGCCGACCACGGTGACGGGCCGGCGCACCCGGTCGGCAGCGGTGGGACGGCTGCCGTAGGTGATCAGGACGCTCTCGCGCGACGGATCGCCGAGCAGGAGGTCGCGCCCGAGGCCCCAGGCGGCCGACGATCCGGCGCAGCCCAGGCCGTCGATGGTGAAGGGGAAGGTGCCGGTCAGGCCCGCGAGGTGCGCGATCTTCCCCGAGTCGGACCCGATGAGCACGTCCGGTGCCCGGGAGCCGATGTGCAGCAGCAGGTCGGGGGTGCCGTCCTGCCCGGCGAGGAGGGCCTCGCAGGCGCGCGCGGCGAGTTCGGTCGGCTCGGTGTCGGGGAAGACGCCGACGGACTTGATGCCGGCCTGCTCGGCGAACGCGAGCTCCTCGTCGGTCAGCCGGGCCAGTTCGGGCAGGTCCGCGACGGCGGTGCGCTCGTCCGGCAGCAGGCAGTGGATCGCGCCGATGCCCACGGCGGCGGTCTCGGTCGTCATGCCACACCCTCCAGCGCGCGTTCGGCGAGGATCAGCTGACAGATCTCCTCGCTGCCCTCGATGATCTGCATGAGCTTGGCGTCGCGGTAGGCGCGGGCCACCGCCTCGCCGTCCACCGACCCCGCGGAGGCGAGGACCTGCACCGCGGTGGACGCGGCGTGTGCCGCCTGCCCCGCGGAGACGTGCTTGGCGAGCACCGCCGCACCGGACAGCTCGGGGGACCGGGTGTCCCAGCAGCCCGCCGCGTGCTCGCACACGCGGGTCGCGGTCTGCTCGGCGACCACCAGCTCCGACAGATGACGGGCGATCAGCTGGTGCTGCGCCAGCGGCTTGCCGAACTGCTCGCGGGTACGGGCGTGGGAGGCGGCGGCCCGCAGACAGGAGCGGATGATGCCGACGCAGCCCCAGGCCACCGAGAGCCGGCCGTAGGTGAGGGCGATCGTGGTGAGCAGGGCGAGGGACTGGCTCGCGCCCGAAAGGACGCGGGACGCGGGCAGCCGTACGTCCTGGAGGAGCACGTCCGCGTGCCCGGCCGCGCGGCAGCCGAGGGGCTGGGGGACGGGCTCGACGATGACACCGGGGGCGTCGGTGGGCACCACCACGGCCGCGGCCTCGTCACGGTAGCGGCCGAAGACCACCACGACGTCGGCGTACGCGGCCGCGGTCGACCACACCTTGTGGCCGTTGAGGACCACCTCGTCGCCGTCGTCCACGATGGTGGTGGCGATCGCCGAGAGGTCGCTGCCGGCCTGCGGCTCGCTGAACGCCACGGCGGCGAGACCGCCCTGGGTGAGCCGGGCGAGCTCCTCGGTGCGCTGCCGGCGGGTGCCGAAGCGCTGGATCGTCCACGCGGCCATGCCCTGTGAGGTCATCACGCTCCGCAGCGAGCTGCACAACGCGCCCGCGTGGGCGGTGAGTTCACCGTTCTGAAGCCCCGTCAGGCCTCGGCCGCCGTACTCGGCGGGGACCTCCGCGCACAGCGCGCCCTTGGCGCCCAGGCCCCGCAGGATCTCCGGCGGGATGGCGCCGGCCAGGTCCCAGCCGGCGGCCCGGTCGCCGATCTCCGCGGTGATCAGGTCCCGGAGTTCGTCACTCACCGGCGTCGTTCCCGGCGAGCCGGAGCACGAGCTCGGTCATGGCGTTCACCGTACGGAAGTTGTCGATCTTGAGGTCGGGGCCCTCGACGGCGATGCCGAAGGTGTTCTCGACGTGGACCACCAGCTCCATCGCGAACAGCGAGGACACCCCGCCGGTGGCGAACAGGTCGGTGTCCGCCGCCCAGTCGGTCTTCGTGCGCTCGGTCAGGAACCGCTTCAGCTCGGTCTGGACGTCCTGCGCCGACAGCGGGCTGGTCGTGGTGGGATCGCTCATCTCCGCGCTTCCTCTCAGGGCTTCTTGTGGACGAGGGTGAGGCCGTCGGCGACGGCGAGCATGGAGATGTCCACGCGGTCGTCGTCACGCAGCAGGGTGTTCAGTTCGCGAATGGCGAGGGTGTCCGGGTCCTGCGCGGCCGGATCGACGACCTTGCCGAAGAAGAGGGTGTTGTCGAGGGCGAGCAGTCCGCCGGGGCGCACCAGGGCGAGTGACTGCTCGTAGTAGCGGTGGTAGTTGGCCTTGTCGGCGTCGACGAAGGCCAGGTCGAAGCTGCCGGGGCCGCGTTGTTCGAGCAGCTCGTCGAGCGTCTTGGCAGCGTCCCCGAGCCGGAGGTCGATCCGGTCGGCGACGCCGGCGCGTTCCCAGTAGCGCCGGGCGATGCCGGTCCAGCGTTCGCTGATGTCACAGGTGACGACCTGGCCCCCGGGCGGCAGGGCGCGCGCCATGGTGAGGCTGCTGTAGCCGGTGAAGGTGCCGACCTCCAGGACGTTCGAGGCGCCGGTCACCCGCACCAGGAGCGCGAGGAGCTGCGCCTCCTCCGGCAGGACCAGCATGGCCCGCAGCATCGGCATGCCGGCGGTCTCGGCGCGCAGCTCGCTGAGCACGTCGTCGTCGCGCAGCGACATCGCGCGCACGTAGTCGAGGAGTCGCTCGTCGGCGGTGAGCTGACCGGCCATCAGGACACCACTCCCGTATAGGTGTAGAAGCCTTGGCCGGTCTTGCGGCCGTGCTCGCCGTCGCGCACCTTCTGGAGCAGCAGGTCGCAGGGGCGGCAGCCCTCGTCACCGGTGCGCTGGTGGAGCACCCACAGGGAGTCCACGAGGTTGTCGATGCCGATCAGGTCGGCGGTGCGCAGCGGTCCGGTGCGGTGGCCGAGGCACTCCTGCATCAGCGTGTCGACGTCCTCCGCGCAGGCCCGCCCCTCTTCGACGACGCGCGCCGCGTCGTTGATCATGCGGTGCAGTACGCGGCTGGTGACGAAGCCGGGGCCGTCGCCCACGAGGACGCCCCTGCGGTCGAGGGCCGTGAGCAGCCGCCGCACCGAGTCCACCGCGGTCTGCGCCGTGCGCGAGCCACGGATCACCTCGACCGTACCGATCAGGTAGGTGGGGTTCATGAAGTGGACGCCGAGGAGGTTCTCGGGGTGCGGGAGCTTCTCGGCGAGTTCGTCGACCGGGATGGACGAGGTGTTGGTGACGAGCGCGGTGCCCGTGCCGACCGCCGCGGCGACCTCGGTGAGTACCGCGGCCTTGAGCCCGGCCTCCTCGGTGATCGCCTCGATGACCACGTCCGCGCCCGCGCAGTCGGCGGCCGACGCGGTGGTGACCAGCTCCCCGCGCGGCTCCTCCATGCGTACGCCCATCAGCTGGGCCGTGCGCAGTTCGCGCGCGATCCGGGCGGGAGCGTCCGCCCGCTTCGCCGGATCGGTCTCGACCAGGACGACCGGGACGCCGCGTCCGAGAGCCAGCGTCGTGATGCTGACACCCATGACACCGGCACCCAGAACGGCCAGCCGAGGGCCGGGTACTTCCTCTGTCACCGCATACCTCCCCTACCTGGCGGTGGACATCAATGATTCGTTCGCTCGGGAAGACAGGGCGGCCGCAGGCAGTGACTTTTGCCTGGTGCGCCGAGATATGGACCTGATGGAACGCGGCGGAATAGGTCGTTCCAGGGGCATCAGGCCTAGGCCAATGCGATGTCCCGCGGCCCGCAATGCGATGCCATGATCCTCCCCGTCGTACACCCTTGAACCGACGCCGCATGACCGTAGCATGATTGTTCTAGGAGGTGGCCGGGTGTCTTTCACTTGGCTATCCGGAGAACGCCCTGAATGCCGAATGGCCTGCGCGTTTGCTGTTTTTGGCGACGGCTTGCACTTTTCTTCTTCTTCACAGGAATAACACGGGTGCAGGTGGGGAATGCCGTTCCGGATCCATCTCGCGCTCCGTGTGCGGGACGGGTGGGTGCTACCGACGGTAGGCGCCTCAACTGGCCTGTTCTGGGCCCTGTTTGGGGCCCCGGCGTGCCATGGCCGACCGGTGGTGGGCACCCGGTGCGCACCCTCGCGCAGGCGGACTCGGGGCCTTTGGGGCTGCGAGTTACGTGGTCAACGGGGGTGTGGATGCTTGTTGTTGAATGTAGTACGAATGGATGCGGTGAAGAAGATCGAGTGCTTGCCGCTGCCGGATAACAAGTGTTAGATTCCGGTTGACGGGTGAAGCTGACGGGGGGCGACTCTGAACGTGCTTACAGACAGTGACATAAGTCGAGTCGTCAGGCGTGGCATTCCCGTCCTTCCTGCTACGGGCCCGCCCGTTCCCACCGCCCCGCCGCGATGGTGACGCGAGGCTGAGCCCTATTCGCGTGCTCATGTGAGTTTCGATCCGCCCAGTCGTGCCATAAGTCGCGGGTCGTTACGTTGTGTTGTGCCGATTCCCTTCAGTTTGATTTGAGGAATTGTTCACCCTGCGCTGCGCCCGTTTGTGGTGCAGTGCTGCGGGTCTGCCGCAATTCGAGCCTCAAGGCATCCGGATGAGACGAAGGTCCATGGACGACAAGCGTGCTCTTCTCCTGAAACTGCTGGCCTCCGTGCAGCAGCAGGCCGCGCCCGCCGCACCGCCCGTACGCGAGGGCGAGGACATCGCGGTGATCGGCCTCGCGGGCCGCTTCCCCGCGGCGCGGACACCGGACGAGCTGTGGCGCAACGTCGTCGAGGGCCGCAACTGCGTGAGCGAGGTGCCCGGCGACCGCTGGGACGCGGACGAGCACTACCACCCCGACTCCAAGGACGGGCGCGGCTACAGCAAGTGGGCCGGCTGGCTCGACGACGTCGACAAGTTCGACCCGCTGCTCTTCCAGATATCGCCCTCCGACGCCGAGGAGATGGACCCCCAGGAGCGGCTCTTCCTGGAGTCCGCGTGGACGGCCGTCGAGGACGCCGGGTACCGGCCCCGCGGGCTCGGAGCGCACGGCGCGGTGGGTGTCTTCGCCGGCGTCATGAACAACGACTACGAATGGCTCGCGGGGCAGAGCAGCGCGCTCGGCGTGCCCACCCACGCCCGCTCCGCCCACTGGTCCATCGCCAACCGCGTCTCCTACGTCCTCGATCTGCGCGGACCCAGCCTCACCGTGGACAGCGCCTGCTCGGCCTCGCTCACCGCCATCCACCTGGCCTGCGAGAGCCTGCGGCGCGGCGAGTGCGCGACGGCCATCGCCGGCGGCGTCAACCTGATCCTGCACCCCGCGCACCTGGGCATGCTGGCGGACCGTCAGATGATCTCGCGCGGCGACCGGTGCCGCAGCTTCGGCGCGCACGCCGACGGCTTCGTGGACGGCGAGGGCGTGGGCACCGTCCTGCTCAAGCCGCTGCACGCGGCGGAGGCCGACGGCGACCGCGTGTACGCCGTCCTGAAGGGATCCGCGATCAACGCGGGCGGCAGGACCAGCGGTTACACCGTCCCGAACCCCTCCGCCCAGGCCGAGGTGATCGGCGCGGCACTGCGCCGCGCCGGCGTCGACCCGCGCACCGTCACGTACGTGGAGGCCCACGGCACGGGCACCCCGCTCGGCGACCCCATCGAGATCGCCGGACTCCGTGAGGCCTTCCGCACCGAACCCGACGCGGCCGGGCGGACGGCGGTTCTGCAGGGCGGCTGCGCCGTCGGCTCGCTCAAGTCCAACATCGGGCACCTGGAGTCCGCGGCCGGCATCGCGGGCCTCACCAAGGTGCTGATGCAGCTCAAGCACGGCGTGCTCCCGCCGTCCCTGCACTCGGCCGAGCTGAACCCCGACATCGACCTCACCGGCACCCCCTTCCACATCCAGCAGCACGCCGCACCCTGGGAGCGCCTGGTCGTACGCGACGAGGGCGGCACGGCACGGGAGCTGCCCCGTCGCGCGGGCATCAGCTCCTTCGGCGGGGGAGGGGCCAACGCCCACCTGATCGTCGAGGAGTACCGGGGGAGCAGGACACCCACGCCGGACCGCGGTGCACCCGAACTGGTCGTGCTCTCCGCGCTGAGCGAGGAGCGGCTGCGGGCCGGCGCGGGCGCACTCGCCGACTTCCTCGACACGGCACCGGCCGCCGAGGGCTCCCTGGAGGAGTGCCTGCGGGTGGCCGCCGACGTGCTGCGCGTACGGCCCGCCGACCTCGACCCCGACCTGGAGCTCGCCGAGTACGGCCTGGGCGCGGCCGAACTGGCCGGGCTGAGCGAGCGGCTCGGCCTGCAGCGGACCGTCTCCGGGATGACCTCGCTGCGCGACCTGGCCCGCGCCGACGCCGGGCCCGCACTCTCCTCGCCCGCCGAGGTCGCGCCCGCCCTCTCCCTCGCCGACGTGGCGCACACGCTGCGCGTCGGCAGGGAGCAGCTGGACGTGCGGCTCGCCTTCCCGGCGACCGGACTCGCCCAGGCGCGCGAGGTGCTGAGGCGCTTCGCGGCCGGAGCGGGCACCGCCGGCTCGTCCGACAGCGACCCGGCCGTCGAGGTGAACGACGCCTCCCGTACCCGGCGTTCGCTGGACCGGGACGCCGCGGACCACCTGGAGCGCGCGCTGGCCGAGGGCGACCTCGCGACCGCCGCCCGGCTGTGGACCCGGGGCACCGAGGCACGGTGGCCCGACACCGGGGCCCGCCGGATCGGCCTGCCCACCTACCCCTTCGCCCGCAAGCGGTACTGGATCCCGCGGCCCGACCGCACTCCGGTGAGCGGCCCCGCGAAGGACCTCATACCGGCGTCCGGCGCGGACCCACGCGACAGATCCGAGCCGGACTCCCTCCACTCCGTACGTGCTCCCGAACCGCACCGCTCAGGTGGTGACGCCCCCGAACTCGGCTTCTTCCAGCCGGTCTGGCGTCCCGAAGAGCTACCGACCGAGACGCTGACCGCGCCCGCCGCCCCCGGCGACGTGGCCGTGCTCACCGCGGGCGCCCCCGACGCCCTCGCCGAGGCCCTCCTCCGCCACCACCCCGGCGCCCGGCACCTCCGCCTGGACCGCGACGATCCGGCGGCCCTGCTCACCGAACCGGTGCGGCACCTCTTCCACCTCGGCGGGCTCCACCGCCCGGACGGCCTCGACAGCGCGCTGCGCGACGGCGTCCTCGCCCTGTTCCGCGCCCACGGCACCGGCCCGCGCCTGACCGTCGTGACCGACGGCGCGCACGGCGACAACCCCCACGCGGCCGGCATCCTCGGCTACGCGCAGGTCCTGGCCGCCGAATGCCCCGAACTCGACATCACCTGCGTCGACCTGGCCGACACCGAACCCGGCGGCGCGCTGCCCGCGGTGCTCGCCGAGCCCCCGCACCCGGCGGGACGCGCGGTCCTCCTGCGCGGCGGCCGGCGGCACGTCCGCGAGCTCGTCCGCACGCCCGTCCCGGCGCCCGTCCGCCCCCCGTACCGCACCGGCGGCACCTACCTGATGGTCGGCGGCAGCGGCGGCATCGGCCGTGCCCTGTCCGAGCGGCTCGCCGAGCGCCACCGGGCCAACGTCGTCTGGATCAGCCGCGGCGCACTCGGCCCGCGGCAGCGGGCCACCGCCGAGCGGATCCGGGAGGCGGGCGGACAGCTGCTGCACCTGCGCGCCGACGCGGCCGACCCGGCCGCGCTGCGCGAGGCCGTCGCCGAGGCCAGGCGCCGCTTCGGCGCGCTCCACGGCGTGTTCCACGCCGCCATGACGTTCAACGCCAGCACCATCGCCGAACTCACCGAGGCGGAGCTGCGCACCGCGCTCGCCGCGAAGGTCGACGGTTCGCTCGCGCTGACCGCCGCGCTGGCGGACGAACCGCTCGACTTCCTCGCCTTCTTCAGCTCCGTGGGCTCCTTCGTGAGCGCCGCGGGCAACGCCGCCTATGTGGCGGCCAGTTCCTTCCAGGACGCGTACGGCCGCCAGCTCGCCACCCGGCTCCCGCACCCCGTCAGGGTGATCAACTGGGGGTACTGGGGCCAGGTGGGCTCCGGTGCGCAGCCCGGACTCCAGGAGATCTTCCGCAGGTCCGGCGTCGCCGAGTTCACGGTGGACGAAGGGCTCGACGCGCTGGAGCGCGTGCTGGCCCACGGGCCGGTCCAGGTCATGCCGATCCGCGCCGACCGCCGCGCCCTCGAAGCGCTCGGGCACCGCGCCTGCGCCCTGTCCGCCCGCTTCGCCGCGCCCGCCCCCGCGGGACCCGGCGCCGACGACGTCCTCGTGGGCTACGACCGGCTCTCCGCGCTCTGCGACACCGCGCTGCTCGGCGTCTACCAGAGCATGGGCGCGCTCACCAGGTCCGGCGAGCGCGTCGGCGTCGGCGCCCTCGCCGACCGGCTCGGCATCGTGCCGAAGTACCACCGCCTCCACGCGGCCCTCGTGAACATCCTCGCCGAGGCCGGGCACCTGACGGTGCGGGGCGACACGGTCGAGGTGCTCTCCGCCGCGGGCGCCACCGGCCTCGACCACGCCGAGCGCGAGCTCGACCGCATCGCCGCCGACCACCCGGACATCACGGCCACCGTCGAGCTGACCCGGCTCTTCCTGCGGAGCTACCCGCAGGTGCTGCGCGGCGAGATCGGCGCCACCGAGGTCATGTTCCCGAACGCGTCCATGGACCTGGTCCAGGACTTCTACCGGGGCAACCCGCTCACCGACTCGCTCAACGAACTCGCCGCGGAGGCCGTCGCCGAGCACGCCCGGCGGCGGGTGCCCGCGCTCGGCGCGGGCGAGCGGCTGTGCGTCGTCGAGTTCGGCGCGGGCACCGGAGCGACCACGGACCGGGTGCTGCCCGTCCTGTCCGCGTGGGCCGACCGCGCCGAGTACGTCTTCACCGACATCTCGCCCCAGTTCCTGGAGAGCGCCGAACAGCGCTTCGCCGGGCGCTACCCGTTCACCCGGTTCCGTACGCTCAACCTCGAACGGGACCTCGCCGAGCAGGGATTCGCGCCCGGCGGAGTCGACATCGTCGTCGCCACCAACGTCGTGCACGCCACCGGCGACCTGCGCCGCACCCTGCGCACCGCACGCGAACTGCTCCGCCCCGGCGGACGGCTCGTGCTCAACGAACTCACGGCGATCCGCAGCAGCATCACGGTCACCGGCGGTGTCCTGGACGGCTGGTGGGCGTTCACCGACCCGGAGCTGCGCATCAAGGACGCCCCGCTCGCCACCGCCTCGACCTGGCAGCGGCTCCTGATCGAGGAGGGCTTCGCCGACGCGCTCGTCCTGGACCGCGGCCCGGCCCTCGGCCAGCATGTGATCATCGGCCAGAACGCGGGCACGGACGCCGCGGAGCCCGCCCGGTCCGCGTCGGCCGAGTCCGCGCGCGCCGCCGGGACCACCGGGACCGCCGGGGCCCCCGCGGCGGGGCAGGGCCCGCTGGACCGGCTCGGCGACATCGTCGCGGCCACCCTCAAGCTGGACGAGCCCGTCGACCCCGACCGGCTCCTGTCCGACTACGGCTTCGACTCGCTCAGCGGCATGAAGATCGCCACGGTCATCGAGGAGGACCTCGGCGTCCGGCTCCGCCTGAGCGACCTGCTGCAACACCCCACCCTGCGCGAACTCTCCGCCGCGTTGGCCGAGTCGGGCGTGACCGGGCCGGAGACGGAACGGCCGGGGACGGGCGACACCGCGCCCGGCGCCGTACGCGCATCCGTGGAGTTCCCGCTCTCGGCGGGCCAGCGGGCGCTGAGCGTGATCGAACAGACCGCGCCCGGCAACTACGCGTACAACCTGCCGCTGGCCTTCTGGCTGGAGCCGGACACGGACGAGACCGCCCTGCGCGCGGCACTCCGGTCCATGGTCGCCCGGCACCCCCAGCTCCGCGCCCGCGTCAGCGGCGACCGGCAGACCGTCGACCCGGACCAGGATCTCGCCTTCAGCCGAGTGCGGCTGGACACCAGCGACGTGACCGAGGTGCGCGAGGCCGCGAGGGAAAGCGTCCGTCAGCCCTTCGACCTGGCACGCGGACCGCTCCTGCGGGTCACGCTGTTCGCCCTGGCGGACGGCCGTGAGGTACTGCTCCTCACCTTCCACCACATCGTCTTCGACGGCCTGTCCATCGCCGTCTTCCTGCGCGAACTGTCCGCGTTCTACCGGCAGGCGCCGCCCACGGCCGAACCCCCGGCGACCTTCGCCGACTTCGTGGACTGGCAGACGGAGCTGCTGGGCTCGGAGCGCGGCGCCCGTCTGCGCGCGTACTGGCTGCGGCAGCTCGACGGCGAACTGCCCGCGCTCCAGCTGCCGTTGGACCGCCCGCGCCCCGCCGTGCCCAGCTACCGGGGCGCCTCGGTCGAGGGCCGACTCGACGGGCGGCGGATCGAGGCCGCCCGCCGGCTCGCCGCCGAGGAGGGCACGTCGCTCTTCGCGGTGCTGCTCGCCACGTACGCGACGCTCCTGCACCGCTACACCCAGCAGGACCGCATCCTCATCGGCACGCCGGTCGCCGGCCGCCCCGAGCCGAAGTACGCCGACGTCCTCGGCTACTTCATGAACATGGTCGTCCTCAAGCACGACATCGACGAGGACCAGGACTTCCGCACTCTGCTGCGTGGGGTGCGGGACACCGTGCTGGACGCCCTGGAGCACAGCGACTACCCGTTGCTGACGCTCGCTCAGGAACTGCGGGCGTCCCGGCTGTTCGACACGGCCTTCTATTTCCAGAACTGGGTCGAGGACGCCACCGACACCACCCCCGTGGCCGAGGTGTTCCCCGGTGTCCACCAAGAGGGCGAGTTCGACGTCACCCTGGAGGTCGTGGAGGAGGCCGAGGGCGCTCGGTACTGCCTCAAGTACAACCCGGACCTGTTCGACGAGGACACCGTCCGCAGGCTCGGCGAGCACTTCGGCGTCCTGCTGGACGCGGCCCTCGCCGAACCGGGCCTCGGCATCGGTCTGCTGTCCCTGCAGAGCGCCCGCGAGCGCAGCGCGGAAGACGAGCGGCACCGCCTCGCCCGGCGGGACTACGCCGCCGACCGCGTCCTGCCCGCGCTCCTCGCCGAGCAGGCCCGCCGCACCCCCGAGGCGATCGCTGTCCTTGACCGGGACACCACGCTGACGTACCGCGAACTCACCGCGCGGGTCGACGCGTTGGCCGCGCGCCTGCGCCGCCGGGGAGTCGCCCCGGGACGCACCGTCGGTGTCCTGGTCGACCGGTCCGCGGACATGCTCGTCGCCCTGCTCGGCGTCCTCGCGGCCGGCGGCGCCTATGTACCGCTCGACCCCGACTACCCGCTCGACCGGCTCCGCTACATGGCCGAGGACGCCCGGCTCCACCTGCTGCTGACGCGCGACGGCACGGGCGCCGACCTCGGCACGCCGTTGCTGGCCGTCGACGCGGACCACGACGGGGAGGAGCGGGGGCTCCCGTCGGGCTCCGGTGCCGCGCCGGCCCCGCACGACCCCGCGTACGTGATCTACACCTCCGGATCGACCGGCCGCCCCAAGGGCGTCCAGGTGCCGCACGAGGCGCTGGCCAACCTGCTCCTGTCGATGGCCGAGGAACCCGGATGCACGGCGGGTGACCACCTCCTGGCGCTCACCACCGTCTGCTTCGACATCGCCGCGCTCGAACTCTTCCTGCCGCTGGTCACCGGCGGCCGGGTGGAGATCGTGCCCACCGAGGTCGCCCGCGACGGCGTCCTGCTGCGCCGCCTGATCGAGTCCAGCCCGGCCACCGTCGTCCAGGCCACGCCCGCCACCTGGAAGATGCTGCTCGCGGCGGGATGGACGGGGACTGCGGGGCTGAAGGTGCTGTGCGGGGGAGAGGCCCTCGACCAGGACACCGCCGAGCGGCTGCTGGCCCGCGCCGGTCAGGTGTGGAACATGTTCGGGCCGACCGAGACGACGATCTGGTCGGCGGTGTGCCGCCTCGCGCCCGGCGAGCGCGTCACCATCGGCCGTCCCGTCGCCAACACCCGTCTGTATGTGCTCGACGCGCGCGGACGGAAGGTCCCGGCGGGCGTGCCCGGCGAGCTGTACATCGGCGGCGCGGGCCTGGCCACCGGCTATCTCGGCCGCCCCGAGCTGACCGCCGAGCGGTTCGTCACCATGGACGGCGAGCGCCGCTACCGCACCGGCGACCTGGTGCGCACCCTGCCCGACGGCCGTATCGAGTATCTGAGCAGGCTCGACTCCCAGGTGAAGGTCCGCGGTTTCCGCATCGAACCGGAGGAGATCGAGACGGTCCTGCGCGGGCAGGACGGCGTCCGCGAGGCCGTCGTCGTCGCGCGGCGGGTCGGTGGCGACAACGTCCTGCACGCCTTCCTCGACCTCGCCGAGGGCGCCGAGGTCCCGCGCCGCGAGGCGCTGGCCCGGTGGCTGCCCGCGCACATGGTCCCGGACGTGCTGGTCCCGCTGCCCGCACTGCCCCAGACCCTCAACGGCAAGGTCGACCGCACCAGACTGACGGAGGCTCCGCTGGCCGAGCTGCGCGGGACGGGCGGTGACGTGACGCCGGGCCGTGGGAGGGCACGGCGCACGGCGGGAGACGGTGCGCAACTGGCCGCGTTCGCAGCCGAGTTGCGTGCGATGATCGGCGACATCCTGGAGCTGGAGCCCCAGGACATCCCCGAGGACGCGCCGCTCGGGCGGCTCGGGATGAACTCGATCAGCTTCACCCTGCTGAGCACGAGGATCAGCGAGCGGTACGGGCGCGAGGTGCTGCCGACGCTGTTCTACCGCCACCCGACGGTGGCCGCGGTCGCCGCGCATCTGGCGGGCGAGGCACCTGCCGGTGAGTACGAGGGCGAGACGGTAGAGGCCGCGGAGGCGGTCGAGGAGGGTCCCGGCGCCGTCCTCGCTCCCACTCCGGGCCCCGCCTCCGCCTCCGCCCCCGCTTCCGGCGACATCGCCGTCATCGGCATGGCCGCCCGGCTGCCCGGCTCCGCGGATCTCACCGAGTTCTGGGACCACCTGGAGCAGGGCAGGGACCTGGTCACCGAGATCCCCGCCGACCGGTGGGACTGGCGGGAGCACGCGGACAACTCCCGGTCCCGTTGGGGCGGGTTCCTGTCCGGCGTGGACCGTTTCGACGCCGCCTTCTTCGCCGTCTCGCCCCGCGAGGCCGAGCTGATGGACCCCCAGCAGCGCCTCCTCCTCGAGGTCGTCTGGTCGGCGATCGAGGACGCCGGATACCGCGCGTCCGACCTCGCGGGCCGCCGCGTCGGCGTCTTCATCGGCACCACCAACTCCGACTACGCGGAGGTGCAGCGCGCCGCGGGCCGGAAGGCCGACGCGCACACGCTCACCGGTGCCGCGCTGTCGATCATCCCGAACCGCATCTCGTACCTCCTCGACCTGCGCGGCCCCAGCGTCGCCGTCGACACGGCCTGCTCCAGTTCGCTCACCGCCGTGCAGCAGGCGGTCACCGCGCTGCGCGACGGCACCTGCGACCTGGCCATCGCCGGCGGGGTCAGCCTCATCCTCGACCCCGGTCTCTACGAAGCCCTCAGCCGCAACGAAATGCTCAGCGAGGACGGCCGGTGCAAGGCGTTCGACGCCTCCGCCAACGGCTATGTGCGCGGCGAGGGCGTGGGCGTCGTCGTGCTGCGCGACCACGCGGCGGCGCGCAGGGACGGCGACCGGGTCGACGCGCTCGTCAAGGCCGCCGTGGTCGGCCACGGCGGCCGTACCACCTCCCTGACCTCGCCCAACCCCGGCGCACAGGCCGACCTGCTGGTCGAGGCGTACCGCGCGGCGGGCGTCGACCCGCGCACCGTCGGCTACATCGAGGCGCACGGCACCGGCACGGCGCTGGGCGACCCGATCGAGACCACCGGCCTGACCGAGGCGTTCGGGCGGCTGCGCGCGGACGCGGGCACCACCGGTACCGGCGCGGAGGTCTGCGGCATCGGCTCCGTGAAGACCAACATCGGGCACCTGGAGGCCGCGGCGGGCATCGCCGGACTGCTCAAGGTCGTCCTGGCGCTGCGCCACCGCACCCTGCCCGCCAGCCTCCACTTCCGCGACCGCAACCCCTACCTCGACCTCGACGGCGGCCCCTTCGAGGTCGTCGACTCCACACGGCCCTGGCCCGCGCCCCGCGCCGAGGACGGCACCGAGCTGCCCCGCAGGGCGGGTGTCAGCTCCTTCGGCTTCGGCGGCGCCAACGCGCACGTCGTCGTCGAGGAGGCGGTCGAGACCGCCGACGCGGCGCACGGTCCGGCCGCCGATACGGACGACGAGGAGCTGTACGTCCTGTCGGCCCGGTCCGAGCGGGCGCTGCGCGAGCAGGCCCGGCGCCTGGCCGCCCGCGTCCGCGCCGACGAGCCCGCGCCCGCCGACGTGGCGCACACCCTGCGCGTGGGCCGCGAGGCCATGGACGAGCGGCTCGCCTTCGTCGCCCGGGGCCGCGCCGGACTCCTGGCCCGGCTGGACGCCTGCGCGGAGGGGCGCCCGGAGACCGGCGTGCTGCGCGGGCGGGTCGGCTCCGCCCGGCGTCGCGCCGCCGCCTCGCGCGGCGCCGCCTGGCAGGACTTCGTGCGCGCGCTGTCGGCCGAGGGGGACCTGGAGTCCCTTGCGGGGCTCTGGATCGACGGCGCGGACGTGGACTGGTCCGGGCTGCCGGGCGGGCGCAGGATCGCGCTCCCGACGTACCCGTTCGAACCGACCCGCCACTGGGTCGACGTGCCGGACGCGCGCGAGGCCGACGGCCCGGTCGCCGACCCCGCGCGCAGCGGCGCCGTACGCGCCGACCTGCTCGACGAGAACGTCTCCACCTTCGGCGAGGCCGCCTTCGTCAAGCACCTCACGGGCGCGGAGTCCTACCTGGCCGACCACCGGGTCGGCGAGGAGCTCGTCCTGCCGGGCGTCGTCTACCTGGAGATGGCGCGCCTCGCCGGCGAGCGGGCGCACGGCACCGCCCGGGTGCTGCGGATCGACGAGGTCGTGTGGGCCGCGCCGGTCGCGCTCGCGCCGGGACAGCGGCAGGACCTGCGGGTCGTCGTGGCGCCCTCCGGCGCGTTCGAGATCGAGGGCGAGCGTCCGCACGCCCGCGGCCGTCTCGTCCTCGACGGGCAGGGCACCGACGCGGCAGACGGGCCTGTCCCGGACGCCGCGCCGACGCCTGCGCGGATCGACGAGACCTCGGTGCGGGCCCGCTGCCACGACAGCAGGACCCGGCAGGAGGCCTACGACTACTTCCGCCGCCTCGGCTTCCGGTACGGGCCGACCTTCCAGGTCATCGAGGACCTGGCCCTGGGGCAGGGCGAGGCCCTGGCGCGGCTGCGCCGCCCCGGCTCCGGCCCCTACCGCTTCGACCCCTCGCTCCTCGACGGGGCGCTGCAGACCGCCGGCTGGCTGGTGCCGGGCTCGACACCGCATCTGCCGTACTCGATCGGGTCCGTGCGGGTCCTCGACGAGCTGCCCGCCGAGTGCCTCGTGCACGTCGTCGTGGTGGAGAGCCGCGCCGACGCGCAGGTCTTCGACATCGAACTGGCCGCCGCCGACGGCACGGTGGTGGCCCGGATCGAGCGGTTCACGCTGCGGGCCGTGCCGGGGGCGGGGCGAGCCGTTCCGGGGGCCGGACGTGCCGTGCCGGGGGCCGAGCCCGCCGTGCACGCCTTCGAACCCGTCCGGCAGGACGCGATGGCCGCGCCGCGCGCGCACCGTGCCGACGGCGTCGAGCTGCTGTCCGTACGCGACACCGGTGATGGCCGCGCCCAGGAACTGTGCGACGAACTCGCGGTGATCGCGCCGGAGTTGTCGGTGCGGGTCGGTGGCGCGGAAGGTGCCTCGCACCTCGTCCACCTGGCCTCCGGCGACGATCTCGACGCGGCGCTGCGCGACGGCTTCCACACCGTCCTGGACGTGTGCCGGACCCGCATCGCCGCACACGGCGGACCGCTGCGCTACCTGTACGTCCACGACGACCGGCCCGGCGCCGCCGGTGCCGCGCACGCCGCACTCGACGGGTTCGCCCGCACGATCGCCCAGGAGAACCCCGGGATCCGGCTGAGCGTGGTCGCCCGCGCGGACGCCGGACCGGCCTCTGAGGCCTCCCCGCGCGACCTCGCCGAGCTGGTGCTCGCCGAACTCGCGGGCGCCGACGCCGAGGTGCGCAGCGACGGAGGACGCCGCACGGTCGGTGCCTGGCGGCCCCTGGACCTGCCCGACGCGGGAGCGGAACCGTCGCCGCTGGCCCGCGACGGCGCCCACATCGTCACCGGAGGCTCCGGCGCGCTCGGACGGCTCGTCGCCGAACGGATCGCCCGGCACCCCGGCGCGGGCATCGTCCTGGTCAGCCGCACCCGGCCCGAGGGCCGGCTCCCGGACGGCTGGCTGCACGTGCAGGCCGACACCGGCGTGCGGGCCGACGTCGAGCGGGCGGTGGCCGAGGCCCGGCGCCGGTTCGGCCGCATCGCCGGCGTCGTCCACGCGGCCGGCGCGCTGCGCGACGCGCTCGCGCTGCACAAGAGCGGCGCGGACGCCGACGCGGTGCTCGCGCCCAAGGTGCGCGGCCTGGTCCACCTGGACGAGGCGACGCGCGCCGACGACCTCGACTATTTCGTGGCGTTCGGCTCGACCGCCGCCGTCTTCGGCAACGTCGGGCAGACCGACTACGCGTACGCCAACAGCTTCCTCGGCCACTACCTGGCGCGGCGCCCCGGCGGCGGCCTCACCGTCGACTGGTCGCTGTGGCGCGACGGCGGCATGACCCTGACCGCCGAGGTGCGGCAGGCCATGGCGCGCGAGTTCGGCATGGAGCCGCTGCCGACCGAGGCTGCGCTGGACGCGCTGGAGGCCGCGCTGCGGACCGGGCGCTCCCGCGTCCTGCTCACGGCGGGCGACCGCGCGCGGATCGAGGCGGCACTGCACCGACGCACCGCCGAGGCCCCGGAGCGGCCGACGACCGGGGCAGCCGCTCCGGCCCGGCCGGAGGCGGACGGCGGTGCACTGCGGGCGCCGACCGTCGCGTTCCTGCGCGAACTGCTCGCCGACGAGCTGAAGATGTCCCTGGAGGACGTCGCGGAGGACGAGGCGTTCGACCACTACGGCGTCGACTCGCTGCTGGTGCTCAGCCTCACGCGGGCACTGGAGGAGCGGTTCGGGCCGCTGTCGAAGACGCTGTTCTTCGAGTACCTGACGGTCGGTGAACTCGCCGACTTCCTCGTCGACCAGTACGCGGACGCGCTGCGGGACCTGCTGCTCCCCGCCGAGCCCGCCACGGCGGTGCCCGCGGCGCTCACCGCTCCCGCCCCGGCCGTGCACGCCGTCGTGCCCGCCCAGGTCTCACACCCCGCCGCACCCGCGCGGGAGTCCGGCCGGGAACCCGCCCGGGACGACGACATCGTCATCGTCGGCGTCGCGGGCCGCTACCCGCAGGCCGACGACCTGGGGGCGTTCTGGCGGAATCTCCGCGACGGCAAGGACTGCGTCGAGGAGGTCCCCGAGGACCGCTGGGACCACGACCGGTTCTACGACGCCGACCGCGACGTACCCGGCAAGACGTACGCCAAGTGGGGCGGCTGGCTCTCCGACGTGGCCTGCTTCGACCCCATGTTCTTCCGCATGTCCCAGGTCGAGGCCGAGCACATCGACCCGCAGGAGCGGATCTTCCTGCAGACGGTGTGGCACCTCCTGGAGGACGCCGGCACGTCCCGCGCGGCCCTCTCCCGGGTGCGCACCGGGGTGTTCGTCGGCCTGATGTACGGCCACTACCAGCTGTACGGGGTCGACGAGGCCCTGCGCGGTGTCGGCGCGGCCACCTCGTCGTCGTACGCCTCGGTCGCCAACCGGGTCTCGTACTTCTTCGACTTCGACGGCCCGAGCATCGCCCTGGACACCATGTGCTCGTCCTCGCTGACCGCCCTCCACCTCGCCTGCCGGGCGATCAGGGACGGCGACTGCGAGGTGGCCGTGGCCGGTGGCGTCAACGTGTCGAGCCACCCGCTGAAGTACCTCCAGCTCGCCAAGGGCGGCTTCCTGTCCACCGACGGCAGGTGCCGCAGCTTCGGCGAGGGCGGCGACGGATACGTGCCCGCCGAGGGCGCGGGCGCGGTGCTGCTCAAGCGGCGCTCGGCCGCCGAGGCGGCAGGCGACCGCATCCTGGCCGTGGTCAGGTCGACCGCCGTCAACCACGGCGGTGCGGGCAAGGGCTTCAGCGTCCCCAACCCCAAGTCCCAGGGCGTGATGATCGGCGAGGCGCTCGACCGCGCCGGCATGACCCCCGCGGAGCTCGACTACCTGGAGGCGCACGGCACCGGCACCTCGCTCGGCGACCCCGTGGAGATCACCGGCCTCGTCCGCGCCTTCCAGGGCCACGACCTGGACGGGGTGACCATCCCCATCGGCTCCGTGAAGTCGAACATCGGGCACGCCGAGTCGGCCGCGGGCATGGCCGCGCTCACCAAGGTCCTGCTGCAGCTGCGCCACCGCGAACTGGTGCCCTCGCTGCACGCCGAACGCCTGAACCCCCACCTCGACCTGGACGCCACCCCCTTCCGGCTGCAGCGCGACCTCGCCCCGTGGCCGGCACGCGTCGACGCCGCGGGCCGCCCCCTGCCCCGTACCGCCGGAATCAGCGCGTTCGGAGCGGGCGGCAGCAACGCCCACGTGATCCTGGAGGAGTTCGTGTCACCCACGCAGCCCCCCGCGCACTCCCTGACCCAGGACGCGCCGTACGTGTGCGTGCTCTCCGCACGCGACGCGGAGCGGCTCACCGAACACACCCGGCGGATGGCGGAGTTCCTGCGCGGCGAGGGCCGCGACACACGGCCCGCCGCCCTCGCCGCGACACTGCGGACCCGGGAGCCGATGGCGCACCGCCTCGCCGTGCTCTTCGACGGCGTGGACGACCTCGTGGCGGCCCTCGACCTGCACCTGTCGGGCGGGCAGGCGCCGCACGTCCTGACCGGCACCGCCGCGCGCTCCGCCGCTCCCGCGGCCGACGGGACTCCGCGCGAGCTGGCGGCGGCCTGGGTGCGCGGCGCGCACGTGGACTGGCCGGCCGGCGGTCCGCTGGTCTCGCTGCCCGGTTACCCGTTCGCCCAGGAGCGGTGCTGGCTGCCCGCGGCGGACGCGGTGCGCGCAGGGGCTGTCCGTGACGCGGTCCGTGGACGTCCCGTCGGTGAGGTGGCGGCCCCCGCGCGGAGCGGTCACCCGCACGGCACCGTCCTGCTCTCCACCGAGACCCCGGTCATCGCAGGGCACCGCGTCCAGGGCCGGTCGCTGCTGCCCGCCGTGGCCCACGTCGACCTCATCGCCCGGGTGTTCCACGACCACGGCCACCCCGTCGAGCGGCTCACCGTCCGCAACCTCACCGCGCTGCGCCCCCTCGACGTGACCGACGGACCGGTCGCCGCCGAGATCCGCTGCACTCCGGCGGGCGACGGCCACTGGCAGGTCACCGTCACCGACGGCGAGCCCTACGCGACGGCCGAGGTCGCCGTGGGGGAGACGCCCGACTTCCGCGAGCGCCTCGACGGCCGCCCGGACGCCACGCCCCGGCCGCTGTCCGAGACGTACGACAGGGACGCCGCCGGCGGCCAGCGGTACAGCGGAGCCGCGCGCGCGGACGGGCAGGTCCGCACCGACCGGAACCGGCTCACCGTTGAACTCGCCGCGCCCCAGGGCGACTTCCTCGTCCACCCGGCCCTGCTGCTCGGCGGGGCGGTCGCGGCGGGCTCGCTGCTCGACACCGGCGGCCAGGCGTTCCTGCCGCTGCACCTGGGCTCGTTCCGTACGACGGGTCCGCTGACCGGGGCCTGCACGGCCCGCGTGCGCCGCACGTCGGTGCACCGGCGCGGTGAAGTCGTGCGGTTCTCCGTGGACTTCTTCGACGCGGCCGGCCGGCAGGTGGCCGAGCTGTCGGAGCTGTCCAGCAAGGCGCTGGCGGGCCCTTCGACGGTCTCCGCCCCGGCGGTCTCCACGACGACGGTCTCCGCCCCGGCGGTCTCCACGACGACGGTCTCCGCCCCGGCG
Organism: Streptomyces silaceus; assembly: GCF_001419745.1. Lineage (GTDB taxonomy): Bacteria > Actinomycetota > Actinomycetes > Streptomycetales > Streptomycetaceae > Streptomyces > Streptomyces silaceus. The sequence goes on along the minus strand of NZ_LIRJ01000025.1, from coordinate 38,950 downwards.
GTCTCCGCCCCGACGGGCGAGGCGCGCGGTGCTGGCGCCGCCGCGGCCGGGCGTGCGGCCGACCTCCTGCGCCGCCTCCTCGGCGAACGCCTGGGCCGCGACCCGCGGTCCATCCCGCCGACCGCCGGCTACTACGAGCTCGGCCTTGAGTCGGTGCAGGTCCTCGGCCTGGTCGAGACGCTCCAGAACGTCGTCGGCACGGAACTCGCGCCCACGCTGCTCTTCGAGTACACGACGATCGCCGACCTGGCGGCGCATCTCGCCGAGCAGTTCCCGGACGCGTTCGGAGCGCGTGACGTGCTCGACGCGGCCGACGGCGGTGAGCGTGGCGTACCGCAGAGCGTCGCACCGACCAGCGTCGTGCCTCAGCGCGTTCCGCCGACGGGCGACGCCCTCGCGCGGCTCAGGGCCGACAGCGTCATCCCGCCCGCGCCCGCCCCGGCCGCCCTGTCCGCCGACGAACTCGACCGGCTCATCGCCGGGCGGGTCCTGGCGCGGCTCCACGCGTGCGGCGCCTTCGCCGAGGGATCCGTCGCATCCGTGGACGGCCTGGCGCGTCGGCTGTCCGTCGTGTCCAAGTACCGCCGCTGGCTCGACGAGGCCGCCCGGCTGCTCACCGCCACCGGTCTGACGCGCCTCGACGGCGACACCCTGGAACTCACCGGCGCGCGGCCCCCGGCGGACGACACCGCCTGGCCCGAGCTGCGGGCGCGGTTCGCCGCCGACCCCTACTGGAACGCGCAGCTCTCCCTCGTCGAGGAGTGCGTCGACCGGCTGCCCGAGATCCTCTCCGGCGCCGTGCCCGCGACCGACGTGCTGTTCCCCGGCGGCTCCATGGCCAAGCTCACCGCCGTCTACCAGGGCAACGCCGTCGCGGACCGGCTCAACGACGTGGTCGCCGAGGTGACCGCGACCGCCGTGCGCACCCGCCTCGCCGCCGACGCGTCCGCCACCGTCCGCATCGCGGAGGTCGGCGCGGGGACCGGCGGCACCACCGCCGTCGTCCTGCCCCGCGTCGACGCGTACGCAGACCGCGTCGAGTACTGGTACACCGACCTGTCCCCGGCCTTCCTCGACCAGGCCGAACGCCGCTTCGGACCCGGCCGCGACCACCTGCGCTACGGGCGCTGGGACGTGACGAAGCCCGGCGCGGGCGAGCGCCTGACCGGCGGCGACTGCGACGTCGTCGTCGCGACCAACGTCCTGCACGCCACCCAGGACATCCGCCTCGTCCTGCGCAACCTGGCGGCGGCCCTGCGCCCCGGCGGCGTCCTCGTCGTCAACGAGGTCACCCGCAAGTCCGCGGTGCTCACCCTGACCTTCGGCCTGCTCGACGGCTGGTGGCTCTACGACGACGAGGACGTCCGCATCCCCGGCGCGCCCCTCCTGTCCGGGCCCCGCTGGCAGGAGGTCCTCCAGGAGTGCGGATACGACGAGGTGTGGCGGCCGGTCGCCGAACCGGACGCCTTCGGCGAGGTGTTCGTGGCGGCGCGCCGCCCCGCGGACGTCCCCGCGCCCGAGGGAACCCGCCTGCTGACCCGCCAGTGGCAGCCCGCCCCGGCCACCGAGGGCCGTCGCCCCGGCGCCGTGGCCGTCCTCGGGAGCGGGCCCGACGCCCGACGCCTCGCCGCCGCCCTGCCAGACGCCGAGCCCGTCGCCTCCGTCGAGCAGCTCCACGACCGGTTCGACGCGCTCGTCGACCTGGGCGGTGTCCCGCTCGCCGACTGGCTTCCCGTGGTGCAGCGCATGGCCGGCCGCGAGGCGCTGCTCCTCGGCGTCGGCACGGGCGACGCGCGCGCCGGGCTCTACCGCATGCTGCAGAGCGAGTACGGACGCGTACGCTCCCGCTACCTGGAGGCGGACCCGGTCGACCCGGGCCTGCCCGCACGCGTGGCCCGCGAACTGGCCGACGGCGGCGACGACGTCGAGGTCACCTACCGCGACGGCGTACGGCACCGGGCCGCGCTCGCCGAGCTGCCCGCCGCGACCGGCGCCCCCGTCCGCTTCCCGGCCGACGAACCCCTGCTCATCACGGGCGGCACCCGCGGCATCGGCCTCGCGCTCGCCCGGCACGCCGTCGACCAGTGGGGTGCGCGCACCCTCGTCCTCACCGGACGCGACCAGCTGCCGCCGCGCCACGAGTGGGACCGCCACGGCATCGACACCGCGCTGGGCCGCAAGCTCGACGGACTGCGCGCCCTGGAGCGCGACGGCGTCCGGCTGAGGGTCCTCTCGCTGCCCCTGGGTGAGGACCCTGACGCCGTCCGCGGCGCGCTCGCCGGGGTCCGCGACGCGTTCGGCCCGATCGGCGGCCTGCTGCACGCGGCCGGTCTCGTCGACCGGGACAACCTCGCCTTCGTGAGCAAGCCGGCCGACGCGGTCCGTGCGGTGCTCGCCCCGAAGACGACCGGTCTCGACGCCCTGGTGGAGTGCCTCGCGGGCGACCCGCTGCGGTTCGGCGTGCTGTTCTCGTCGGTCGCCTCGCAGGTACCCGCCGCCGCCGTCGGGCAGAGCGACTACGCGATGGCCAACGCCCACCTCGACGCCGTCGCCCGCCGTGCCCCCTACGGGCTGCCCCTGGTGAGCGTGGCCTGGCCGAGCTGGCGCGGCGTCGGCATGGGCAGCGAACGGCCCGGCCCCGGCTACGAGGCCACCGGCCTCGGTGACCTCTCCGAAGCGGAGGGGCTGCGGCTGCTCGACCACGTGCTGTCCACCGGGGCGGGGCCCGTGGTCCTCCCCGCGATCGTCGGCGCGGACTGGACGCCGGACGCGCTGGGGGTGCGGCGGCCGGCGGCCCCGACGGTGACCCGGGCCCGCCCCGTGGCCCCGGCACGGCCCGTCCCCACCGGCACGGACGGCGGCTCGGCGGGTGCCGGGAGCGCGGCGGCGGAGGCCGAGGAGTGGCTTCTCGGCCTGCTGGCCGAGCAGTTGGGCTTCGACCGGGCCCGCCTCGCGGCCGACGTGCCCATCGCCGACTACGGCACCGACTCGATCATGATGGTGCAGATCCTGCGGAAGGTCGGCGGCGAGCTGGGGACCGAGCTCGACCCGTCGGTCCTGGTGGACCACCCGACCGTGGAGTCGTTCGTCGGATGGCTGACGGAGGAGCACCACGAGGCGCTGGTGGGGAGGTTCGGCGCGGAGCCGCCGGCGACCGTCGCCGACGAGCCGGCCGCCACTGGCGCCCGGGCTGCCGACACGACGGGCCCCGGACACCCGGCCGTGCACACGGCTCCGCACGCTCCGGCCGCGGCTCCCGCCGGGCACCGACAGCCGCCCGCCGACGCCCCGTTCGACATCGCCGTCGTCGGCATGGCCGGCCGTTTCCCCGGCGCCCCGGACCTCGACGGCTACTGGAAGCTGCTCAGCGAGGGACGCTCGGCCATCGCGCCCGTGCCCGCCCGCCGCTGGGGCAGCGAGACCGGCTACACCGCAGGCCTGGTCGACCTCGACGGGTTCGACCCCGGCCACTTCCACCTCTCCGACGCCGATGCCGCCGCGATGGACCCCCAGGCGCTGCTGCTCCTGGAGGAGACGCTCTTCGCCCTCTGCGACGCGGGCTACACACCCGACGAGGTGAAGGGGCGCGAGATCGGCGTCTACGTCGGCGGCCGCACCCGGCACGCCCCCGACGACGCCACCCTCGGCCGCAGCCGCAACCCGGTCGTCGCCGTCGGACAGAACTACCTGGCCGCCAACCTGTCCCACTACTTCGACCTGCGCGGCCCCGCCACGGTCGTCGACACCGCCTGCTCCTCGGCGCTCGTCGCGATGCACCACGCCGTCCAGGCGATGCGCGCGGGCGACGCGGAGGCGGCCGTCGTCGCCGGGATCACGCTGCTGCCGGACGCCGGCGGACACCGTCTGTTCGACCGGCGCGGACTGCTCAACACCGAGCCGGAGTTCCACGTCTTCGACCGGCGGGCCCGCGGCTTCACTCCCGCCGAGGGCGTGGGTGTGCTGTTGCTCAAGCCCCTCGCCGCCGCCGAGGCCGACGGCGACCGGGTGCACGCCGTGATCAAGTCGGTGGCGGTCAACAACGACGGCAGGACCGCGGGCCCCGCCACGCCCAACCCGGCCGCCCAGCAGGGCGTCATGGCCCGCGCGCTGGCCCGCGCCGGGGTCGCCGCGGACGACGTCACGTACATCGAGACCAACGCGGCGGGCTCCCCGGTTCCCGACCTCATCGAGCTCAAGGCCATCGCGGCCGTCTACCGCGCGGGGTCCGACACCCCCTGCTCCCTCGGCTCGGTCAAGCCCAACATCGGGCACCCGCAGTGCGCCGAGGGCATCGCGGGCGTCATCAAGACCGTCCTCATGCTCCGCCACCGCAGCATCGTCCCGTTCCTCAGCGGGCAGCAGCCGCTGGAACACTTCGACTTCGGCGCGGTGCCGCTCCGCTTCGCGCGCACCCTCGTCCCCTGGCCCGACGCGCCGCTGGTGGCCGCCGTGTCCAGCTTCGCGGACGGCGGCACCAACGCCCACGCGATCCTCGCGGGACGGCAGGAGGGCGCGGGAGGCGAAGGCCGTCGCACGCGGCAGCCGCTGGCCCGGCCGCGTCTCAAGCGGCGCCGGCTGCCGACCGCCCGCACCGAGCGGTTCGCGATCGTCGGCATGGCCGGGCACTACCCCGGCGCGAGCGACCTCGCGGCCTTCTGGGAGAACCTCAAGGCGGGCCGCGACAGCGTGACCGAGGTGCCGGCCGACCGCTGGACGCCGCAGGAGGGCACCGGTTCGCGCTGGGGCGGATTCCTCGACGACGTCGACCGGTTCGACGCCGACTTCTTCCGCATCTCCCGCCCCGAGGCGGAGATCACCGACCCGCAGGAGCGCTGGTTCCTGCGCACCTGCTGGGAGGCGATCGAGGACGCCGGATACACCCCGGCCACCCTCGCCGAGGCCAAGGGCCCCGACCGCCGCCGCGCGGTCGGCGTCTTCGCCGGGGCCATGCACAAGGACTACACGCTGGTGGCCGCGGAGGCCGCCGCGCCGGTGCCGCTCAGCCTCAACCAGGGGCAGATCGCCAACCGGGTCTCCTTCGTCTGCGACTTCCACGGCCCGAGCATGACGGTCGACACCCTGTGCTCGTCCTCGCTCACCGCGCTGCACCTGGCGGTGGAGAGCCTGCGCCGCCACGAGTGCGAGGTCGCCGTCGCGGGCGGCGTCAACCTCTCGCTGCACCCCGGCAAGTACCGCACCTACGGCCAGGTCGGCATGCACTCCTCGGACGGCCGCTGCCGCTCCTTCGGCGAGGGCGGGGACGGCTACGTGTCGGCGGAGGGCGTCGGCGCGGTGGTCCTCAAGCCGCTCGCCGCCGCCGAGGCCGCGGGCGACCACATCTACGCCGTCGTCGCCGCGACCGCCGTCAACCACGTCGGCTCCGCCAGCGGGTTCAGCGTGCCGAGCCCGGTCGGCCAGGCCGCCGTCGTCTCCGCCGCGCTCGCCGCGGCCGACGTCGACGCGCGCTCGATCGGCTACCTGGAGGCCCACGGCACCGGCACCTCGCTCGGCGACCCGATCGAGATCCGCGGCCTGACCACCGCCTTCTCCCGGGACACCGACGACACCGGCTTCTGCGCGCTCGGCTCGGTGAAGTCCAACATCGGGCACGCGGAGTCCGCGGCCGGCGTCGCGGGCCTGACCAAGGCGGTCCTCCAGCTCCACCACCGCACGCTGGTGCCCTCGCTGCACGCGCAGACCGTGAACCCGCTGCTCGGCCTGGACGACACGCCGTTCCGGATCCAGCGCGAGACCACGGCGTGGACCGCGCCGCCGGAGGGACCGCGCCGCGCGGGCCTCAGCTCCTTCGGGGCCACCGGGGCCAACGCGCACATCGTCCTGGAGGAGTACGTGCCGGCCGCGCCGCAGCCGTCCGCCGCCGCGTACGCGCCCGCCGCCGCGTACGCGCCCGCCGCCGCGCAGCCCGCCCTGGTGCCGCTGTCCGCCCGCACCGAGGAGCAGCTGCGGCACAGCGCGGCACGGCTGCGCGACGCGCTCACCGCGTCGGCGTCCTCGCCCGCCGGGCCCGGCACGGAGCGGACGCTGCGCGACATCGCGTACACCCTTCAGGTCGGCCGGGTCGAGTGGCCCGTACGCGTCGCCTTCGTCGTCGGGGACCTCACCGAACTGGCGCGGCAGCTCGACGAGTTCGTCGTCCACCGCACACGCCCGGCCGCGGGCGCCACCGGGCTGCACGAGACGGCACGGCGCTGGACCGACGGCGAGACCGTGGACTGGCAGGCCCACCTCGGGGCCGTGTTCCCGGGCGCCGACCGGCCGCGCCGGGTGGCCCTGCCGACGTACCCCTTCGCGGGGGACCGGCACTGGGTTCCCACCGAGGGCGGCACCCCGCTCCCGAAGTCCGGCCCCGCCACCGCCGCCGCGGAGGCTCCCGTCGTCCCGCCCAACGGGCTCCTGACCGTGCCCCGCTGGGTGGAGTCGGCCGCCGTCCCCGAGAGCGGCCGCGCCCCGCGCGCCGTGCTGATCGCCGCCGACCGGACGGGCACCCCGCTCGCCGACGCCCTGGCCGAGCACTACCGACGCGGCGGCGCCCGGGTCACCCGGCGTCCCCTCGACGGGCCGCTCGACCTCGACGCCTCCGCCCCCGACCGCGTCCACGTCGTCACCGGCCCGGCCCCGGACACCACCGGCGCCACGGCCGGGCCCGAACTCGCCCTGCTGCGACTGGTCAAGGCCGTCCAGCGGCAGGCGCCCGCCGGGACGACGACGGACCTCGGCGTCGTCACCCAGGACACCCAGTCGGTCGCGGGCGAGCAGAGCGTCGCGCACGGCGCGGGCCTCGCGGGGCTCAGCTACTTCGTGGCCCGCGACTCCCGGCGCTTCGCCGTGCGCAACCTCGACGTGGCGAGCGCCGACCTGCGCACGCCCGAGGGCCGCGCGGCCCTCGCCGCCGCCGTGGCCGCCGAACCGGCGACCCCGGCCGGTGACCTCGTCGCGCTGCGCGCCGGACGCAGGTACCGGCAGGAGGTCCGTCCGGTGGAGCCGTCCGAGGCGGCCCGGCCCGGACTGCCCGGCATCCGGCCCGGCGGCACCTACGTCGTGGTCGGCGGCAGCGGATTCGTCGGACGCGTCGTCAGCCGCCACCTCGTCGACCGCTACGACGCCAAGGTGGTCTGCGTCGGCCGCCGGCCGCAGGACGACCCCGCCGTGCGCGAGGCGCTGTACGGGGACCGCGTCGGCTACGTCCAGGGCGACATCACCGACCCGGCACAGGCGCGGCGGGCGATCGCCGAGGCGAAGGCGCTGCTCGGCCGGATCAACGGCGTGCTCTTCGCCGGCGCCACCCGGATCACCGGCGCGCCCGGCGCCCTCGCCGACCTCGGCGAGGACGAGTTCCGCGACCACTACGAGGTGAAGGCCGCGGGCGCCCGCCATGTGTACGAGGCCGTGGCGGACGAACCGCTCGACTTCCTCTGCTACTTCTCCTCGGCGCAGGCCTTCTCCTTCGGCGGGGCGGGCACCCACGCCGCCTACGCGGCCGGCATCACCCACGCCGACGCCTTCGCCCGCTCCGTCGCGCCCGGCGCGGCGTTCCCGGTCGGCATCGTCAACTGGGGCGCCTGGCGCGCCTCGTTCGGCGACGCCGCGCGGGACTACCCGACGCTCGGCTTCCTGGACGACGCCGAGGGAGCCGCCTGCTTCGACACCGCGGTGCGGCTGCTGCGCGCGGACCGGTACCGCCAGGTCGTCGGCATGCGGGCGGCGGCGCCCTCGGCGGCCCGCGCGGTGGCACCGCAGCGCCCTGAGAGCGGTGCGCCCGCCCCGCGGCCGAGCACCGCGGGCCGGGGCGACCGGCGCCCCGAACTGCGGCGGCTCCTCGTGGAGCGGCTCGCCAAGACGCTGCGCGTGCCGAAGGAGGAGCTGTCGCCGTCGACGGCGTTCGCCGACCTGGGCGTCGACTCGATCACCGGCTCGACGTTCGTCGCGCAGCTCGCCGAGGAACTCGACATCGAACTGAACGGCGCCGCCCTGTACGAGTACTCCTCCGTCGAGCGGCTCGCCGACCACCTGGCAGGCCTGCTCGCCCCGCCGGCACCGGAACCGCCCGTGTCGCACCTGACCGAGCCACAACCGGAACCGGCCGCGCCCCCGGCGACCGTGCCGGAACCCGTGGCGCCCGCACCACCGGACGACCTGATCGTGAAGCTGGAGGCGCGTTTCGCCGCCGGAGAGCTCTCCGCCGCGGACGTGCTCGACCTGCTCGACGCCGAACTGGCCACGAGGGAGCAACGATGAGCAGCGCGGACTTCCGCGACATCCTCGACGGATACGCGCGCGGCGCGGTCGGCGCGGACCAGGCGCGCGGTCTGCTGGACGCGGCCCGCCGGACCGGTGCCGCACCGGACGAGACCCCGGCGCCGGCGCCGACGGCACCACGCCGGGACGACCCGCGGATGCTGGACATCGCCGTGGTCGGCATGTCCGGGCAGTTCCCGGGAGCGTCCGACGTGCGCGCGTTCTGGCGGAACCTCACCGAGGGCCGGGTCGGCTACGGCGAGCTGCCCGGCCACTACGTCGCCGCGGACGACCCCGGCGGCTACCGCTGGGGCGGCGCGCTGGCCGAACGGGACAGCTTCGACGCCGAGTTCTTCGGCATCCGTCCGCACGAGGCGGACCTGATGAGCCACAACCAGCGGCTCCTCCTGGAGGAGAGCTGGCACGCCCTGGAGGACGCCTCCCTCGACCCGACGTCCCTCGCGGGCTCCCGCACGGGACTGTTCATCGGCGCCGAGCCCACCGGCTACCCCCACGAGTCGTTCACCGGCGCCTCCGACGCGCTGGTCGCCTCCCGGCTGTCGTACTTCCTCGATCTGCGCGGCGCCGCGCTCGTCGTCAACACGGCGTGCTCGTCGTCCCTGGCCGCCGTGCACCTGGCCTGCCAGAGCCTGCGCTCGGGCGAGTCGACGCTCGCGCTGGTCGGCGGCGTCAACGCGGGCCTGGACGCGCGGGGGCTCGACCTCCTCGTGGACAGCGGCGCGATGTCGCCCAGCGGACAGTGCCGCACCTTCGACGCCGACGCCGACGGCACCGTCTACTCCGAGGCCGTCGCCGTCCTCGTGCTGAAGCGGCTGTCCGACGCCGTGGCCGACGGCGACCACATCCACGGCGTGGTGCGCGCGACCGGCATGAACCAGGACGGCGCCAGCAACGGCATCACCGCGCCGAACGGCGCCGCGCAGGAGGAACTCGTCCTCGACACCTACCGGCGCTTCGGCATCCCCGCCGAGCGCGTCGGCTACGTCGAGGCCCACGGCACCGGCACCGCGCTCGGCGACCCCGTGGAGGCCAACGCGCTGGTGCGGGCCTTCCGCCGGCTCACCGGTGAGCGGGAGTTCTGCACGATCGGCAGCGCCAAGTCGCACATCGGCCACACCGGTGCCCCCGCGGGCGTCGTCGGCCTGATCAAGGTCCTGCTGTCCATGCGGCACGGCCGGCACGTCGGCATGCCGACCCTGCGCCGCCTCAACCCGCTCATCGGCTTCCAGGACTCGGCCTTCGTCCCCGACGAGACGGCAGGACCCTGGCAGAGCCCCACCGGCGCCCCCCTGATGGCGGCGGTCAACTCCTTCGGGCACAGCGGCACCAACGCACACGTCGTGGTCGAGCAGTACGTGCCCGCCGCGGACCCCGCGGACCGCGGCACGGACGACGGCACACCGCGACTCGTCCCGCTGTCCGCCCGTACCCCCGAGCGGCTGCGCGCCTACGCGGCCGTGCTCGCGGACCACCTGGAGAACCCCGCCCCCGAGGCGCCCCGGCAGACGGCCCCGCGGCCGGTGGACGCCGCCCGGGTGTGCGCGCTCGTGGCGGACGTGCTCGGCGTCGCCGCCGACGAGATCGACGCGGACGAGCGCCTGGACTCCTACGGCGTACGTCCGGAACAGTTCGCCCGCATCGGGGAGGCCCTGGACACCGCGTTCGGGCCGCGCCTGGACGCCGACGCGCTCCACGGGGGGCGTACCGCGGGCGAGTTGGCGCGGCTGGCGCAGGACGCGGAGCACGCCGCCGTCGAGGGCGACGGGGCCGGGGACCGGCACGGGGGAGCGCCGTCGCTCGACGACGTGGCGCGCACCCTGCAGCTCGGCAGGGCGGAACTCCCGGCGCGCGCCGCGCTCGTCGTCCGCGACCGGGCCGAACTCGTCGCCGGGCTGCGGGCGTTGGCCGCGGGCCGGGAACTGCCCGAGAACGGCTGGGCGGGCGAGGTCGACACGCGGGGCGACGTCGTCCGGCTCTTCGCGGACGACGAGGAGCTGGGCGAGGCCGTCGGCAAGTGGCTGGAGCGCGGCAAGCTCGCCCGGGTCGCGGAGCTGTGGGTGCGGGGCGGGCCCGTCGACTGGGCCCGACTGCACCGCGGCGCCACGCCGTACCGGGTGCCGCTGCCGGGCTATCCGTTCGCCAGGACGCGGCACGGCATCGCGGTGACCGCACCCGCGTCCACGCCGACGCCGGTCGTGCCGAAGCCCGCGCCGACGCCTGTGCCGGCGCCCGCGGTGGCCTCCGTGCCGGTCGCTGTCGAGCCCGCCGCCGAGCAGCGTCCCGAGCGGCTGCTCGCGGCGGTGGAGGACCGGATCGCGCTGATGGCCACGGAGCTGACCGGCGCCGCGGACCGTGACGGCGGTGCCGGGGTCGACCCCAAGGACCAGCTGGACCGCTTCGGCATCGACTCGATCACCCGCACCCGGCTGAACCAGCTCCTGAGCGAGGCTTTCCCGGCGGCCTCGCGCACGCTGTTCTTCGACTTCGCGAAGGTCGAGGGCGTGGCCGGGCTGCTGGTCGAGCAGTTCCCCGACGCGTGCAGGACGTTCCTCGGGTGGGACGGGACGGCGGTGGCGACGCCTGCCGCGGCCCCTGCCGCCGAGTCCGTCGCGGTCGTCGAGGCCCCGGCGCGGGAGCCGGAACCGGAGCCGGCCGTCGAGCCCCGGCCCGAAACGGCCACCGGGACCACCGCCGACAGCGTGTCCGAGGACGCCTCCGAAGACGCCCCGGAAGCCGACGAACTCGACGGCGCCGTCGCCGTCATCGGCATGAGCGGGACCTTCCCCGAGGCCCCCGACCAGGACAGCTACTGGCGGCTCCTGATGGAGGGCCGCTCCGCCGTCACCGAGATCCCCGGCCGCCGCTGGGACTGGCGGGACCACTACGACCCGCACCCCGAGGGCGCGGACCTGGTGCGCAAGAGCCACTCCAAGTGGGGCGCCTTCCTCGACGGGTTCGACCGGTTCGACCCCGCGCTGTTCGGCTTCACCGAGCAGGAGGCCCGCAACACCGACCCGCAGGTGCGGCTCTTCCTCCAGGAGTGCTGGAGGGCCCTGGAGGACGCGGGGTACGCCCCCTCGAAGCTGCCCGCCGACGTACGCGGCCGCATCGGCGTGTACGCGGGCGGCGCGAAGCACGGCTTCACCCAGCTGGGCTCCGAGGGCCGCCTGGAGATGCCCCGCACCTCCTTCGGCGACATGGTCAACCGCGTCTCCTTCCAGTTCGACCTCGGCGGCCCCAGCAAGGCCGTGGACACCGCCTGTTCCTCCGCGCATGTCGCCCTGCACGAGGCGGTCGAGAGCCTGCGCTCGGGCCGCTGCGACCTCGCGCTCGCCGGTGCCGTGAACCTCTACCTGCACCCGTCCACGTACGTCGAACTGGCCACCGTGGGACTGCTCTCCGACCGCTCCGACTGCGCGTCGTTCGGCGCGGAGGCCGCCGGGATCGTGCCCGGCGAGGGCGTCGGCGCGGTGCTGCTCAAGCCGCTGCGGCAGGCGCTGCGCGACGGCGACCCCGTGCGCGCGGTCATCCGGGGCAGCGCCGTGAACCACAACGGCCGGACCATCGGCTTCACCAGCCCCAGCGCGCAGCGGCAGGCCGAGGTGATCCGGACGGCGCTGCGCGACGCCGGGGTCGACCCGCGGACGGTCGGCTACGTGGAGGCCACCGCGAACGGCTCCGAGATCGGCGACGCCGTCGAGATGACGGCCCTCACCCAGGCCTACGAGGACCGGTCCGGCACGAGCGGACGGTTCCGCATCGGCTCGCTGAAGCCCAACATCGGGCACGGCGAGGCGTCCGCGGGCATGGCGCAGCTGTTCAAGGTCGTCCTCGCCCTCCAGCACCGCACCCTGCCGCCGACCCGGCTGCCCGACGAGTTCAACCCGGCCATCGACATCGAGCGGCTGCCCTTCGAGCTGTCCGCCGAGCCCGTCCCGTGGGAGCGGGTCGTCGTGGACGGCGAGCCCGTGCCGCGCCGCGCGGGCATCACCGGCCTCGGCGGCGGCGGGACCAACGCGCACGTCGTGGTCGAGGAGGCCCCCGAGCCGGCGCCGCGCACCCCGTCGGCGGTCCGCGCCCCGGTCGTCTTCACGCTGTCCGCGCACACCGAGGAGCGGCTCGGCGCGTACGTCGACGCCTGGCTCGACTTCCTCGCCCTGCGGCCCTCGGCCGACCTCACGGACATCGCGTACACGCTCCAGGTCGGCCGCACGGACCTGACGCACCGTCTGGCGGTCGTCGCCTCCGGGGCCGAGGAGCTGCGCGGGCACCTCACGCGCTGGCGCCGGGGCCGCCCCTCCGACGCCGTGTTCGCGGCGACCGCGGCCCGCGTCGACGGCAGCGGGGTCGGCGCGGCCGTGCGCGAGCGGGACCTCGCCGGGCTCGCCGATCTGTGGGCGCGCGGCGCGACGGTCGACTGGACCGGGCTGTACGGGGAGGGCGAGGACGCGCCCAGGCGGCAGCCGGGGCTCCCGACGTACCCGTTCGAGCGCAAGGTCTGCTGGATCGACGCCACCGCTCCCGCGCCCGCCGTGGCCGCGCGGACCTCCGCGCAGCCTGCGGCCGGTCATCCGCTGATCGGCTCCGTCGTGCAACTCGCCGACGGCGCGACGGTCTTCACCGGCGACGTGTCGCTCGCCACCCACCCCTGGATCGCCGACCACGCCGTGTCCGGCACCGTGCTCTTCCCGGGCACGGGCTTCGTGGAGATGGCTCTGCACGCCGGGCGGACCCTGGGCTGCGCACGACTGGAAGAGCTCACCCTGGAGGCGCCGCTCACCCTCACCGAGCAGGGCGGTGCCCGCCTCCAGCTCGTCGTCCAGGCGCCCGACGCCACGGGCGGCAGGCCGGTGGAGGTGTACTCGCGGGCCGGGACGACGGACGGGGAGGCGACCGCCACCAGCGGTGCCGACCGGCAGGATGGTCAGGGCGAGCAGCCGTGGACGCGGCACGCCACCGGACTGCTCGCGCCCGACGACGCCGAGGCGGGCTTCGACCTCGCGGTGTGGCCGCCGGAGGGCGCACGGGCCGTACCGGTCGACGACTACTACCAGGTGATGGCCGACGCCGGTTACGCGTACGGCCCGGCGTTCAGCGGGCTGCGTGCCGTGTGGCGGCGCGGCGACGAGGTGTTCGCCGAGGCCGCGCTCGACGACGCGGCGGACGCCGCCCGCTACGGCGTGCACCCCGCGCTGCTCGACTCGGCCCTGCACGCCATGGGCTTCGGCGGGTTCGTCCGCGACGGCGGCGGACTGCTGCCGTTCTCCTGGTCGGGCATGCGGCTGTTCGGCGGGGGAGCCGCCACGGTGCGGGTGCGCCTCGCCGGCGCGGGCACCGACGCGGTCTCCGCCCTGGTCGCCGACGCCACGGGACAGGCCGTGGCCGCCCTGGACTCGCTCGTCCTGCGCCCGTTCGGCGGCGCCCGGCCCGGCGCCGCGCCGACGGCCGCTCTGCCCGACGAACTCCTGCGCCTCGACTGGGTCCCGCTGACCCCGGCCGAGGCACCTGGTGGGACCTGGAGCGCGGCGGGCCCCGACGACCTCGGCCTCGCCGACGCCCTGCGCCGCGCGGGCACCGACGTGTCCGACGACGGCACCGCCGACCTCGCGCTCCTGTCCCTGCACGCCGAACGGCCCGACGACCTGCCCGCCGCCGTCAGGGCCGCCACCGCGCGGGCCCTCGACCTGGTGCGCGGCCTGCTCGCCGACGAGACGCGCGGCGCCGCCCGTCTGGTCGTCGTGACCCGCCGCGCCGTCTCCACGCGCGTCGGCGACGACATCGAGGACCTGACGCACGCCCCCGTGTGGGGCCTGCTGCGGGCCGCGCAGGCGGAGAACCCCGACCGGCTGCTCCTCGTCGACGTCGACGAGGACCCGGCGTCGGCCGCCGCGCTGCCCGCCGCCGTCACGGCCGCCACCGCCGCCGGCGAGTCGCAGGTCGCGCTGCGTGGGGGAGAGCCCACTGTGGCCCGGCTCGCCCCGCTCGCCTCGGACGGCGCGCTCGTGCCGCCGGGCGACGGTGCCGCCTGGCGCCTGGACACCAGCGGCGCGGGCACCCTGGAGAACCTCGCCCTGCTGCCCTGGCCCGCCGCCGAGGCGCCGCTCACCCCCGGCCAGGTCCGCGTCGAGGTGCGCGCCGCGGGGCTCAACTTCCGTGACGTGCTGGGCGCGCTCGGCATGTACCCGGGCGAGCTGACCCTCGGCGCCGAGGGCGCGGGCGTGGTCACCGAGGTCGGCACCGACGTGGCCCACCTCGCCGTCGGCGACCGCGTGATGGGCCTGTTCCCGAGCGGGCTCGGCCCCGTCTGCGTGGCCGACGCGCACACGGTCGTCCGGATGCCCGACGGCTGGTCCTATGAACAGGCCGCCGCCGTCCCGGTCGCCTTCGCCACCGCCTACTACGGCCTCGTCGACATGGGCGGCCTGAGCTCCGGCGAGTCCGTCCTCGTGCACGCCGCGGCGGGTGGCGTCGGCATGGCCGCCGTCCAGCTCGCCCGGCACCTGGGCGCCGAGGTCTTCGCCACGGCGAGCGAGGGCAAGTGGGACGCGGTGCGCGACCTCGGCGTGCCCGACGACCACCTCGCCTCCTCGCGCGACCTCGACTTCGAGGAGAAGTTCCGCACCGTCACCGGCGGGCAGGGCGTCGACGTCGTGCTCGACTCGCTCGCCCGCGAGTTCGTCGACGCCTCGCTGCGCCTGTTGCCCCGCGGCGGCCGGTTCGTGGAGATGGGCAAGACCGACATCCGCGACGCCGGACAGGTCGCGACCGAGCACTTCGCCGTGCGCTACCGCGCGTTCGACATCGTGGACGCCGGACCGCGGCGCATCGGCGAGATCCTCCACGAGATCGTGGACCTCTTCGCGCGCGGTGTCCTCAGCCATCTGCCGCGGCGCACCTGGGACCTGCGGCGCGCGCCGGATGCCTTCCGCTTCATGAGCCAGGCCCGGCACGTCGGGAAGATCGTCCTGACCGTGCCGCGGCGGCCCGACCCCGAGCACACCGTCCTGATCACCGGCGGCACCGGCATCCTCGGCGGCCTGCTCGCCCGCCACCTGGTGACCGCACGCGGCGCCCGGCACCTGCTGCTGCTCAGCCGGCGCGGTCCGGACGCCCCCGGCGCGGCCGAGCTGACCGCCGAACTCACCGCCGCCGGCGCCCGGGTGACCGTGGCCGCCTGCGACGTCGCCGACCGCGCGCGGCTCGCCGAGGTCCTCGACGCCGTGCCCGCCGCGCACCCGCTCGGCACCGTCGTGCACACGGCGGGCGACCTCGACGACGGCGTGTTCGACGCGCTGACCCCCGAGCGCCTCGCCCGCGTGCTGCGGCCCAAGGCCGAGGGCGCCTGGAACCTGCACGAGCTGACGCGGGACACGGACCTCGCCGAGTTCGTGCTGTTCTCCGGCGCAGCCGGCGTCCTCGGCAACCCCGGCCAGTCCAACTACGCGGCCGCCAGCTCCTTCCTGGACGCGCTCGCCCAGCACCGCAGGGCGCTGGGGCTGCCGGGCACCTCCCTCGCCTGGGGCTACTGGGAGCAGGCCACCGGCCTCACCCAGCACCTCAGCGAGGGCGACACCGGCCGGATGGCGCGCGGCGGGCTGCTGCCGCTGCCCTCCGCGGACGGGCTCGCGCTGTTCGACGTGGCGCGCGGCGCCGACGAGCCGCTCCAGGTGCCCATGCGCCTCGACCTCGACGCGCTGCGCACCCAGGCCGAGGCGGGCGCCGGGCACCCCCTGCACCGGGGGCTGATCCGGGCCGTGGCGCGGTCGTCGACGGCGGTCGCCGCGCCGTCCGGCGCCGCGCTGCCCGACGACCTCGCCGATCTCCCCGAGCCCGAACAGCGGGCCGCGCTCCTGGAGCTGGTCTGCGCGCAGGTCGGATCGGTCCTGGTCACCGATCCGTCGACCATCGGCGCCGACACCGGGTTCGTGGAGCTGGGCCTGGACTCCCTGACCGCGGTCGAACTCCGCAACCGGCTGAGCCGCGCCACCGCGCTGCGGCTCCCCGTCACCCTGGTCTTCGACCACCCGGCGCCGGGGCCGCTGGCGGACTATCTGCTCCGACGGATGGCCACGGCACGCCGGGGCAAGGGAGGCAGGCCCACGGCGAAGACGCGGACTGCCTCGGCGGAGACCGCGCAGACCGTCCAGGGGGCGACCGCGCAGGACGCCCCGGCGGTGGCGGTGCGGTCCACCCCGCATGGTGAGGCCCCACCGGTGAAGGCGACGGCTCAGGCCGCCGCCCCCGCCGAGCCCGCACATCGTCGCCTTCTCGCCGACGCCGGCCTCGAACAGCTCGGTGCCGTACTGGAGTTCGGCTGCCGTGACGGTGACGCCCTGGCCGACCTCGCGGACGGGCACCCGGCGCTGGTCGTGCATGGCGCGACCGGCGACAAGGAGCTGGCCGAGTCGGCCGGGCGGCGCATCGCCGAGCGCGGTCTGGACGACCGCGTCGCCCTGGTCCACCGGGGCGGCCCGCTCGAACCGTTCCCGGGGCTGTACGACCTCGCGTACGGCGTCGACGCCTGCTGGCGCGTCGAGGACAAGCAGGCCCTCTTCGCCCACCTGGACGCGGCGGTCGTGGACGGGGGCGAGGTGCACCTCGCCGACTACCTGTGCACGCTCAGCGGCGATCTGGTCGACCCCGCCGCCGGGGTCGACGTGCCCACCGCACGTACCTGGGCACAGGTGTTCGCGCGGAACCGGTTCGTGATCGAGGAACTGCGCCCGTACGACGCGACGGACGCGGGCACCGACACCGGGACCGACATCGATCCCGCCCTGGCCGAGCCGCTGCGGCACGGCTGGATCACGCACCGCCTGTTCCGGCTGCGCAAGCTCGCCTCCGCCACCGAGGAGGACCGCCTGCGGACCAACCGGGCACACCTGGCCGAGACCACCGCGCAGCCGCGCGCCCCGCGGAGCTGAAGGAGAAGCAGAGTCAATGTCGCCCCACGTCAAGCAGGCGCTGTCGGAGCTCGCGGCCCGGGTCCTCGACGTCACTCCCGAGCGAGCCGCCGAGGCCTCCTTCCAGGACCTCGGCCTGAACCTGACCACGGCCGTCGCGCTGACCGAAGAGGTCAACGCCCGCTTCGGCACGGCCCTCCCGACCGGCGCGGTGTCCGAGGCGGGTGACCTCGACACGCTCGCCGAGCGCGTCGCCGCCCTCCTCGACCGGGCGGCGCCGCCCGAGGCGATCGCGGTCATCGGCATGCACTGCCGCACCGCGGGCGCGCGCAACCCCGACGAGCTGTGGGAGGTGATCAGCTCGGGCGAGGACCGCACCACCGAGGTCGACGACCCGGTCGCGCTCTCGCTGCTCGCCGAGCACTTCCCGGACGTCGCGCCGCCCCGCTACGGCGCCATGGCCGGCAGCGAGGAGTTCGACCCGGCCTTCTTCCGCATCGCCCCGCGCGAGGCCGCCGCGATGGACGCCGCCCAGCGCGTCCTGCTCGAATCCTGCTACCACGCCCTGGAGGACGCGGGCCAGGACGCCTCGGCGCTGCGCGGGCGCGCCGTCGCCACGATCGTCGGCAGCACCGGCCTCGCGCCCCAGGCGGAGTACTCGGCGCACGCGCTGATGGGCTCCGACACCAGCATCATGGCGGCCCGCCTCGCCTACCAGCTCGACCTCGCGGGCCCGGCGATGACCGTCGACACCGCCTGCTCGTCCTCGCTCGTCGCCGTCGACGTCGCGCGCCGCCTGCTGCTGGACGGCGAGTCGGACCTCGCGCTGGCCGCCGGTGTGTACGTGGCCAACCACCCCGGCACGTTCGTCACGATGGAGGCCCTGGGCACCGTCTCGCCGGGCCGTGCCTGCCGCCCCTTCGACGCGGACGCCGACGGCATGCTGGTCGGCGAGGGCGTCGGCGTTCTCGTCCTCAAGCGGCTGTCCGACGCGGTCCGCGACCGCGACCGGATCCTCGGCGTCATCCGGGGCAGCGCCACCAACCAGGACGGCCGCACCTCCGGCATCACCTCGCCCAGTTCCACCGCGCAGAGCACCCTGCTGCGGGACGTCTACCGCCGCGGCGGCGTCGACATGTCCCGGCTGCGGTACGTCGAGGCGCACGGCACCGGCACCAGCCTCGGCGACCCGATCGAGGTGCTCGGCCTGACCGAGGCGTTCGCCGAGTTCACCGACCGCAGGCAGTTCTGCGCGATCGGCTCGGTCAAGGCCAACATCGGGCACACGATGGGCGCCGCGGGCGTCCTCGGCGCCATCAAGGTGCTGCTGTGCCTGCGGCACGGGAAGCTCCCCCCGGCCGCGAACTTCCGTACGGAGAACAAGCACGCCGACTTCGAGGACAGCCCGGTCTACGTCAGCCGCGAGCTGGCCGACTGGACCGCCGACGGCGACGCCCCGCGCGTCGGCGGCGTCAGCTCCTTCGGCTACAGCGGCACCAACGCCCACGTGATCATCGAGGAGTACGCGGCCCCGGCCGCCGCCCGCAAGGGGCCCCGGCGCCGTCAGCTCGTACCGCTCTCCGCCAAGTCGGAGGAGCAACTGCGCCAGAAGGCGGGCGAGTTGGCCGCGCATCTGCGGACCGCCGGGCTCGGTGACGACGCGCTCGCCGACGTGGCGTACACGCTCCAGGTCGGCCGTGAGGCGTTCGCCGAGCGGCTCGCCGTCACCGCCGACTCCGTCGCCGAACTCCTGGAGCGCCTCGACGCGTTCGCGGGCGGCGTCACCGACGTGACCGGCGTCCACCACGGGCAGGTCGCCGAGCGCCGCCAGGCGGCCGGTACGGCCACCGGCCGTGACGCCGACGAACTGGCGGCGGCCTGGACGGCGGGCTCCACGGTCGACTGGCCCCGCCTGCACACCGGCGGTGCCCCGCGCCGCATCGGCCTGCCGGGCCACCCCTTCGTGCGCGAGGTGTTCCCGCACGTCTGGGCCGAGGGCACCGCGCCCGGCGCGCCCCGCGAGGAGGCGCAGGCCGGCGCCGTGCCGTCCGTCCTCGCCGACCTCGACGCCGCCGCCGACGCGCACCTGCGCTCCGACCCGGCGGCCGGCGACCTGGAGGCCGCGCTGCGCTCCGACGTGATGGTGCGCGAGCTGACCCAGGTCTGCCGCCGCATGCTGTTCGCCTCGCTGCGCCGCATGGACGTCTTCGCGCAGGCGGACGAACGCCACACCGAGGCCGACCTCGTACGCCGACTGGGCGTCGTCGACGAGCACGCGCCGCTCTTCCACGGACTGCTCGGCGTCCTCACCGAGGGCGGCTATCTGCGCGCCGAGGGCGAGGAGCTGGTCACCACCGAACTCGTCACCGACCCCGAGGCGTTGACCTGGAACGAGGACGAACTCGCCGCCCTCAAGCGCGAGGTGACCGCCGACTACCCGGAGATGGACGGGTACTTCCACCTCCTGACGATCTGCCTCCAGGAGTTCCCCGAGGTCCTCACCGGCAGCAGGAAGGCACACGAAGTACTCTTCCCCGGCGGCTCGTTCGACGCGGTGGAGGCCGTCTACCACAGCGACGGCGACACCAACGGCCTGGTGGCCGGGCTCGTCGCGCGGTACGTGACGGCACGCCGCGAGCGCGACCCCGGGGCCGCGGTCTCCGTCCTGGAGATCGGCGCGGGCACCGGCGGCACCTCCGCGAAGGTGCTGCCCGCGCTCGACGACACGGACGGCCCGCTGAGCTATGTGTACACCGACATCTCCCGCGGCTTCACCCAGTACGGGCGCAACCAGTACGGCAAGGACCACCCCTTCGTCACCTTCGCGCCGCTGGACATCGAGGCCCCGCCCACCGAGCAGGGCTTCGAGCCGGGCAGCCAGGACCTCGTCCTCGCCTGCAACGTCCTGCACGCCACCCGCAACATCGACGCCACCCTCGCCCACGCCCGGCAACTCCTGCGCCCCGGCGGTGTGCTGATCCTCCTGGAGACCACCCGCGCCCAGGACTTCTTCACGCTCACGTTCGGCCTGATGGGCGGCTGGTGGTCCTTCGAGGACGACTGCAGGCTGCCCGGATCCCCGCTGCTCAGCGTCTCCCTGTGGCGCCAGGCCCTGGAGCGCGGCGGGTTCCGGGCCGTGCGCGGGCTGTCCCCGGCGCCCGTGCGCGAGGACCAGGCGTACCAGGCCGTCGTCCTCGC
Source organism: Streptomyces silaceus (assembly GCF_001419745.1). Lineage (GTDB taxonomy): Bacteria > Actinomycetota > Actinomycetes > Streptomycetales > Streptomycetaceae > Streptomyces > Streptomyces silaceus. The sequence goes on along the minus strand of NZ_LIRJ01000025.1, from coordinate 18,572 downwards.
GGAGAAGGAGGGCGCGCTGGAGGGCCCGGTCGACGCCACGCGCCCGGCGTCGGTCGCGGCCGCCGCGAAGACCCAGGTCAAGACGGCCGCCGTCGCGGCCGTGGCGGCCCCCGCCGCCGAGGCGGCCGCAGGGGCCGGCGAGACCGCCGGGAGCCCCCTGGAGGCGCTGGTCGTCGACGCCTGGCGGGAAGTCCTCGGGGTCACCTCGGCCCGCCCCGACGACGACTTCCAGGAGGTCGGCGGCGACTCGATCCTGGCGACCCAGATCATCTCGCGGCTCAAGAGCGGCTTCCCCTTCGAGCTCGACCTCGGCGAGCTGTTCCAGGCCCGCACCCTGGGCGACATGGTGCAGCTGCTCGAAGCCGAGCTGATCGAGCGCATCGACGAGCTGCCCGAAGAGACCGTCAGCACCCTGCTCGCGTGAACCGGCCAGGCCAGGACGCCGCCGTCGACACAGAGGAGTTCCCCGCCCCATGTCCCCCGAAGACCTCGCCACTTCACGCAAGTCGCAACTGTCCCCGCAGAAGCGGGCGCTCCTCGAGAAGCTGAGCGGCGCCGCCCGGTTGTCGGGGACCACCGGCATCCCGCGCCGTCCGGCCGGTGACCGGCCCGCGCTCTCCTTCGCCCAGCGCCGCCTCTGGTTCCTCGACCAGATGGTGCCGGACAGCCCCGCGTACAACGTCCCGATGAGCTTCCGGCTCCGCGGGCCGCTGCGCCGCGAGGTCCTGGAGCGCGCCGCCGAGGAGGTGGTGCGCCGGCACGAGTCGCTCCGCACCCGGCTGCCCAGCGAGAACGGCGAGCCGTGGCAGGAGGTCCTGGACGACGTCCGCGTGCCCGTCGACCTGGTCGACGTCGCCGACGACCCGGCCCGCCTGGACGCGCTGGTCTTCGACGAGGGGCGCAGGCCGTTCGACCTGGCCACCGGACCGCTGCTGCGCATCACCCTCTACCGGCTGGAACCCGAACTGCACGTGGTGCTGCTCAACGCCCACCACGTCGTGGTCGACGGCTGGTCGCTCGGCCTGTTCTGGCAGGAACTCTTCACCCTGTACGAGGCGTTCGCGGCCGACCGGCCCTCCCCGCTGCCCGACCTGCGCGTGCAGTACGCGGACTTCGCCGCATGGCAGCGGGAGCGCCTCTCGGGCGACCACCTGGAGACCCAGCTCGACTACTGGCGCAACCAGCTGGGCGAGGGCACGGAGAACCTGGAACTGCCCCTGGACCGGCCCCGGCCGCCCGTCCAGACCTTCGAGGGCGGGGACCTCAGGGACATCTACCCCGGCTCCCTGCGCGACGACCTCCAGGCGCTCTGCCGCCGCGAGGGCGTCAGCCTGTTCGTCGTCCTGCTCGGCGCGCTCAACGTCCTGCTGCACCGCTACACCGGGCAGAGCGGCATCCCGGTCGGCTCCCCGGTCACCAACCGCACGCACGTCGACATCGAGCCGCTCATCGGCATGTTCGTCAACACCCTCGTCTATAAGACGGACATGTCCGGGGACCCGGACTTCCGCGAGGTGCTGCGCCGGGTGCAGGAGGTCGTCAACGGCGCCCAGCAGCACCAGGAGGTGCCCTTCGAGGTCCTCGTCGACGCGCTCCAGCCCGAGCGCTACCTCTCGCAGAACCCGCTCTTCCAGGTCTGCTTCAGCTTCCTGCCCGCACGGGAGCTCAAGCCCGGCGACGAGCTGGTCATCGAGGCGATCGAGGGCGTACGCATCGACACGTCCAAGTTCGACCTGTGGATCAGCGTCGTCGACTGCGCCGACGAACTCCTGGTCGAGGTGGAGTACAACCGGGACGTCTTCGATCCGGACACCGTACGCCGCTTCATGGACGCCTTCCGCGCGGTGGCCGAGGCCGCGGCCGCCCGGCCGGAGCTCGCCGTCTCGCGGCTCCCGGTGCTTCCGGAGGCCGAGCGCCACCGGATCGTCGAGGAGTGGAACGACACCGCCGTCGACTTCGACGGCGCGGACCGCCCGCTGCACGACCTGATCGCCGACCAGGCGCGCCGCACGCCCCACGCGCCCGCGCTCGTCTTCGACGGCGAGAGCGTCGACTACGCCGAACTGGACCGCCGCGCCGACCTGCTCGCCCACTGGCTGCGCCGGCGCGGCGCGGGCCCCGGCACCTTCGTCGCCGTCTGCGCGGAACGCTCCGTCGAGCTGGTCGTCGCGCTGCTCGGCGTCCTCAAGTCGGGCGCCGCCTACGTGCCCGTCGACCCGGACTACCCGGCCCGCCGCCGCGCGTTCATGCTCGCCGACACCGCCCCGGGAATCGTCCTCACCCAGGAGCGGCTGGTCGCCGACCTGCCGCCGACGGACGCGGAGGTGGTCGCCCTCGACACGCGCTGGGCGGAGATCACCGAGGGGCCCGAGGGGCCTGTCGCGCACGGAGCGGGCCCGGACGACCTCGCGTACATGATCTACACCTCCGGTTCCACCGGGCAGCCCAAGGGAGTCCTCAACACCCACCGGGGCATCGTCAACCGGCTGCTGTGGATGCAGGACCGGTACCGGCTGGACGGCACCGACCGGGTGCTCCAGAAGACGCCGTTCAGCTTCGACGTCTCCGTCTGGGAGTTCTTCTGGCCGCTGCTGACCGGCGCCACGCTGGTCGTCGCGGGCCCCGACGAGCACAAGGACCCGGCGCGGCTCGCCGAAGTGATCCACAAGGAGCGTGTCACCACCTGCCACTTCGTGCCGTCGATGCTCCAGGTCTTCCTCGCCCAGGACGGCCTCGCCGAGCACTGCGCGGACCTGCGCCGCGTCGTGTGCAGCGGCGAGGCCCTGCCCTTCGCCCTGCAGGAGCGGTTCTTCGCCCGGCTGCCGCGGACCGAACTGCACAACCTCTACGGCCCGACCGAGGCGGCCGTCGACGTCACCGCCTGGCAGTGCGTGCCCGGCGACGAGCGCGGCATCGTCCCCATCGGCCGCCCCATCGCCAACACCCGCGTCCTCGTCCTCGACGAGCGGCTCGACCCCGTGCCCGTCGGCGTCGTCGGCGAACTGCACATCGGCGGCGTGCAGGTCGCCCGCGGCTACCACAACCGGCCCGACCTCACCGAGGAACGGTTCATCCCCGACCCGTTCGGCGCCGAGGGCGAGCGGCTCTACAAGACGGGCGACCTGGCCAGGCTGCTGCCCGACGGCGCGGTCGAGTACCGCGGCCGCGCCGACTTCCAGGTCAAGGTCCGCGGCATCCGCATCGAGCCCGGCGAGGTCGAGGCCGCGCTCACCCAGCACCCGGACGTCCTGGAGGCGGCCGTCGTCACCCGCGACGACAGCCGCGACCCCGACCACAAGCAGCTCGTCGCCTACGTCGTGCCCGCCGCCGCACCCGCCGCGGAGACCACCGACGAGGACCCGATGACCGAGCGGGTCGGCCAGTGGGCTGAGGTCTTCGACCAGGCCTACGCCGAGGGCACCGACCCGCGCGACGCGGACTTCAACATCATCAGCTGGAACAGCAGCTACACCGGCGAGGCGCTGGCTCCCGAGGAGATGAAGGAGTGGGTCGACGGCACCGTCGCCCGCATCCTCGCCCTCAAGCCCCGGCGCGTCCTGGAGATCGGCTGCGGCACCGGGCTGCTGCTCTCCCGCATCGCCCCGCACTGCGAGAGCTACCACGGCACCGACATCTCCCGAGCGGCCCTGGACTTCGTCCGCACCCGGCTGATCGACGAGCGCCCCGAACTCGCCGGCGTCACCCTCTCGCACCACGCCGCCGACGAGGTCGCGGGCGCCGGTGACGGGCCCTTCGACGTCGTGATCCTGAACTCCGTCGTGCAGTACTTCCCCGACGCCGCCTATCTGCGCACCGTCCTGGGCCAGGCCCTGGAGAGCGTGGCCCCCGGCGGCGCGGTCTTCGTCGGCGACGTGCGCAACCTCGCCCTGCTCGACACCTTCCACACCGACGTCGAACTGAGCCGCGCGACCGCGAAGCTCCCCGTCGAGCGCCTGCGCGCACGGATCGCTCGCCAGACCCGCCAGGAGCAGGAACTCCTCGTCCACCCCGCCCTGTTCACGGCGCTGCGCGCGGAGCATCCGACGCTGACCGGCGTCGACGTACAGCTGCGTCGGGGCACTCACGACAACGAGATGACCCGCTACCGCTACGACGCCGTCCTCCACGTCGACGAGCCCGCGGCGGACCACGGCACCGAGGTGGTCACGCTCGACTGGACGGACAGCGGAGGCATCGAAGCGGTGCGCCGCCGCCTCGCCGACGAGGGGCCCGAGGCGCTCGCGGTGCTCGGCGTGCCCAACGCCCGCCTCGCCGACGTCAACGACAAACTCGACCGGCTCCGCGAGCGGGACGGCGAGGAGATCGTCGGCGAGCTCGTCCGCGACACCGCGCCCGACCCGGCGGGCCACGTCGACCCCGAGCAGTGGTGGCTGCTCGGCGAGGACACCGGCCGCACGGTCACCGTCACCTGGATGCCGGACGCGGCCGACGGCAGTTACGCCGTCCTGCTCAGCCGCACCGGCACCCACCGCCTGGACCTGGCGCACACCCTGCCCCAGGGACCGCGCGGCGCCGACGCCCTGACGAACGACCCCGCCTTCAACCGCGCGGGCGCCGAACTGGTGCGCGCACTGCACCGCTTCCTCAAGGACCGCGTGCCGGACTACATGATCCCGTCCGCGTTCCTGCCGCTGCGTGCCCTGCCCGTCGGCGTCAACGGCAAGCTCGACCGCGACGCGCTGCCGCCGGTCCTCGACCAGGGCGTCGCCGACGGCGCACCCGCCGAGCCCACCACGCCCACCGAACGCGTCCTCGCCGAGCTGTGGGCGGAGGTGCTCGGCCTGGACGAGGTCGGCGTGCACACCAACTTCTTCGAGCTCGGCGGCGACTCGATCCACACCATCCACGTCGTCGCCAAGGCCCGGCTGCACGACCTGGAGTTCGCACCGCAGCTGATCTTCCGGCACAGCACGGTCGCCGCGCTGGCCGCCGCCCTGGACGAACAGGCCGCCGCCGTTGCGGCCACCACCGCCACGCCCGCACCGGCCGCGGTCGCCGGCGAGGACGCCGACGCCGCACTGCGCGAGCTGTCCCGGGCGCCGGGCGTCGTCGACGTCTATCCGCTCTCGCCGTTCCAGCGGTGGGCCCTCAAGGAATGGCGAGAGCACCCCGAGCCCGGCCTGTTCCTCGTGCACCGCATGCAGCTGCTGCGCGTCTCCGAGTTCAGCGAGGACGTCTTCGTCGACTGCTTCCGCCGGCTGATCGCCGAGCACCCGCTGCTGCGCACCACCTTCGCCTGGGACGGCCTCGCCGAGCCGGTGCAGGTGGTGCACGAGGAGGCCGCCCCCGAGACGACGTTCGCCGACTGGCGCGGGCTGCCCGGCGCCGCACAGGACGCGCACCTGGAGGCCTACCTCGCCACGGACCGGGAACGCGGCGTCGACCTCGGCACCGCCTCCGGGCTCCGCTACCTGGTCGCCCTCCTCGACGCGGACACCGCGCTGGTCGTGGTCAGCCTCAACTACTTCTGCCTGGACGGCTGGAGCTTCGAGATCGTCACCGACCGGCTCCAGGAACTCCTCGACGCGGCGGCCACGGGCCGTGCCCCGAGCCCCGCCCTCGACCGGCTGCCGTTCAAGGAGTTCGTCGAAGGCGTCCGCGCCCTGCCGGACGCGCCCGCCCAGACGTACTGGCGGCGTGCCCTCGCGGGCCTCACCCGCCCCACCGCCCTCTCCGAGGGGCTCCGCCGGAAGCTGCCCGCCGCCCCGGCCGAGGAGGGCTGCGCCCGCCAGATCATCACCCTCGACCGGGACACCACTCTCGGCCTGCGCCGCCTCTCCCAGCGCGGCCACCTCCCGCTCAACGCACTCTTCCAGGGCGCCTGGGCGCTGGTGAACGCCGCCTACACCGACACCGACGACGTGGTGCACGGCGTGCTCCTCGCCGGACGGTCCTCGCCGGTCGCCGACCCCGAGGCGCTCTCCACCATGGTGGGCCCCGCCTTCAACATCCTGCCGCTGCGCACCCGCCTCGACCGGGACCGCGACGCGGGGGAGTTCCTCAAGGACGTCTTCGGCGCCCTCGTCGAGATGGGCACCCACGAGACGACACCTCTGGACGCCGTGCTCGGCTGGAGCGACCTGCCCGAGGGCACGCTGCCGTGCGAGAGCTACATCGTGTTCCAGAACGTCGGCGTGGACACCATGGAGCGCTCGGGCACCGCGTTCTTCGTCTCCAAGATGGGCTTCCCGCTGCGCCTGGACGTCTTCCCCACCAACGTCGTCACCGTCCACCTCTCCTACCACCGCGACCAGGTCACCGACGCCGGCGCGACCCGGCTCCTGCTCGGCCTCCAGTCCGTCCTGGAGGCCATGCTCGCCGGCCTCGACCAGCCGGTCGGCGAACTCGCCGACGCGGCGCTCCCGGAGAGGCCGCTCCCGGCCGGTCTCGGGGTCTTCCACGAGGGCGAGTTCCGCGTCGAGGAGATACGCGAACAGCAGAGCGGTGAACGCGCTTGAACCGGCCCGTCGTCTTCCAGTTCTCCGGCCAGGGCTCCCAGTACAGCCGGATGGGCTGGTCCCTGTACCAGGCGGAGCCGGTGTTCCGCGACGCCCTGGACCGGCTCGACGCGGCGGCCGCCGCCGAGCTCGGCGAGTCGGTCCTCGCGACGCTGTACGCACCCGGGCGGGGCCGCGCCGAACCGTTCGACGACATCCGGTTCACCCACCCGGCGATCGTCATGGTCGAACTCGCCCTCGCCGACACCCTCGCCCACCACGGCATCCACCCCGACCTGCTGCTCGGCGCGAGCCTCGGCGAGTTCACCGCGGCCGTCGTCGCCGGTGTCCTCGACGCCGAGGAGTGCGTACGGCTCCTGGTCCGCCAGGCCGCCGTGCTGCGCGACGCGCCGCGCGGCGGCATGCTCGCCGTCCTCGACGACGTGGCGCTGCACCACGAGATCCCGCTCCTGGGCGCACGCACCGAGGTCGCCGCCCGCAACTACCCCGGGCACTTCGTGCTCTCGGGCACCCACGACGACCTGGTCGCGGCCGAGGACCTCCTGCGGGCCCGCAAGGTCGTGTGTCATCGCGTCCCGGTGGGGTACGCGTTCCACTCGCGCCACATGGACGCCGGCGAGCCGCTGCTGCGCTCCGTCATGGCGGGGACGGAGCTGCGGCCGCCGCGGATCCCCGTCGTGTCCTGCGCCACCGCGGGCCAGGTCGACCGGATGACGGTCGACCACCTGTGGCGGGCGACCAGGGAACCCATCGCGTACCAGGAGACCCTCGCCGGACTCGAACGGCGCGGACCCTTCCAGTACGTGGACCTCGGGCCGTCCGGCACCCTGCACAACTTCACCAGGAACGGCCTGCCGGCGGGCTCCGGTTCACGGTCGCTGCCGCTGCTCGGCCCGCTGGGCGACGACGTGCGGTCGTTGGCCGCGGTGCGCGCCGCACTGCCGCCGCGCGCGCGGCCCTCCGGACCTGCCACGCCCCCCGCATCCCCCGAGCCCAAGGACGGCGTCATGAAGGTGTACGGATTCCCGGGCCAGGGCAGCCAGGCCAAGGGCATGGGCAAGGACCTCTTCGACGAGTTCCCCGAGGAGACCGCGCTCGCGGACGCGGTACTCGGGTACTCGATCCGTGAGCTGTGCGTCGAGGACCCGCGCCGCGAGCTGAAGCTCACGCAGTTCACCCAGCCCGCGCTGTACGTGGTCAGCGCGCTCACCTGGCTGCGCACGCGACGCGAGGACCCCACCCCGCCGGACTACCTGGTCGGGCACAGCCTCGGCGAGTACGTCGCCCTGTTCGCCGCCGGTGCCTTCGACTTCGGGACCGGGCTGCGGCTCGTCGCGCGCCGCGGCGAGCTGATGAGCCGGGCCGCGGGCGGCCGGATGGCCGCCGTCCTCGGCCGCGATCTCGCCACCGTGGAGCGGACGCTGGCGGAGCACGGCCTGACCGGCCTGGACATCGCCAACCACAACGCCCCCGCCCAGTTCGTCCTCGCCGGACCCGCCGACGAGATCGACCGGGCCAAGCCCGCGTTCGAGGGGATCGGCGCGCACTACGTCACCCTCAACGTCAGCGCGCCCTTCCACTCCCGCTATTTGCGGGACACGGCCGAGGAGTTCGGCCGCTACCTCGACGGCTTCGCGCTGCGCGACCCGGCGATCCCCGTCATCGCCAACGCGCACGCCCGGCCGTACGGACCGGGCCAGGTCAAGGAACTCCTCGCCCGGCAGATCGCCTCGCCGGTCCGGTGGACCGACACCGTCCGCCGGCTCATGGCCCACGGCGACTTCGAGTTCCGGGAGCTCGGACCCGGCGCGGTGCTGCGCAAGCTCGTCACGAAGATCAAGGCGGAGGCGGAGCCGCTGACCGGGGACGACGCGGATGTCACCGTGACCGCACCGGTGACGGAGCAGCCCGCGCCCGCCACGGAGCAGCCCGCGCCCGCCGTCAAGACCGAACCCGTGGTGCCCGCCGCCCCGATGGGCCCCACGGAGTCCGGCCCCTCCGCACTGGGCGCCGCCTCCTTCCGCGAGCGCTACGGCCTGCGGTACGCCTACCTGGCGGGCTCCATGTACGGAGGGATCTCCGGCGCCGACCTCCTCGTACGCCTCGCCAAGGCCGGCGGCATGGGCTTCTTCGGAACCGGCGGACTCTCCCAGCCGGAGATCGAGGCGGGCCTCGACGCGGTGCGCGCCCGCCTCGGCGCCGACGGTGCCCACGGTGCCAACCTGTCGCACCAGCACGCCGCCCCGGAGCGCGAGTCGGCGCTGGTCGACCTCCTGCTGCGCAAGGGCGTCCGCACCGTCGAGGCGTCCGGCTTCCTGCGGATCACGCCCGCCCTCGTCAAGTACCGGCTGCGCGGCGGCCGGGTGCTCGCCAAGGTGTCCAGCACCGACATGGCGGCCGCCTTCCTCGCGCCCGCCCCGCGCCCCCTCGTCCGGGGCCTGGTCGACGCGGGGCAGGTGTCCGAGGACGACGCCGCCCGGTACGCGGACGTGCCGCTGGCCGACGACCTGTGCGTCGAGGTGGGCTCCGGCTGGTACGACGCCGCCGGGAGCCTCGCCACGCTGCTGCCCGCCGTCGTCCGGCTGCGCGACGCCGCCGCCGGCACCGGCCCGCGGGTGCACGTCGGCGCGGCCGGCGGCATCGGCACCCCCGAGGCCGCCGCCGCCGCGTTCCTGCTCGGCGCCGACTTCCTGCTCACCGGCTCCATCAACCAGTGCACGCCCGAGGCGGCCACCAGCCCGGCCGTCAAGGACCTGCTCCAGGAACTCGACGTCCACGACGTGGCCCTCGCCCCCGCCGCCGAGATGTTCGAACTCGGCGTACGCGCCCAGGTCGTCAAGCGCGGCGTCTTCCTGCCCGCGCGCGCCGGGAAGCTGCACGAGCTGTGGCGCCGCCACGACCGCCTCGACGACATCGACGGGCCCACCCGGCGGCAGATCGAGGAGAAGTTCCTGCGCGGACCGCTCCCCGAGGCGCCCGCCGCCACCGGGGGAGACCCCAAGCGGCACATGGCCGACGCCTTCCGCACCTACCTCGACCGCGGCTTCGAGCTGGCGCTGCGCGGCGAGGAGGGCCGGACCGTCGACTACCTGATCTACTGCGGGCCCGCCTTGGGCGCCTTCAACTCCTGGGTGCGCGGCACCGTCCTGGAGTCCTGGCAGTCGCGCCACGTCGACGCGATCGCCGAACAGCTGATGTCCGAGACCACCGCGCTGCTGCGCGAGCGCGCGGCCCGGTTCGCCGCGCTCTGAGCCGACCGACCACCGCCCCCGGAGCCGAGCAGCAAGGGAAGAGGGAACGACCGTGAGTTCGCACGACGGCACCGAAGTGTCCGGGAACGACATCGCCATCGTCGGCATGGCCGGGCGCTTCCCGGGCGCCGACAGCGTGGGGGAGTTCTGGGAGCTGCTCAGCGAGGGCCGCGAGGGCATCTCGCGGTTCGACGACGACGAGCTCGCCGCGGCCGGCATCCCCGCGGCGCTGCGCCGGGACCCCGCCTACGTCCGGGCGCACGGCGTCCTGCCCGGCGCCGACCTCTTCGACACCGGGTTCTTCGAGTTCACCCCCGCCGAGGCGGAGGTCGTCGATCCGCAGCAGCGCCTGTTCCTGCAGAGCTGCCACACGGCGCTGGAGGACGCGGGCTACGACCCGCGCCGCTACGACGGACTCATCAGCGTCTACGGCGGCGCGGCCATCAACACCTACCTCCAGCAGAACGTCCTGCCCCGCATCGACCAGACCACGACCTCCGACCACTTCAAGGTCATGGTCGGCAACGACAAGGACTTCCTGGCCACCCGCGTCAGCTACAAGCTCGACCTGCGCGGCCCGAGCTACAGCGTCCAGACGGCCTGCTCGACCTCCCTGGTCGCCATCCACCTCGCCTGCCAGGGGCTCATCAACGGCGAGTGCGACATGGCGCTCGCGGGCGGCGTGACCGTCAAGTTCCCGCAGACGCGCGGTTATCTGTACGAGGAGGGGGCGATCCTCTCCGCCGACGGCCGCGTCCGCACCTTCGACGCGGACGCGAGCGGCACCGTGCTCGGCAACGGCGTCGGCATCGTCGTCCTCAAGCTCCTGGAGGACGCCCTCGACGCCGGGGACACGATCCACGCCGTCATCAAGGGCACCGCGACCAACAACGACGGCTCCCTGAAGGTGAGTTACGCCGCCCCCGGCAAGGAGGGACAGGCGGCCGTCGTCGCCGAGGCACACGCCGTCTCCGGCACCGACCCGGACAGCATCTCCTACGTAGAGGCGCACGGCACCGCCACCCGCCTCGGCGACCCGGTGGAGGTCTCCGCGCTCACCGACGCCTTCCGCCGCGGCACCCCGGACACCGGCTTCTGCGCCATCGGCTCGCTCAAGTCGAACGTCGGCCACCTCGACGCCGCCGCCGGCGTGGCCGGCGTGATCAAGACCGCGCTCATGCTGCGCCACCGCTCCCTGGTGCCGACCCTGAACTTCGAACGTCCCAACCCCGCCATCGACTTCGCGGCGACCCCGTTCTACGTCAGCACCGAGACCGCGCCCTGGACCGCCGAGGGACCCCTGCGGGCGGGCGTCAGCTCTTTCGGCATCGGCGGCACCAACGCGCACGCCGTCCTCGAAGAGGCCCCGCGACCGCTGCCCACCGACCCCTCGCCGCGCGACGAGCAGCTGCTCGTGCTGTCCGCGAAGACCGCGACGGCCCTGGAGACCCTGACCGACGCCCTCGCCGACCACCTCGACCGGCACCCCGACACGGACCTCGCCGACACCGCGTACACCCTTGCCCTCGGCCGTCAGGCCCACCGCTACCGCCGGGCCGTCGTGTGCGCCGACCGCGCCGACGCCGTACGCGCCCTGCGCGAGCGCTCCGCACCCGGCTGCATGACCGGCGACGGCGAAGTCCCGGGAGAACAGCGGACGTTCACGCCCGGCGCGGAGCTCGCGGGGCGGGCGCTCCTGGACGCCGTGCGCACCGCCTGGCTGCGCGGCGCGGACGTCGACTGGCCGGCCTTCTACGGCGACGAGCGCCGCCGTCGTGTCCCGCTGCCCACCTACCCCTTCGAGGGCCGGCGGATCTGGCTCGACCCCGAGACCCCCTCCCCGGACGGACCGGCGTCCGTGCAGGCCGCCGAGCGCGCACCGCGGGCGCTGCACCCGCTGCTGGGCGCCAACGTCTCCACCCTTGCCGAGCACCGCTACACGACCTCGCTGACCGGCGACGAGTTCTACCTGGCCGACCACCGCGTCAACGGCGAGCCCATCATGCCCGCCGTCGGCCACCTGGAGATGGCCCGCGCCGCCGCTCACCTCGCGCTCTCACGGGTGGGCGCGGGCGGTGTCTCGCTGAGCAGGGTCTCCTTCGAGCGGCCCCTGTCCTTCGCGGGCGGGCCGCGCACGGTCGACATCCGGCTCACCCCGCACGGCGACGGCGCGCGGTTCGCCGTCACCGGTGGCGCGGGCGACGGCACGGGCGGACCCGACGTCTTCGCGCGAGGCGAACTCGCGCCGCGCGGCCAGGGCGACAGCCCTGCCCCCGTCGACCCGGCCGTACTCGCCGGGCGCTGTCCGGACCTGCTCGACGCGCCCGAGCTGTACGCCCTGCTGCGGGAGCGCGGGCTCGACTACGGCCCGGCGATGCGGGCCCTGCGCGAGCTGCGCCGAGGCGACGCGGAGGCCTTCGGCGTCCTCGAACTCCCCGACGCGCACGCCGAGTCCTGTGAAGGGCCTGGCCCGGACGACGCCATCGGGGGCTTCACCCTGCACCCCGCGCTGCTCGACGGAGCCCTGCACGCCGTGGTCGGTCTGCTCGCCGCCCGTGAGGACGACGGCACCACGTATCTGCCGCTGGCGGTCGGCCAGGTGGAGGTGTTCGGGCCGCTGACCCCGCGCTGCCTCGTCCACGTCACGCTGCCCGCGCACGGCGCGGGGGAGAAGCAGACCAAGGCCGACGTCGACGTCCTCGACCCCGGGGGAACGCCGCTCGTCCGGCTGCGTGACCTGTCCGTACGTACGCTGCGAGCCGAACACGGACAGCCCGGGACCGCGCTGTTCGGCAGCGAGTGGCAGCCCGTGGCCGCGACAGGGGAGCCTCCCGCGGCCACCCCCGGCCCGTACCTCCTGCTCGCGCACGGCCCCGCGTCCCGCGCCGAACTCGTCGACGCCCTGCGCACCGCCGGTGACACGGACCCCGAGGTCGTCCTGGTCACCCCCGGCACGGAGTTCACCGAGGCCGACGGCGGGCACTTCACCGTGGACCCGGGCAGCCAGGCCGACTTCGCCGCGCTCCTCGACCGCCTCGCCGCGACGGACCGCACACCCGCCGCCGTGCTCCACACCTGGTGCTCCGCGAGCGACCCCGCGGACGCGCTCGCGCCCACCCTGCTCGACCACGGCCCGCACGGCGTCTTCGCGCTGACCAAGGCCCTCCTCGCGCGCCGGGGCGGCCCGCGCACGGCCCTGCTGATCGCCCACCGCACCGACGCGCACGGCGCGAACCCCACCACGGCCGCCCTCGCGGGCTTCGCCCGCACCACCGCGCTGGAGAACCCGCGCCTGACCCTCCGCCTCGTCGGCCTGGACGCCGCGACCCCGACGCCGGGCGCCCTCGTGGCCGAACTGGCCGCGCCGGGCGACGGCGAGTCCGAGACGCGGCACACCGGCGGCGTCCGCCACGTACGCCGGTTCCGGCGCCTGGACGCGCCCGCCGACGGAGAGCGCGGCACCGTGCCCATCGGGCGCGGCGCCTGCCTGATCACCGGTGGCGCCGGGCGTCTCGGGCTGTCCGTCGCCGAGCACCTCGCGAGCGGCACCGAGGCCGCGACCCTCGTCCTGACCGGCAGGACCGACCCGGGGCCCGAGGCCGAGCGGCGCGTCGAGGCGCTCCGCGCGGCCGGACACGACGTCACCTTCCGGCGCGCGGACGTGGCCGACGAGGACGAGCTGCGCGCCCTGCTCGACGCCGTCCGCGCCGACCACGGGGCGCTGCGCGGGGTGGTCCACGCGGCGGGCACCTTGCGCGACTCCTACCTCCTCCACAAGACCTGGCAGGAGTTCACCGAGGTCGTCGCCGCCAAGACGCGGGGAACCGTCCACCTGGACCGGCTCACCGCCGACGACCCGCTGGACTTCTTCGTCTGCTTCTCGTCCATCGCCGGTGTCTTCGGCAACGCCGGACAGAGCGACTACGCGTACGCCAACGCCTTCCTCGACGCCTTCGCCGAGCGCCGCCGGTCCCTGGCCGACGCGGGCCTGCGCTCCGGCCGCACCCTGTCCCTGGCCTGGCCGCTGTGGCGGGACGGCGGGATGCGCCAGGACGAGAACGCCGTACGGGCCATGCGGCACCGCCTCGGCCTGGCCCCCATGCCCACCGCCACGGGCCTCGCCGCCCTCGACGAGGCACTGAGCCGGCACGACGGCGCGGTCCTCGTCGGCCACGGCGACCCCGACCGCGTGGCCGCGGCGCTCGCACCCGCTCCCGTGCCGAGGGACCCGCGGCCCGCCGCGGCCGGGGGAGCGGCCGGCGCGGAGCCGTCCGACGCGGACCTGACGGAATGGACGAGCACCTTCCTGCGTGAACTGCTCGCCGGGCGCACCAAGCTCGACCCGGCCGAGATCGACCTGAAGGCGCCCTTCGACCGCTACGGCATCGACTCGCTGGTCATCACCCAGCTCAACGCCGAGCTGGAACGGCACTTCGACGACCTGCCCAAGACGCTGTTCTTCGAGTACGCGACGCTGGCGGAGCTCGCGGGCTACTTCACGGCGGAGCACGCCGCACGCCTCGGCGAACTGGCGGGCGCGCGGGAGGCCGCTGCCGCACCCGTGGCCCCGCGTGCCACCACCACCGTGGTGCGGGCGCCCCGGCCGACGCCCGCGGACACCTCGTCGCCCGCCCCGGCTCCCGGCGACGACGGTGCCGTGGCCGTCATCGGGCTCACCGGGCGCTACCCCATGGCCGACGACCTCGAAGCGTTCTGGGAGAACCTCGCCGCGGGCCGCGACTGCGTCACGGAGATCCCCGCGGACCGCTGGGACCACGACCGCTACTTCGACCCGGACCCCGCGGCGCCGGGCCGCGCCTCGTCCAAGTGGGGCGGTTTCCTGAACGACGTCGACCGCTTCGACCCGCTCTTCTTCGGCATCTCGCCCCGCGAGGCCGAGCTGATGGACCCGCAGGAGCGCCTCTTCCTCCAGAACTCCTGGCACGTCCTGGAGGACGCCGGATACCGCAGGGACGAGCTGTCCGGGCGCGGCGTCGGCGTCTTCGTCGGCGTGATGTACGGCGAGTACCAGCTGTACGGCGCCGCCGACGCGGAGCGCGGCGGCATCCGCGTCACCGGCTCGTCGTTCGCCTCGATCGCCAACCGCGTCTCCTACACCCTGGGCCTGACCGGGCCGAGCCTCGCGCTCGACACCATGTGCTCGTCGTCCCTGACGGCGATCCACCTGGCCTGCGAGAGCCTGCGCGCGGGGGAGAGCGAGATGGCCGTCGCGGGCGGCGTGAACCTCTCCGTGCACCCGTACAAGTACGTCTTCCTCAGCCAGGGCCGCTTCGTCTCCGCCGACGGCCGGTGCCGTGCCTTCGGCGCCGGAGGAACCGGGTACGTGCCGGGCGAGGGCGTCGGCGCGGTGCTGCTGAAGCCGCTGGCCGCCGCCGAGCGCGACGGCGACCACATCTACGGCGTGATCCGCGGCCACGCGGTCAACCACGGCGGCCGTACGAACGGTTACACCGTGCCCAGCCCGCACGCGCAGGCCGACACCGTGCGCCGCGCACTGGACGGCGCGGGCCTCGGCCCGGCCGACATCGGTTACGTGGAGGCCCACGGCACCGGCACCTCCCTGGGCGACCCGATCGAGATCGCCGGACTCGCCAAGGTCTTCGGCACCGCCGCGGGGCGGGAGGAGCGCCGGCCCATCGGCTCGGTCAAGTCGAACATCGGGCACCTCGAATCGGCCGCCGGGATCGCCGGGCTCACCAAGGTGCTGCTCCAGTTCAAGCACGGGCGCCTGGTGCCCTCGTTGCACTCCGAGGAGCTCAACCCCAACATCGACTTCGGCCGAGCCCCCTTCCGGGTGCAGCGGGAGGCGGCCGCATGGCCCCGGCCCCAGGGCGCGTTCGGCCCAGAGCCCCGCCGCGCCGGGCTCAGCTCCTTCGGCGCGGGCGGCTCCAACGCCCACCTGGTGATCGAGGAGCACCTGGGCGGCCCCGAGCGTGCCGCCGAGCCCGTCGCCGGGCAGCGCTTCGGACAGCCGCTCGTCTTCCCGCTCTCGGCACGCGACGCGGAACGGCTGCGCGTGTACGCGGGCCGCCTCGCCGACTTCGCCGAACGCGACCACGTCCGCGCCCTGGACCTCGCCCACACGCTCCAGCGCGGGCGTGAGGTGATGGAGGAACGCCTCGCCGTGGTCGCCGAGGACGGCGCCGCGCTCGTCCGCGCCCTGCGCGCCCACGAGAACGGCGCGCCGTGCCCCGGCCTGCTCCTCTCGGCCGACACGGCCGGGACCGCGCGGCCGGAGCAGGACGGTCCGGCCTTCGCGCTCGCCGCGCGCTGGACGCGGAACGGCACGGCGGACTGGGACACGTTCGTCCCCGCCGAGGGAACGCCCGCGCGCCGCGTCTCCGCGCCGCTGTACCCGTTCGCCCGCGAGCGCCACTGGGTGCCCGCCGGTGACCGGTCGGGCGCGGACGGGCTCGGCGCGGCGGTGGCGGCCCGCCTCCACCCGCTGGTCGACGCCAACGAATCCACCGTCGACGAGATCCGTTTCCGCAGGACCTTCCGGCCCGACGAGCCCCTGGTGCGCGACCACGTCATCGAGGGGCGCGGGCTGCTGGCCGGCACGGTCTGCCTGGAGATGGCGCGCGGCGCGGCCCGGCTCGCCGGACTCGACGGCGCCTCCGCCCTGCGGGACGTCCTCTGGGGACGCCCGGTGGTCATCGGGGACGCGCCGCGCGACGTCCACGTGAGCCTCGCGCGCGCCGGTGACCCCGCCGAACTGGCCTTCACCGTCTGGACGTCGGACGGCACCGAACGCACCGTGCACGTGCGGGGCACGGTGTCCGCGCCGACAGCCGGACGGCGCGCCGAATCCGCGGCGCCCGTCGACCTCGACGCGCTGCGCGCGGCCCGCCCGCACCACCGTGACGACGCCGACGTCCAACGTGCCTACCGTGCCGCCCACTTCGGCTATGGACCGGCCTTCGACGTCATCGAAGAGGTCCACTACGGCGACGGCGGCGCACTCGTCGCCCTCGCCCTGCCGGACACGGACCCGGGCATGGACCGGGACGCGGGCCCGGCCGGCGCGGCGGAGCTGCTGCCCCCGGCCCTGCTCGACGGCGCCCTGCGCGCCTGCCACTGGGCGGACCTGCCCTCACCGGAGGAGAGCCGCGGCCTCGCCGTGCCGTTCAGCCTCGGCGCCCTGGAGATCCGTACGCCCGCCGCACGGCTGCCCCGTACCTGCTACGCGTACGCCACCCCGGCGCGCGGCGATGCGTCGTCCCCGTCCGACCTGCGGCGCTTCGACGTCCGCATCCTCGACGAGTCAGGTGCCGAACTCGTCCGCATCGACGACTTCGGTGGCCGTCGCCTGGACGCCGCCCCGGCACAGCCGCGGGAGGGTGCCGTCTCCGCGGGCGGTGCCACCGAACCGTTCTTCTACCGGCAGGCCTGGCAGGACCGGGACCTCGCCCCGGCCGCACCCGCCCACACGGACGCGCTCCTGGTCCTGGGCGACGCCACGACCGGTACCGACGCGGGCGCCGACTCCGTGGCCCGTGGCCTTGCCGCGTTGCCCGGCGGACGGCGTGTCGTCGAGGTGCGGGCCGCGACGTCCTTCGCCCGCACCGGAACCGACCGGTACACCGTCGACCCGACACGTACCGCCGACTTCGAGCGGCTCCTGACGGAACTGACGCGTGACGGCGTCCGCTCCCTCGACGTCGTCCACCTGTGGGGTCTGACGACCGCGCCCGTCCCCTACGGCCGCGAGGGCGCGGCCGACGCGGCGGGGCAGGCGCTGGACGCGGCCTTCGCGCGCGGCCTCGGCTCGCTGCGGGCGCTGGCCCGCGCCGTCGACGCGGTCCGGCCCGCCGGGCGGGTGCGCTGCGCCTACGTCCTGTCCGAGACGGCGGACGGGCCGCGCCCCGACCAGGAGGCCGCGGCGGGCTTCGCGCTCTCCACCACCGGCGTGCTGCCGCACCTCGAAGTGTTCACCGTGACCTGTGCGGACGGCCTGGCCGACGGGCGCGAGCTGCCCGGTCTGCTCGCCGCCGAACTGGCCCAGGGCGGCAGGCTCGCCGGCGCGGAGGTGCGCCACTCGGCGGCGGGCCGCCAGGTCCGCGCCCTGCGCGGTGCGGAGGTCCTCGCTCCGGCCGACGGCGGCTCCGACCCGCTGAAGCCGCACGGCACGTACCTCGTGACCGGGGGAACCGGCGGCATCGGCCTGGAGCTGGCCCGTCACCTCGCGTCGGCGTACCAGGCCCGCCTCGTGCTGGTCAGCCGCTCGGCCGGGGCTCCCGAGGCGCGGACGGCCGCCGACGAACTCGCCGAGTCCGGAGCGGAGGTGCTGCTCGTCACCGCCGACACCGCGGACGCCGTGGCCCTGCGCGCGGCGGTGACCCGGGCGAAGGAGCGCTTCGGCGGCCTCGACGGCGTCTTCCACCTCGCGGGCGCCGCCGACCAGGGCACCCTGCTCGACACGGACCTCGCGCGCTTCACGGAACTCCTGTCGGCGAAGGCGCACGGCGTGCGGCTCCTGGACGCCCTGACGGCCGACGAGCCGCTGGACCTGTTCGTCGTGTTCTCCTCCATCGCCTCGGTCGTCGGCGACTTCGGCGCCTGCGCGTACGCGGCGGCCAACCGCTTCCTCGACTCCTACGCGCAGTGGCGTGACGCCCGCGTGCGGGACGGCCGGGCCTTCGGCCGCACCCTCTCGCTGGCCTGGCCGCTGTGGCGGGTCGGCGGCGTGGACGCCCTGATGGGCGAGGACGAGCGTGCCGGATACCAACGGCGCACCGGCATGCGGGAGTTCACGGGAGCGGAGGGGATGCGGGCGCTGGACCGGGCGCTGCGGGCCGGGGCGGCCCGGCTCGTCCCCGCG
>NZ_LIRJ01000249.1 GCF_001419745.1 Streptomyces silaceus | reverse complement strand
CTCGGCGCCCGACATGGAGGTCGTCGCCCAGGCGGGGACGGGCCGCTCGGCGGTCGACCTGGCCCGCTCCGCGCGCGCCGACCTCGTCGTCATGGACATCCGCATGCCCGACCTCGACGGCATCGAGGCGACCCGGCTGCTCGCCGCCGACGAGGACCTGGCGGGCGTGAAGGTCCTGATGCACGGTGGCCGCCGGAGAGTCCCTCCTGTCGCCGGGCCCCACGGCCCGCCTGATCGCCCGCGTCCTGCGCACCCCGGACACCCGGCTGACGGTGACGCCCGGCCAGGGCGGCCCCGACGGACTCTCGGAGCGGGAGCGCCAGGTCCTGCGCCTGGTCGCGCGCGGCCTCAACAACACGGAGATAGCCGAGACCCTGGGCCTGAGCCCCCTGACCTCCAAGACCCACGTCAGCCGCATCATGGGCAAGCTGGGCGCCCGGGACCGCGCCCAACTGGTCATCGTGGCCTACGAGTCGGGCCTGGTGCTTCCCCACCGTCTTCGTCTCCTCCGGGGACAGCGGGATCTGGGGGTCCGCCGTGGTCGGGAAGGTGATCACGCCGCGCAGGTGCAGGGCCGCCTTGAAGGCGCCCAGGGCGGACGAGCTGCCGCCCATGCGGGCCGGGTCGCCCGCCGCGACCATGCCGAACAGGCCGCACAGCCGCTCCTGTTCGGCCCGCGCCCGCGCCCAGTCGCCCTCGCGGCAGGCGCGGTACAGGCGGACGTACCCGGCCGGATCCACGTTCCCGAGACCCGGGACCACGCCGTCCGCGCCCATCGCGAGCGCCGAGTCGACCGTCACCTCGGACCCCGTCAGGACGCTGAACCTCGCGAGCCCCAGCCGCTTGCCGAGGACGACGGCGCGGAAGCCGCCCTCGTCGCCGCTGGAGTCCTTCAGGCCCGCGAGCACGCCCTCCTCGGCCAGTTCGAGGACCAGGTCCGCGCCCAGTTTGGTGTGCACGGACACCGGCAGGTCGTACGCGAACACCGGCGCCGGACAGCCCCGCGCGACCAGCCGGAAGTGCCGGGCGACCTCCGCCGGATGGGTCCGCGTGTAGAACGGCGCGGTGACCACCACCGCGTCCGCGCCCGCCCCGGCCAGCGCCCGCGCGTGGTCCAGGACGCGGGGGGTGGTCATGTCGATCGCGCCCGCCAGGACCGGCAGCTGCCCGCCCACGTGCCGGACGACCGTGTCCAGGACCAGCGCGCGCTGCCGGTCGGTCAGGTACGCGACCTCCGACGTCGAGCCGAGCACGAACAGGCCGTCGACGCCGCCCTCGACCAGGTGGTCGACGAGCCTGGTGAGGGACGCGGTGTCCACCTCGCGGTCCGGTGTCAGGGGGGTGCAGACGGGCGGGACGACACCGGTGAGCGGGGCGGGAAGGGTCATGGTTGCTC
>NZ_LIRJ01000248.1 GCF_001419745.1 Streptomyces silaceus | reverse complement strand
CGACGACGTCGCCCGCCTCGTCCAGGTACCGGGCGGCCTCGGCCGCGCCTTCGACGTGACGAAGGAACTGAGCCACGCGCGCTGCGCGGACGACCCCGACGGCGCGCGCCTGGAGACCTGGGAGGCGTGGGTGTGGGCCATGCAGACCGGCTCCGCGCTGTTCGCCGCGGCGACGGCCCGCCAGGGCACGGTCGAGTGCCGCGTCGCGGAGCGCGTCCTGCCCCTGCCCGCCACCGGCCCCGCACCCGCCGCGCACGCCCGCGCCTGGCTCGACGCCTTCTACTTCGCGGTCGTCTGTCGCGAACAGGAGCGGCTGCTGCGGCTGTGCCACGTCCCCCTCGACGAACTGCGCGGGGCGGCGCCCGCCGACGACTACGTCTTCCACTGGATCGAGACGCTGCGCGCCTACTGGCTCAGGCGCCCCATGGACGACGTCGTCCAGCACCTGATCGCCACGATGGAGACCTCCCACCCCCAGGTGGCCACCCGCACCCCGAGCGACTTCCTCAACCTGATCGACTACCAGCCGGTCGAGGTCTTCCACCGGATGATCCGCGGCGACCGCGACGCCTTCGCCCAGGCACTCGCCGAGGCGCTGACGCATCACGACCGCTACTGGAGCGACCGGACCGACGGCTCCACGGGCCCGGACGGCACTCCGCCGCTCGGCCGCGTGGCACTCGGCCCGCTCGCCATCGCGTGCATCGCGCACGACGCGGGCTTCCCCGTCGACACGTCGTCGCCGTATCTGCCCAAGCACCTGCTGGAGCGCTCCTGGCTGGGTGAGTTCGACACGTAGGACGACACCGGCGCGTTGTCGCCGTGGGGTGTTGTCCACGGCCCTGCCGATGGGCAAGTGTGCTGTGTCATGGAATGTGACCGGAACGACACCGTGTTGCCTCTGTCTCGTCGTCAGCTCTTCGCCGCCGCCGGGGCCTCCGGGGCGCTCGTCGCCCTGGGGAGCGCCCCGGCACCGGCGCGGCCGCGCACCACCGTGCCCCTCTCCTTCACCCGCGTCACCAACGGCGCGGCCACCCTCTCGCCCACCGGCGGCCGGCTGGTCGTCGAGGCGCAGGCCACGCTCTGGTCCCTGCCCCGCGACGGCGGCGAGGCCGAGCCGCTGACCCCGGCCGACCTGGAACCGAACCGGCCCGTGTACGCCCCGGACGGCACGTCGGTCGCGTTCTGCGCCTACCGGGACGGCGGCTTCCACCTCTGGACGATGCGCGCCGACGGGACGCGGCTGCGGCAGCGCACCGAAGGGCCCTGGGACGACCGCGGCCCTGCCTGGTCGCCCGACGGCTCGCGCCTCGCCTTCGCCTCCGAGCGCGGCGGCGACCCCGTCGAGGGCGGCTCCTACCGCGTCCACGTCCTGCACCTCGCCAGCGGCGAGATCACCCGGGTGACCGGACGGCCCGGTCAGGACGGGCCGCTCCAGGACGGGCCGTGGGAGGACTTCGACCCGACCTGGTCGCCGGACGCGAAGCGGATCCTGTTCGTGCGCGGCAGGACCGTCACCACAGCGCAGGGCACCTCGCTCGACGCGCGGACCGTCGCGGCCGTCCCCGCGGACGGCGAGGGACCCGTGACCGTCGTCCACACCGAGACCGGGACCGCGCAGGTCCTCACCCCCGCCCTCGCCCCGCACGGCACTCGCCTCGCGTATCTGCGCACCACGCCGTCCCCCACCCCCTCCTGCACTCTCGTCGTCGACGGGAAGCCCGTCGCGATCACCGGCGACCTGGCGCCGGTGCCGCCGCGCTGGACGGCGGACGGACGACTCCTGCTGACCGTCGACGGGCGCTTCACCCTCGTACGCCCCGACGATCCCGGCCGCACCGAGGCGATCCCCTTCGACGCGACCCTGCCGGTGGACCGCCCGCGCTACCGGGTCAAGGAGTACGACCTGGGCCTCGGCCGGGTCCGCCCGGCTCGCGGCATCCACCTGCCCGCGCTGTCGCCCGACGGCCGTCGGATCGCCTTCGCCGCCCTCAACTCGCTCTGGCTCGCGCCCGCATCGGGCGGGCGGCCGCCCCGGCGGCTGCACCGGGCCGCCGCCACCGGCTACCTCCTCGGCCCGACGTGGGCCAGGGACGGCAAGTCCCTGGTGTACGCCGACGACCGCGACGGACTGCTCGGCGTGTACCGGCGCGACCTCGCCACCGGCACCGAGACCGCCCTCGCCACCGGCGGCCGCGTGCATCCGGCGCTGTCGCCCGACGGGAAGCGGCTCGCCTCCCTGGACATGACCGGCCGCCTCATGGTGCGCGACCTCGCGTCCGGCGAGGAGCGGGCGCTGGTGGCACCGCTCGGCGGGGGCGGTCTTCCCGGCCGGCCGAGCTGGTCGCCCGACGGCCGGTACCTCGCGCTCTGCGACCGCAACCGCCTCAACTTCCGCTTCCGCGAGGGCTACAACCTCATCCGGATCGTCGACGCCGACACCGGCGCGGACCGCCTGCACGCCGTCGCCCCGCACGTCTCGCTCGCCGACCGCTACGACTCCGGGCCCGTCTGGTCCCCGGACGGCCGCTGGCTCGCCGTGATCGTCGAATCGACGCTGTGCCTGCTGCCGGTGGCCGCCGACGGCACACCGCGCGGCGAACTGCGGACCCTCTCCGGTGAACCGGCCGACCACCCCTCCTGGTCGGGCGACTCGAAGTCACTCCTCTATCTGTCCGGCGCCGCACTGCGCCTCATCGCGGTCGACGGAGGCCGCCCACGTACGGTGCGCGTGCCCCTGGACCAGCGCAGACCCGAGCCCGCCGAACTGGTGGTGCACGCCGGGCAGTTGTGGGACGGCACCGGCGAGACGGTGCGCGAGGACGTCGACATCGTCGTCCGCGAGGGCCGCATCGCCGCCGTCCGGCCCCACCGCGCCGCCCACCGCACCCCCGCCGACCGCCGCGTCGACGCCTCACGGCAGACCGTCGTCCCCGGTCTCTGGGACACGCACACGCACCCCTGGCAGACGACGTACGGCGGACGCCAGACGGTCGGACAGCTGACGTACGGCATCACGACGGCGGTGTCCCTCGGCGGATTCGCGTACGAACAGGCGCGGATCCGTGAAGCGGTGTTCTCCGGCGAACTCGCCGGCCCCCGCCTGCTCACCACCGGCGAACTCATGGACGGCGCCCGCGTCGCCTACAGCATGGGCCGGGCCCACCGCAGCAGGGCGGCGCTCAGGCGCTCCCTGCAGCGCGGCGCCGATCTCGACTGGGACTTCGTCAAGACCTATGTGCGCGCGCCCGGCTGGGTCATGGAGGAGGCGGCACGGTTCGCGCACGAGAGGCTCGGCGTGCGCTCCGGCAGCCATCTGCTCTCGCCCGGCATCCAGCTCGGCCAGGACCTGACGACCCATCTCCAGGCAACCCAGCGCGCCGAGTTCGGACACGCGATCACCGCGACGGGCCGCGCCTACGACGACGTCGTGGAGATCTACACCGCACACGGAGCGGCCTTCTCGCTCATCGCCACGCCGTTCACCTCCTCGCCGCTGCTCGGCGCGGACCCGGCGCTCGCCGACGACCCCCGGGTCACCGCGGTGATGCCGCCCTGGGACGCCGCCGCGGTGAAGCAGGCGGCAGGTGTGCCGCCGACCGAGGCCCAACTGGCCGTGCTCCGCAGGGAGACCGACATCTACCGGCGCGTCCTGGCCGCCGGCGGCCA
>NZ_LIRJ01000247.1 GCF_001419745.1 Streptomyces silaceus | reverse complement strand
CCCCCGAGACCACCGGAGGCTGCCCGGTCCGGCACGGCGGTACGGACACGCTCACACGGCTCTACGGCGACGAGGCGTCCAACGACCCGCACGCCATCTACCGGCGGCTGCGCGAGAAGCACGGCCCGGTGGCCCCCGTCTTACTCGAAGGGGACGTGCCGGCCTGGCTGGTCCTCGGGTACCGGGAGAACCGGCGGGTCCTGGAGAACCCCCGGCAGTTCGCCCGTGACTCGCGGATCTGGCGGGACTGGAAGGAGGGGCGCATCGAGGAGTCCTCCCCGCTCGTCCCGATGCTGGCGTGGCGCCCCGACTGCGTCTCCCAGGACGGCGAGCCGCACCGGCGGCTGCGCGCGGCGGTCACCGACAACCTTCAGGCCGCGGCGGGCCGGGGCATCCGGCGGCACATCACGCACTTCGCGAACAAGCAGATCGACGTGTTCGCGGCGGCGGGCGACGCCGACCTGGTGGGCCAGTACGCCGAGTACCTGCCGATGCTCGTCCTCACCCGGCTCTTCGGCCTGGCCGAGGGCGAGGGGCGCCAGCTCGCCGTGTCCTGCGCCCAGGTGATCAAGGGCGGCGAGGACGCGGTCGCGCACAACGACCGCATCATGAAGATCCTCGGCGAACTCGCGGAACGCAAGCGCGCGGAGCCGGGGTCGGACTTCACGACGGGGCTGCTCAGTCATCACGCCGACCTGGACGAGGAGGAGATCCTCAGCCATCTGCGGCTCGTCCTGATCACCGCGCACACCACCACCAGCAATCTGCTCGCCCGGGTGCTCCAGCTGGTGCTCACGCACCCCTCCCACATGGCGGGTCTGGTCAGCGGACAGCTGAACATCTCCGCGGTCGTGGAGGAGGTCATGTGGAACACCCCGCCGCTGGCCGTGTGCCCGGGGCGGTTCGCCACGGCCGACCTGGAGCTCGGCGGTCAGCAGGTGAAGGCGGGCGACCTGCTCGTCCTGGGCCTCGCCGCCGGCAACGTCGACCCGGAGATCCGCCCTGACGCCACGGCGGACCTGCACGGCAACAAGGCGCACCTCGCGTTCAGCGGCGGCGCGCACGAGTGCCCCGGGCAGGGCATCGGCCAGGCCATCATCGAGACGGCCGTCGACGTGCTGCTGCACCGGCTGCACGGGCTGCGCCTGGCCGTCGCGGCCGGCGACCTCACCTCCACGGCCTCCACCTGGGAGACCCGACTCGACCGCCTGCCGGTCGAGTTCACGCCCCAGGCGATCTGAGACCGCGGGGCCGCCCGAGGCCCGCGGTGGCCTGAGACCCCGTCGAACAGGCGGTGGGACACACCCGTCGGCCGGACCGCTCACCCGCGGTCCGGCCGACGCGGCATGCGCGCGGTGCGGTGCCCCCGCGTCCGGGGGGCACCGTGGATCAGACGGCCGTCAGCAGGTCGTCCAGCGAGCCGCGCCCCTGCTCCTCGGCCACGGCGGCCGGGCTGTTCTTGAGGGCGGAGTAGCGGCCCGTGACCAGGCCCCACTCGTAGTTGCCGTTGATCCAGTGCCGGATGGCCTCCACGCCCATCCACACCCGGGCGCGCTCGTCGTCGCCGAGGCCCAGCTCCGCGCACATCGCGGGCACCTCGGACTCCAGGCGGACGTAGTCGCGCAGCCGCTCCTCCGTCATCCGTACGGCCTCGTCGGCGGCGTCCTGCCAGTCGTACCCGCGGTCGTGGTGCAGGACGGCGATGAGGTTGTGCCCGTCGCCCCGGCGCTTCTCGCGTTCGAAGGAGTGGATGTCGTTCATGAAGCCGATGGTGTCCGCCGCCGCGTCGCGCAGCGCCAGCATCAGCGGATGCGCCTGCGCCTGCACCGGGACCTCGAAGCGACGGCTGCGCTCGCCCGCGTCGATGCTGTGGTGGATGCCGACGGTGCGCCGCCGGAACGCCGTGTAGGCGTCGAGGCCGAGCCGGTCGCCGCGGGCCGCCAGGTCGACCTCCTCGGAGTGCGCGACCAGGAACCGCCCCCAGGACGCGGCGAAGCGCGTCCGCCAGGCCTGGGACATCCCGTCGGCCAGTTGCTCCCACACCTGCGTCCACGCCACCGTGATGGGGCACACGACGCGGGGCGTACTGCCCGCCGGGCGCAGGGGAGTGGCGACCAGCTCACGCGCGACGTCGGCCACCCGGTCGGCCCGGTCGGGCCGCGCGGCGTCGAACTGGTCGTCGAAGAGGAAGGCCAGCGAGAACCAGTTCATGAGGACGACCATGTCCTCGGCGGAGGCGTGCGGGTACGTGCGTATCGCGGCCTGCGGCAGGTCCCAGCTCTGATACTCCTCGAAACCGCCCTGACTGCGCACGAGCCCCATCTCGCGCACCCATCGCAGGTGTTGCTCCCTGGCGTACTCGAGGTGCTCGCTGACGGGGGTGGTGAAGGGGATCTCGAACCGTACGTCCTGGGGCATGGCCGCTCCTTGTGAGAGCGCACGGGACCCCCCGACCCGCGCGCGTGCTGTGCACGTTCATTGATCAACTGCACTGCCACGATGCCCTGGCCGTAAACGATCTATGTTGTGATCTTGTTAACTCCCCCGGCGTGCGAGGGAACCGCGCCCGACGGGTATGCCTCAGTGGTGACGCAGCGCGTCGATCAGCTCGGACTTGCTCATCTTGGAGCGGCCCTCGATGCCGATCTTCTTGGCCTCGCCGTAGAGGTCCTCCTTGGAGCGGGTCTCGTACGCGCCCGCCTTGCCGCCCTTGCGGCCGGTGGCCGAGCGCGATCCGCCGGAGTCGTTGGCGATGCGGGCCGCCTTCTCCTTGCTCGCGCCCTCGCGGCGCAGTGCCTGGTAGGTCTTCTCGTCCTTGATCTGTGCCCTGGGCACGACGAATCACCTGGTTCCGGTGGGAGATGCACCTTGCTCTTCCTGGGTACCCCGTGACACGGGTTTCCGCCATGCGGGGCCGGTGGTGCTCAGCCGTCCTCGGAGCGGCGCGCGCGCAGGGTGCGGACCTTGTGGAGGTTGCCGCAGTGCTCCATCGAGCACCAGCGGCGGCGGCCGGGGCGCGAGGTGTCGACGTAGACGAGGGAGCAGTTGTCGGCCGCGCACACGCGGATGCGGTGGGCGTACGGCCCGGTGAGCAGGTCGACGGCGTCGCGGGCGACGGTGGCGAGCAGAGCGGTGCCGTCGGCGTCCGCGGCCCAGTTACGGGTGCCGTCCGCGGCGATGGCGGGCGTCAGGGGAGGGTGCGAGGCGGCGGAGTTGAGGGTGGCGAGGTCGGCCGGATCCGCGCGCTCGTCCTGGGCGCGGGCCGTCGCGACACGGAACAGCGCGTCGCGCAGCTCCCGGGCGGCGGCCACCTCCGCCTCGGACGGCCTCAGCGCGGGCGTCGGCGTCAGTCGCGACCGCTCGGCCCAGGCGATCAGATCCGCCGGCGCGTGCAGCACCTCGTACTGCCGGAACTCGCCGGGCCCGCCCGTCGTGAGCAGTTCCAGGCAGAGCGCGCCGGGGTCGAAGCGGTAGGTGGCCCCGCTGTGGGAGCGCATCCGGATGCCGGGGGTCGACGGGGTGGCCGGCGCTCGCGATTCCATGTAACCAGGTTAAGTGGTTACGGAAGGCGGCTGCGGGAGAGCCCTAGACTCCCCGCATGGACGACACCCTGCTGACGCAGCTCAGCGCCGGAAAGTACCTGCTGGTCAGCAGTTATCGGAAGGACGGCACCCTGGTGCCGAGCCCCGTCTGGGTCGTCAGGGACGGTGACGCGCTCGGCATCTGGACGCCCACGGAGTCCTGGAAGGTCAAGCGGATCCGCAGGCGCGCCGACGTCCTGGTCGGACCGTGCGACGTGCGGGGCAACCCGACGGGCGAGCAGGTGCCCGCCACCGCCGAGATCTGCCCGCCCGAGGTCACCGCGCGCTACCGCACCCTGATCCTGCGCAAGTACCCGGTCGTCGGCTTCTTCACCCTGATGGGCAGCAGGCTCCGGCGCGGCCTGAAGGGCACGGTGGGGATCCGCATCACGCTCACGGGCTGAGGTTCCCTACCCGGTCACGGCCTCCGCCGTCGCCGCTGTCGCGGCCCTTTCGGTCCCCCTGCCCCTCTCCGTCTCCGCGCGGAACGCGATCACCATGTCCCGGGCCTGCGGCAGCCCCATGCGGTCGAAGTCGGCCTCCAGTAACGCCAGTTCGGCGAGCGTCGCCGCCCGGTCGCGCCCGAGCCGGGCCCGGCACTTGGCGAGACCGAGCCGCGACAGGGCGGTGCCGCGCGGCTCGTGCATCGCGGTGAACTCCTCCAGCGCGACGGCGTACGTGTCGCGGGCCGCCGCGTAACGCCCCGCCCGGTACAGGACGTTGCCCCGCATCTTGTGGTTGTAGGCGAGCGCGCTCGCCAGGTCCATCTCCCGGCACACGCCCTCCGCCTCGGAGAGCAGCGCGAGCGCGCGGTCGGGCTCGCCCCGCAGGGACAGCACGTCGGCCACGCCCCGCAGCGACCACGCGCGCCCGCGCGCGTCGTCCGCCTCGGCGGAGATCCGCACGGACTCCTCGAACAGATCGAGCGCCTTGGCGTGGTCGCCACGGTTGCGGTGCATCTGCGCTATGCCGGTCATCGCCCAGACCATGTGCCGGGCCTCGCCGTGCGCCCGCCCCTGCGCGAGCAGCTCCTCGTGGAGCTCGGCGACGGCCGCGTAGTCGCCCTGGATGCGGCCCGTCTCGGCGAGGCCCGCGAGCGCGTAGCCGTGCGCGAGCCGGTCGCCGCTGCCCGCGGCCAGGTCCACGGAGTGGGCGAGCAGTCGCCGGGCGAGCGGCAGCGCCCCGCACTGCCGGGCCAGGGTGCCGCCGCTCCACAGCGCCCAGGCCATCGCGCCGGTGTCCCCGGCGAGCCGGGCACTGCGGTAGCTCTGCCGCCAGGCGGCCCCCGCGTCCTCGATCCGGCCGAGCCGCCGGCAGGCCTCGGCGAACGCGAGCGCGGCGCGCGCCCGCTCGGCCGGGCCGCCCGCCCGCGAGAGCGCGCGGCCCGCTCTCGCGAGGACCTCCTCGTAGGAGGAGTTCACGGTCAGCTCCGCGCCCAGCTCGCCCTGGTACTCCGGGGCGAATGCCTTGCCGTACATGGATCCGAGGCCTCTCGATCGATCATGAATCTGACGTGATCAAGAAGCTACGAGCCGGGGGCGGTACGGCGAATCCGTCCCGTTACGGGTCATCGCGTACGACTTGAGTGCTACGGCCGGGCCGGAGGTCACCCCCTGGACGTACGGGACGGCACGGCGGCCACGGCCCGCACGGCGGGGGAGACGCGGCTCAGGAGCCGTCCCACTCGTTCTCGTCGACGGGGCCCGGCACCTCGGCCGGGGCGGCCTCCTCCTGCTCCTGAGGCACGGCGTGCTCCTGAGGCACGGCCGGCGCCTGCGCCGGAGCCCGGTCCTGTGCCGTCGCCGCCCGCAGCGTCGAGATGCACGCGCCGATCGCCTGCTGGAGGTCTTCGAGGCGCTTGACCATGTCGTCCTCGTAGATGTCGTCGATGTCCTCGACGTCGTCGAAGGTCAGCTCCTCGAAGACCTTCGTCGCCTTCTGCAGGCTGCTGTAGAACTTCGCGCGCCGCTCCTGCACCCGCAGCCCCGGGTCGCTCTGGACGGTCTGGGCGACCATGTCGCGCACGGTGTCGTACGCCTCGCGCGCCCACTCGCCGGACTCCTCGCCGTCGTCCAGCTCGTCGATCAGCGACAGATGGCGCTCGGCCTCCTCGCGCAGCTCCGCCGGAGCGTCGATCATCTGGCCCGCGGGGGTCTTGACCTGGCCCTTCTCCACGATCTGGCGGACGTAGTCGACGCGGTCGCCGGCCTTGGCCTCGGCGGCCACGGCCTTCTTGAGGTCATCGGCGCGCACGATGTCGCGGACCAGCTCGGTGCGCAGCGCCGGGTCCTCCCCGAGGCGGTCCATCAGCGCCTTGCGCGCGGCCTCGGCGGTGCCGGGGTCGGCGAGGATCGCGGCGCGCAGCGCGGTGGGGTTCTCCGCGACCTCCAGGGCCTTGGTGGGGCGGATGCCCTCGGCCTCGGCGGCCTCGGTGATCGCCTCGCCGCGCTGGGTGAGGGCACTGGAGCGCGAGGTGTAGTACGACAACCACACGTCGGCGTCGGGCAGTTCGACGTCCATGCCGGGGGAGAGCGCCTCGAAGTGCGGCACCATCCCGTCGTCGGCCGCCTTGTCCCACGCCTTGTAGTAGCGCATGACGCGGTCGGCCGAGCAGCCCGCCAGCTCGGCGAACTCCTTGGCCGAGACCTTCGGCGTCTCGCCGGCGCTCTGCCCGCCCGGGCGCACGCTCCGGGCGACCTTCAGACCGAAGGCCCAGCCGCCGGTGCGGGCGTAGGCCCCGAAGTCACGGGCGTCCTCGGCCACCAGGGCCGCCGCGTCCACGTCCGGGGCCGCGGTGGCGTCCGGCGCGACGGCGGGCGCGTCCTGGGATTCGGTGACATCCTCGGACGGGGCGATGGCTACGGTCACGGATGATCTCCTGGGTGTCACAGGGGTACGACGGTTGACGCGATACTTTATCGCTCCTATTGGGATGTTTTGTGCGCGAGTTGATGCGCACGTCGCCCGGCCGTGACCCGAACGCCGGGGAGGAGCGGACCGGACGCTTCCTGCCGCACCCCGTCGTACCGGGCAGATCGCTCGCATAGGCTGCGTGGATGAGCATTCTGGATGACGCCCGACCGGGCATGAACCCCGAGATCCGACCCCAGGACGACCTCTTCGGACACGTCAACGGCCACTGGCTCGACACCGAGCCCATTCCCGAGGACCGCTCCAGCTGGGGCCCCTTCGTACAGCTGGCCGACACCGCCGAGCAACAGGTCAAAACGATCATCCAGGAGCTGGCGTCGAAGGCCTCGGCGGAGGCGGACGCGGCCTCCGACGAGACCCGGAAGATCGCCGCCCTGTACGCCGCCTTCATGGACGAGGACGCCATCGCCGCGCGCGGGCTCGCCCCGGCCAGGCCGCTGCTGGACGAGGTCGCGGCGCTGCGGGACACCAAGGAGCTCGCGGCCTTCCTCGGCCGCTTCGAGCGCGTCGGCGGCTCCGGCCTCTTCGGTTCGTACGTCGACTCCGACGACCGCGACTCCGACCGCTACCTCTTCAACATCGGCCAGGGCGGCCTCGGCCTGCCCGACGAGTCGTACTACCGCGACGAGAAGTTCGCCGAGATCCGCGAGAAGTACGTCGGCTACCTCACCGAGCTGCTCACCCTCGGCGAGCACGCCGACCCGGCGGGCGCCGCGCGGACCGTGCTCGACCTGGAGACCAAGCTCGCCGCGGGCCACTGGGAGCGGGCCGAGACCCGGGACGTACTGAAGACGTACAACCTCACCACCCTGGACGAACTGACCTCGCTGGCGCCCGAGTTCGACTGGCGCGGCTACGCCGCCGCGCTCGGCGGCTCGGACGCCACGATCACGGAGACCTGCGTCCGCCAGCCGTCCTACCTCGCGCACCTGTCCACGGTCCTCGCCGAGGTGCCGATCGAGCAGTGGCGGGACTGGACGCTGACGCGCGTGCTGCGCGCCTGCGCCCCGTACCTGTCCGACGAGTTCGTCCGGAACAACTTCGAGTTCTACGGCCGCACCCTGAACGGCACCCCGGAGCTGCGCGCCCGCTGGAAGCGCGCCGTCGCCCACGTCGAGGGCGCCATGGGCGAGGCCGTCGGCAAGGAGTACGTCGCGCGGCACTTCCCGCCGTCGTCCAAGGCGATGATGGACGAGCTCGTCGCCAACCTCCTGGAGGCCTACCGCCAGTCGATCGCGCGGCTCGACTGGATGACCGACGAGACGAAGGAGCGGGCCTACGAGAAGCTCGCCACCTTCCGCCCCAAGATCGGCTACCCGGACACCTTCCGCGACTACTCCGCGCTGGAGGTCTCCGCCGACGACCTGCTCGGCAACGCGCAGGCCGCGGCCGCGTTCGAGACCGACCGGGAGCTGCGCAAGATCGGCGCGCCGGTCGACCGCGACGAGTGGTTCATGCTCCCGCAGACCGTGAACGCGTACTACAACCCGGGCACCAACGAGATCTGCTTCCCCGCGGGCATCCTGCAGAAGCCGTTCTTCTCGCCCGACGCCGACCCCGCCGAGAACTACGGCGGCATCGGCGCGGTCATCGGCCACGAGATCGGCCACGGCTTCGACGACCAGGGCGCGCAGTACGACGGCGCGGGCAACCTCAACGACTGGTGGACCGCCGCCGACAAATCCGCGTTCGAAGCGAAGTCGAAGGCCCTGGTCAAGCAGTACGACGCCTTCTCGCCGCGCAACCTGCCCGGCGAGTTCGTCAACGGCTCGCTGACCGTCGGCGAGAACATCGGCGACCTGGGCGGCCTGACCATCGGGCACACGGCCTACCTCATCGCGCTCGACGGCGCGCCGATGCCCGAGCGCGACGGCGCGACGGGCTCGCAGCGGCTCTTCATGAACTGGGCGTACTGCTGGCGGACCAAGCGCCGCAAGGAGCAGGAGCAGCAGTACCTCACCATCGACCCGCACTCGCCGCCGGAGTTCCGGGCCAACATCGTCCGCAACCTCGACGAGTTCCACGAGGCGTTCGGCACGGCGGAGGGCGACGGCCTGTGGCTGGACCGGGCGGAGCGCGTCCGGATCTGGTGAGTCCCGGGCCCCGGGGGTGCGTCGGACACCCCCGGGCTCAGGCCAGGAACGCCGCGGTGGTCGCCGCGAAGCGCTCGGGGTCGTCGAGCCAGGGGAAGTGCGCGGCACCGCTCTGCACGACGAGTTCGGCGTGCGGGAAGAGCGCGGCGAGTTCGGCCACGGCGGACGGCGGCGAGTTGAGGTCGACCTCGCCGGCGAGCAGCAGCACCGGGGCGCGGAACCGGGCGAGCGCGGCGCGGAGCGCGTCCGGGTCGTAGGCGCCCTCGGAGCCGTAGACGGCCGCGGCCTCGTCGTTGCGCTGCTCGTCCTCGGCCGCGTGATGGGCCTGGGCCCGCGCGTCCCAACGGCCGTACGCGAAGGGCGCCATGGCCTGCCAGGACTCGGCCGTGCCACGGCCCGCCACGACCGCCTCCAGGGCGGCGAACGCGGCGGGGAAGAACGGCTCGCCCTCGCGCAGCAGCGCCGTCTCGCGCCGGACCGTCCCGGGGACGGCGATGCCCGCGGCCGCGAGGCTCGGTGTGATCAGCGCGAGCCTGCGGACGCGCTCCGGATGACGGGCCGCGTACAGCAGCGCGAGATTCGTGCCGCCGGAGTGCGCGAGCAGGTCCATCGCGTCGAGGCCCAGGTGCTCGCGCAGGGCCTCCACGTCGTCCACGAGACGGTCGCAGCGATACGAGGCGGTGTCCGCCGGCACCGCGGACTCCCCGGTGCCCCGGAGGTCCGCCGTCACCAACGGCCGGTGCGCGGCGAGACCGCCGAGATCACCGAGGTAGACGGAGGCCTGCATGGGCCCGCCGGGCAGGCACACCACGGGCGGGGCGCCCTTCGATCCCCCGATCACGTGGTGGGCGAGCTCGGTTCCGTCGTACGCGGAGAAGGTAGGCATGGCGTGACCTTGTCAGGGCCGTCCCGCCACGGCAACCGGGTTCTCCGGGCCCCGGCCGCCGGTCAGCCGAGCCAGCTGCCGTCCCGCATCAGATCGCGGCCCCGCAGCTCGTTCGCCTCGCGCCAGGCCTGCACGCGGCGCGGCCGGATCAGGAAGTACTGGTACGGCTCGTCGAGCTCGCGCGGGTCGAACCCGGTCTTCTGAGCGAACGCGTCACCCGCCTTGGGGCCGAGGCCGGCGAGGTCCACCGGCTCGGCGACCCCGTCGACGACGACCACGTCACGGGTCGGCCCGAGACTGAGCCGTACCCGGGCGTCCGCCAGGAGGTTGCGGCCGGTCACCGAGGCGCGCGGCGTCGCGACGAGGAACGCGGTCCCGTCCCAGAGGAACGACAGGGGGATGAGGTGCGCCCCGCCCGGGGAGCCCGACGTGGCGACCCAGAGGTCGACGTCGTTCTCCAGCCGGGCGCGGGTGTCCCGCAGCCTCTCCTCGTGTCCGCGCGGGGGCGCGCTCGTCATACTTCCTCCCGCGTCTTCGTGGGGAGCCACGCGAATCCGTCCGGGTCGGTGAAGGGCTCGGTGCCGCCGCCGATGGTGAGGCGGTGCGATCCGGTTCCTTCGATGGAGACGCCGGCGTCCTTGGCCAGGGCGCGGCGCCGGTAGAGGCCGAGCTTCAGGGGGCCGGTGCCGGTGGCGAAGTCGACGTACACGCGGCCGAAGCTCTTGGCCAGGGCGAGGCCCTGGTCGACGTAGAACCGCTTGCTGGCGGCCACGTCCTCGACGCCGAGCAGCAGGACGACGGCATCGATCGCGCGGGTGTCGGGGCCGGTGTTCTTCTTCGCCGAGGTCGCCACCTTCCAGATCGCCCCGTCCGGGGCCTGCACCACACCGCCGTATCCCCACAGGGACTTGGCGACGGGCTTCAGCGAGGTGGCGCCGGCGTCGAGGGCGGTGCCGACGAGGCTGTCGACGGTGGCCGGCTGGGACACCGTGAGCGACAGCGTGAACCCGCGGAAGCCGGTGGTGGGCGCCTCGGAGGCCCGCAGACGCAGCAGCGTGTCGTCCAGGCCGAAGGCGGCGGAGTAGAAGTTCCGGGCGGCCGTCGTGTCGGCCACGTCGAGGGTGAGGGAGTCGATGAATGTCATGGCCATCACGCTAGTTGTGGGTGGGTGAGCAGTGCTTCTTCATTCGTGACCGGTCCCGTGAGGCCCTGGGCGGCACGGCGGTACGCGGCGGGCGGCACGCCGACCAGCTCGGTGAAGCGGGCGCGGAACGTGCCCGGCGTCGACCAGCCGACCAGGGCGCAGACCTCGGCGTCCGCGAGGTCCGCACGGCGCAGCAGCGCGGTCGCGTGCTCGATGCGGCGCGCCGTCAGATACCCGTACGGCGACGTGCCGTACGCCAGCCGGAACTGCCGGCTGAGGCGTCCCGCCGGGACGTCCGAGGCGCGGGCGAGCGCCTCGACGTCCAGCGGCAGCGCGTACTCCCGGTCGATCCGGTCGCGGACCCGGCGCAGCCGGGCGAAGTCGCTCAGGCGCTGCGCGGCGGTACGGGCCCGCGCCCACGCGGGGTGGCACATGGGAACTCCCCCTCCTCGCCTCTCGGCGAACGTGTCGGCTTGCTCAGCCCTGGTCGCGCAGTTCCTGAATGCGGATCAGATTGCCCGCGGGGTCGCGGAAGGCGCAGTCGCGTACGCCGTACGGCTGATCGGTCGGCTCCTGGACGACCTCGACGTCGCCCGCCTGGACCTTCGCGAAGGTGTCGTCGAGGTCGGGGGTGGCCAGCAGGATCCAGCCGTAGGTGCCCTTGGCCATCATCTCGGTGATGGTGCGGCGCTCGGCCTCGGTGATGCCGGGGTCGGCGGCCGGGGGCGCCAGGAGGATGGACGTGCCGGGCTGGCCGACGGGGCCGACCGTGATCCAGCGCATGGTGCCCTGGCCGACGTCGCTACGGACCTCGAAGCCGAGGGCGTCGCGGTAGAAGGCCACCGAGGCGTCCGGGTCGACGTGCGGAAGGGCGGTGGTGTGAATGGTGATGTCCATGTCGATGAGGCTAGCCGCGGCCTGCTGACCGGCGCTTCTCGAATCCTGATCGATGCGGCGGATGCCGTGTGCCGGGACGGGGCCCGCCCGTCGGGGCGGGCCGCTCAGCCGGTGAGCGTCGACTCCCGCACGGCCACGGCGGGCGGGACCGTCTCCTGCCGGATGTACCACTCGGTGCCGAGCACCCGTTCCTGGACGTGCCGCGGGAGCCCGGCGACGAGAGCGGGGACGGCGCCCCGCTCCACCTCGCTGCGATGCGCCAGCACGGCGGCGACCTTCGTTTCCAGCCAAGGGGTGACGTCGACGGCGGCGGTGACCTCCTCGTCGGGCGTGCTGTGCACCGCCTTGCGCGCGCCGATGACGTCGGCGAGCGCCGTGACCGCCGAGTGCGGATGCGTCGCCAGATGGAGGGCGCGCGGCTGCCAGGGTTCCCCGGTGCCGGGGTAGAGCCCGTCGAGTCCGGCCGCCCGGGTGGCGAGCACGGTCACGCGGTGGGTGTGCACATGGTCGGGGTGCCCGGTGAGTCCCCCGTACGCGTCGTGGGTGAGGACGATCCGCGGGCGGAACTCCCTGATGTGGGCCACCAGTCGACGCACCGCCTCGTCGAGCGGCGCGTCGCACAGCCGTGCCTCGCCGGGCGCCGACTCCGGCACGCGCGCGTCCGCGAAGCCGAGGAGGCGGGGCCTGCCGGCGCCGAGGAGGCGCAGTGCCTCGGCGAGTTCGGCGGCGCGGTGGGTGCCCTCGGCCCAGGTCGCCGTGACGACGGCTGTGCGGGCGCCCGCGGCCGCGTGCCGGGCGAGCACACCGCCGGCCGACAGGGACTCGTCGTCGGGGTGGGCGAAGACCGCGAGGACGCTGGGCTCGGCGGGCACGGACGCGGTTTCCTCCGCCATGGATACGGCTCCCTCCGTACGCGGTGCGACAGACGGGTCCAGTGTGCGGGGTGCGGCGCCGTACCGGGAGACGACGGCGCCGCCGCGCGGACCGGGACGTCCACGCGGCGGCGCCGGGCGGGGGCAACTGTCAGGCGCGGCCGGTGAGGTAGCCGCCCATCGAGCGGAAGTAGTCGGTCGCCGCCAGCTCCTGGCCGTCCTCGGTGCGCACGCGCGTGATGGCGAGGCCGTGGTTGCGGCCGGTGCGCGCGTCGGCGCCCGCGACGATCACCACGCCCTCGCCCTCGCGGTAGAAGATGCGGCCGGGGGTACCGCCGTAGCGCCCCTCGGAGACGACCGCGGTCACGACCTCCAGACGCCTGCCCTTGTGGAAGGTGAACGCGCTCGGGTACGGCGCGGACTGGGCCCGCACCAGCCGCTCCAGGTCCTCGGCGGGCCAGGTCCAGTCGATCCGGATGTCCTCCTCGGCGCGCTTGTGGAAGAAGCTCGCCTGCGAGCGGTCCTGCTGGGTGAACTCGGTCTCCCCGGCGGCGATGCGGCCGAGCGCCTCGGTCGTCACGGGGGCGATGAGGTCGACGGTCTTGTGGAAGAGGTCCGTGGTCGTGTCCTTCGGACCGACCGGCACGGCGCGCTGCATCACGATGTCGCCGGCGTCGAGCGTGTCGTCCATCATGTGCGCGGTGACGCCCACTTCGGGCTCGCCGTTGATCAGGGCCCAGATCAGCGGGGAGAACCCGGCGTACTTGGGCAGCAGCGAGTCGTGGACGTTCAGCGTGCCGTGACGGGGGAGCCCGAAGATGCGCGGCGGGATCCACGTACGCCAGTTGTTCGCCACGATGATGTCCGGGTCCGCCTCCTTGAGCCGCTGGAACAGCTCCTCGTCGTCGGGGCGGTTGCGGATGAGGACGGGAACGCCGTGTTCCTCGGCGAGATCGGCGACCGAGTCGCTCCAGATCTTCTCGTAGGCGTGCTCGCTCTTGGGGTGGGTCACGACCATCACCACGTCGTGCTCGGAGTCCAGGAGCGCTTGGAGGGTGCGGTGGCCCCAGGTCTGATATCCGAACATGACGACCCGCATGGGGTTCCTCCTCTGAAGAGCGACTGACCGGCGTCAAGTAAAGCAAGGCTTACCTAATGAGGCAATGTCGCCCAGGTCGGAAGGGGTTCCGGCGTCGTGCGCTGCGCTTCTGTGGCGCCGGCCGACTGCCCGGCGTGTCGACAGGCTTGCCAGATCAGGTTAGCTTTACCTAAGTTCCACTGGGGCGCCGGTCGTTGGTGTGCCCTGCCCCGTACTTTTTCGACGCCTGACAGGCGGCTGTCCCGCACGATGGGAGTGACATGTCTCAGGTTCTTCCTGGCGACGCACCGGTGATCCACGACCTCATAGGTATCGGCTTCGGGCCGTCCAATGTGGCCATGGCGATCGCACTGAGCGAGCACAACGCACGCGTCGGCAGGCAGGAGGCGGTCACCGCGCACTTCTTCGAGCGGCAGCCGCAGTTCGGCTGGCACCGCGGCATGCTGTTCGACGACGCGACGATGCAGGTGTCCTTCCTCAAGGACCTTGTGACGATGCGGAATCCGGCCAGTGAGTTCAGCTTCCTGTGCTACCTGCAGAGCAGGGGCCGGCTGATCGACTTCGTCAACCACAAGAACCTCTTCCCGCTGCGGGTCGAGTTCCACGACTACTTCGAGTGGGCGGCGGAGAAGGTCGACGACATGGTGTCCTATGGGCACGACGTCGTCGCCGTGGAGCCGGTCGTGCGCGACGGGGTCGTGGAGTACGTGGACGTGACCGCCCGGTCCGGCTCGGAGCTGGTCGTCCACCGTGCCCGGAATCTGGTGATCGGCACCGGTCTGCGCCCGTACATGCCGGAAGGCATCGAGCGCACGGACCGCGTCTGGCACAACTCCGACTTCCTGAAGCGCGTGAAGACGCTGGAGGGGACCAGTCCGTCGCGCTTCATCGTCGTCGGCGCCGGTCAGAGCGCCGCCGAGAACGTGGCCTATCTGCACCGGAACTTCCCCGATGCGGAGGTCTGCGCCGTTTTCTCCCGCTACGGCTACAGCCCCGCCGACGACAGCAGCTTCGCCAACCGGATCTTCGACCCGGCCGCGGTCGACGAGTACTTCACCGCTCCCGACGACGTGAAGCGCAAGCTGATCGACTATCACGGGAACACCAACTACTCGGTGGTGGACATCGATCTGATCGACGACCTCTACCGGCAGTCGTACCAGGAGAAGGTCCTCGGCAACGAACGGCTGCGGTTCCTCAACGTCTCCCGGCTCACCGACGTCGTCGAGGGCCCCGACCGGGTCAGGGCCACGGTCGAGTCGCTGGTCACCGGCGAGAAGACGCCCCTCGACGCCGACGTCGTCGTCTACGCCACGGGCTACCGGCCCGCCGACCCGCTGGGCCTGCTCGGCGAGGTCGAGGGCTACTGCCGGCGCGACGAGGAGGGCCGGGTCGAGGTCGGCCGCGACTACCGCGTCGCCGCCGATGCCGCCCTGCGCTGCGGCATCTATCTGCAGGGCGGCACCGAGCACACGCACGGCATCACCTCGTCGCTCCTGTCGAACACCGCGATCAGGGTCGGCGAGATCCTCGAATCGATCGTCGGCGGGAACCTGCGGCCCGCCGACGAGGACCGCCAGGTCGCCGACGGCATCGCCGCACCCCGCTAGGGAAACCCCCGAACCACCCCCCACGCACACCGCCTCGTCTCCCCGGTGGCACCGCCGCCCCGGGGGACGAGGCGCGCACTGTGAAAACCCCTGTGAAAGGAAAGTCCGTGTCCGCTGGTACACGTCCGGTGCTGACGAGGTTGGTCAGGCATGTTCCCCGCGTGGCCGTCGCCGCCGTCGCCGCCGTCGCCGCGCTCGCCCTGACCGCCTGTGGGGGCGGTGGCGACACGTCGGGTTCCGACACGAAGTCGGCCGGTGAGGCCGGTGCGAACTCGGCCGCCTTCCCGGTGACGGTCAAGCACAAGTACGGCAGCACGACGATCGACAAGGCGCCCAAGAAGGTCGTCACGCTCGGCCTCTCCGACCAGGACGCGGTGCTCGCGCTCGGCGTGAAGCCGGTCGGCGCCGTGGACTGGTTCAAGGAGAAGCCGTACGGCAAGTGGCCCTGGGCGAAGGAGAAGTGGGGGTCCGCGAAGCCGCAGATCGTCGGCGAGCGCGACGAGTACAACATGGAGAAGATCGCGGCGCTCCAGCCGGATCTGATCATCGCCCAGTACTCGGGCATGAAGAAGGAGCAGTACGACACCCTCTCCCAGATCGCCGAGGTCGTCGCCCAGCCCAAGGGCCACGCCGACTACGGCGCGCCGTGGCAGACGATGACCCGGCAGATCGGCAAGTCGCTCGGCAAGCCGAAGGAGACCGAGAAGCTGATCTCGGACGTCGACGCGCGGTTCAAGGAAGTCCGGTCCAAGCACCCGGAGTTCGCGAAGAAGACCCTCGCCGTGGCCGACAGCTTCGAGGCGGGCAAGTACTCGGCGTTCACGAAGACCGACCCCAAGGCGATCTTCTTCTCCGAGCTCGGCTTCAAGCTGAAGCCCCAGATCGACAAGCTCGCCAAGCCCGGCTGGAACGTCGCCGAGCTGAGCGCCGAGAAGCTGGACGTCCTCGACACCGACCGCCTCGTCTGGGTCACCTCCAGCACCGAGGCCAACGACCGCATCAAGGCCGAGGCGCTGTACAAGAAGCTGAAGGTCCACCAGGACAAGCGCGACGTGTTCGTGCCCTACCAGGACCCGGACATCGGCGCCGCGTTCTCCTTCAACACGGTCCTCTCCATCCCGTACGCCATCGACGAGATCGAACCGCTGATGGCGGACATCGAGTAGCCCTTCATGCCGGGTGCCGCCGGACACCCGCGCGAAGGCACGCCTCCGGCCGACCGGGCGCGGCCGGCGTCGTCGACGCCGGCCGTCTCGGCACGAGTTCTCACCGTCGCATGATCAGGGAAAGGCCCTTCGAAGATGTTTGACGCCGAGTCGGATCGGACCTCCGCCGCCCGGACGCCCGTCACCGGCGGGCAGGCCGGCATCTGGCTTGCTCAGCAGATCGAGCCGGAGAGTTCGGCCTACAACATCTCGTTCGTCCTCGAACTGCGCGGCGACGTCGACCTGGAACGGTTCATCGACTCCATACGCCGGTCCGTCGAGGAGGCCGACGCCCTGCACGTCCGTGTGACGGCCGAGGACGGGACGCCCCGGCAGACCGCCGAGCGCCACGCCGTCGACATCCCCGTCGTCGACCTGCGCGCAGCAGCGGATGGG
The DNA here is from genome assembly GCF_001419745.1 of Streptomyces silaceus. Taxonomy (GTDB): domain Bacteria; phylum Actinomycetota; class Actinomycetes; order Streptomycetales; family Streptomycetaceae; genus Streptomyces; species Streptomyces silaceus. Next base: position 14,211 of record NZ_LIRJ01000247.1, on the reverse strand, counting down.
CCCGGCGCGGCCACCGGCTGGATGACGGCCGAGCGGGAGCGTCCTGCCGACCTCGCGCACGCCCCGCTGTTCGCCCACGCCGTGCTCCGGCTCGCGGACGACCACCTGCTCTGGTACCAGCGCTACCACCACATCGTCGCCGACGGCATGGCCGCCGCCCTGATCACCCGCCGCGCCGGCGACCTCTACACCGCGGGCGACGGAGCGGCCGCCCCCGCGGCCCCCCTGTCCCGGCTCGTGGCCGCGGACCAGGCGTACCGCACCTCCGCCCAGCACGCGGCCGACCGCGCCTACTGGCTGGAGCGCATGGCGGGACGGCCCGAGCCCGCACGCCTCGTCGAGCGCGCCCCCTCGCTGATGACGCGCCGCATCCGCCGCACCGCGGAACTCGCCCCCGACCGCACCGCCCGGCTGCGCACCGCCGCGGCGGACGCGGGCGTACGCCTCTCCCACCTGCTGGTCGCCGCCGTCGCCGCCTATCTGCACCGCACCGGCGGACAGCAGGACCTCGTCCTCGGCCTGCCCGTCTCGGCACGCCACGACGAGGAGACCCGGGCCGTGCCCGGCATGGTGTCCAACGTCGTACCGCTGCGGCTGTCCGTGCGCCCCGGCACCACCGGCGCCGCACTGGCCGCCGACGTGCGCCGGGCCATGGACGACGCCGTCACGCACGGCCGCTACCGCGCCGAGGACCTGGCCAGGGAGCTCGGCCTGGTCGACGGCGTCCCGGAACTGGTCGGCCCGACCGTCAACATCCTGCCCTTCGGCGGTGACCTGGACTTCCCCGGCCACGAGGCAGCGCTCCACCCGGCGTGGCTCGGCCCCGTCAGCGACCTCGTCGTCAGCGTCTCCGCGTACGCCTCGGGCACCGGCCTGCGCGTCCACCTCGACGCCGACGCCGAGCAGTGCGACGAGCCCACGCTCCACGGCCACGAGCGCCGCTTCCTCGCCCTGCTCGACGCCCTCACCGAGCACCCCGAACTGCCCGTCGGGCGCCTCGACCTCGTCGACGGCACCGAACGCGCCCGCCTGCTCGACGAGTTCGGCGTCGCGCCCCGCGACGTGGCCGAGCTCTCCTGGCCCGCCGCCTTCGAGGCCCAGGTCCGCCGCTCGCCCGACGCCGTGGCGCTGGTGTGCGAGGACCGAGAGCTGACGTACGCCGGGCTCAACGCGGAGGCCAACCGCCTCGCCCGTCTCCTCGTCGCCCGCGGGGTCCGTGCCGAGGACGTCGTCGGCGTCGCCCTGCCGCGCTCGCCGGAGCTCGTGGTGGCGCTCCTCGCGGTGATGAAGGCGGGCGCCGCCTACCTCCCGCTGGACGCCGACCACCCCCGAGACCGCATCGCCTACATGCTCGACGACGCCGGGGCCCGCACCGTCCTCACCGTGCGCGAACTCGCCGGAGAACTCCCGGAGTCGGCGGGCGTCACCCTCCTCCTGCTCGACGCCCCGGACACCGCGGCCGCCCGCGCCGCGCAGGACCCCGCCGACCTGGACCTGCCCCTCGCCCTGGACCGGGCCGCGTACGTCATCTACACCTCCGGCTCCACCGGCCGCCCCAAGGGCGTCGTCGTCCCGCACGACGGCGTCGGCAGCCTCGTCGCCACCGCGACCGACCGGATCGGCATCGACGCCACGAGCCGCGTCGTGCAGTTCGCCTCCGTCGGCTTCGACGTGACCGTCTGGGACCTGATCATGTCGCTGTGCGTCGGCGGCCGGATCATCGTCGTCCCCGCCGAGCGCCGCGTCGCCGGACCCGCGCTCACCGACTACATCGCGCACCACCGCGCCACGCACATGATCCTGCCGCCGTCGCTCGTCTCGGCGCTGCCGCAGGAGTGCGAGCTGCCCGAGGGCGCCGTCCTCGTGGTGGGCACCGAAGCGGTGCCGAACGAGCTGATCGCCCGCTGGTCCGGGCGCGTGCGGATCGTCGTCGCGTACGGACTCACCGAGGCCAGCGTCAACTCCACGCTCTGGCCCGCCGAGCCCGGCAGGCCGGGCCCCGCGCCCATCGGCCGCCCCGACCCCAACACCCGCGCCTATGTGCTCGACACGGCGCTGCGTCCCGTCCCCGTCGGCGCCGAGGGCGAGCTGTACGTCGCCGGGCGCGGCCTGGCCCGCGGCTATCTGGGCCGCCCCGCGCTGACCTCGGAGCGGTTCGTCGCCGACCCGTTCGGCGCGCCCGGCACCCGCATGTACCGCACCGGCGACCGGGTCCGCTGGGGCGCCGACGGCAACCTGGAGTTCCTCGGCCGCGCGGACGGCCAGATCAAGATCCGCGGCCACCGGATCGAGCCCGGCGAGGTCGAGAGCGCCTTCATGGCCTGCGACGGGATCGCCCAGGCCGCCGTGCTGGCCCGCGAGGACCACCGGGGCGTCAAGCGCCTCGTCGCCTATCTCGTCGCGGACGGGGGAGCACCCGATGGCGCCGACGCCGCGGTGACCGCCGCGCGCGCCCGCGTCGCCGCCGAACTCCCCGACCACATGGTGCCCTCGGCCGTGGTCGTCCTGGAGCGGCCGCTTCCGCTGACGCCCAACGGCAAGCTCGACGGCAAGGCCCTGCCCGAGCCCCAGTGGACGGCCGTGGCGGCCGCGACCGGCGCCGACGCGCCGAGCACCCCGGCCGAGACCGTGCTCGCCGGGCTGTGCGCCGACGTCCTCGGCCTGCCGGCGGTCGGCGTCCACGACAGCTTCTTCGAGCTGGGCGGCGACAGCATCGTCGCCATCCAGCTGGTCAACCGCGCCCGCGAAGCCGGTCTCGCGCTGACCCCGCGCGACGTGTTCCGGCGGCGCACCGTGGCGGCGCTCGCCCGCGCGGCCCAGACCGCGGAACCCGCACGGCCCGTGACGTCCGTCTCCCTCGACGACGACGCCCTGCCGGTCTCCCCGCTCCAGGAAGGTTTCTTCTTCCACGCGGAGTTCGACGACGACGCGGCCGACCTCTACGTCGTCCAGGAGCTCTTCGACCTCGCGGGACCCGTCGACCCGGACCTGCTGCGCCGCACCCTCCAGTCGCTCCTCGACCGGCACCCGCTCCTGCGCGCCTCCTTCCGCCAGCTCCCCGGCGGCGAGGTCGTCCAGCGCCTCGCGGACCGGCTCACCCTGCCCTGGCGCACCGCCGACACCTCCGTGACCGGACTCGACGACCTCCTGCGCGCCGACCGCGCCGAGGGGTTCGACCTCGGGCACCCGCCCCTGCTGCGGGCCACCCTCATCACCGACGGACCGCGCCACCGGCTCCTGCTCACCCTGCACCACATCGTCGCCGACGGCTGGTCCGTCTCCGTCCTGCTGCGCGAACTGACCGCCGCCCACCGGGGCCTGGACCTGCCGGCCCCGGTGGACCCGCGCCCCTACCTCGCCTGGCTGGCCGGCCGGGACCGCGCCGCCGCCCGCGAGGCCTGGGGCCGGGCGCTGCACGGCTTCGAAGGACCCACCCGGCTGCCCGCGCCCACCCCGGCGGACGCCGGCCCGGACGCGACGGCCGAGCCCGGCCACGTCGACACCCGGCTGCCGCGCGACCTCGCCGACGCGCTGACCGCCTGTGCCAGGACCCACGGCCTGACCCTCAGCACCGTCGTCCACGGCCTGTGGGGCCTGCTCATCGGCGGTCTGACGGGCAGCCAGGACGTGGTGTTCGGCACGACCGTGTCCGGCCGGACCACGGAGGTCACGGGACTGGACTCGGCCGTCGGCCTGTTCATCAACACCGTCCCGGCCCGCGTGACCCTGCGCCCCGACGAGCCGCTCGCCGACCTCCTGCGGCGCGTCCAGGACGAGCACGCGGCGCTCCTCGACCACCAGCACCTCGGACTCGCCGACATCCAGCGCGTCGCGGGCGGCGGCGAACTCTTCGACACGCTCGTCGTGTTCGAGAACTACCCGACCGGGGACGTGCGGGACGGCCAGGACGCGGGGGAGCCGTACATCACCGGCGCCGAGGTGTTCGACGCCGTCCACTACCCGCTGGCGCTCGTCGTCGAGCCGGGCGACGACGGACTGCTGCTGCGTTTCAAGCACCACGCCGCCCACCTCGACGACGTCACCGTGGCCGTGCTCGCCCAGCGTTTCGTGGCCCTGCTGCGAACCCTGGTCACCGACCCCGGCCGCCCCGTCGCCCGCATCGGCCTGCTCTCCGACCGCGAGCACGGGCGCCTCGCGGAACTGAACGCCACCGACCACGCGGTCCCCGACGCCACCCTCGCCTCGCTCTTCGCCGACCAGGTGGCCCGCACCCCGCACGCCACCGCCGTCGTCTTCGAGGACACCACGCTGACGTACGCGGAACTGGACCGTCAGGCCGAGGAGCTGGCGCGGCGCCTGCGGGCGCGCGGCGCGGGTCCCGAGAGCTACGTCGCCGTCGCGGTGCCCCGCTCGGCGCGGCTGATGGTCGCGCTGCTCGGCGTGCTCAAGGCGGGCGCCGCCTATCTGCCCGTCGACCTCGACTACCCGGCCGACCGGGTCGCGTTCATGCTCGCCGACTCGGGCACGCGGACCGTCGTGACCACCGCGGAGGCGGCGGGACGGCTGCCCTCGGTACCGGGCCTCGCCCCCCTCGTCGTCGACGGCCTCGAACCGGTCGAGGACACCGCCGCGGCGCCCGCGCGCCCGGCCGGGCCCGGCGACCCCGCGTACCTGATCTACACCTCCGGCTCCACCGGCCGCCCCAAGGGCGTCGCCGTCCCGCACCGGGCGATCGTCAACCGCCTCGCGTGGATGCAGGGCACGTACGGACTGACCGCCGACGACCGGGTGCTGCAGAAGACGCCGGCCAGCTTCGACGTGTCGGTCTGGGAGTTCTTCTGGGCGCTGACCGAGGGCGCGACGGTCGTCCTCGCCCGCCCCGACGGCCACCGCGACCCGGTCTATCTGGCCGAGCTGATCCACGCCCGGCGCGTCACGACGCTGCACTTCGTGCCGTCGATGCTCGCCGCGTACGTGCAGACCATGGAGGCCACCCCGCACGCGCCCGACTGGGCGGCGAGCCTGCGCCGCGTGTTCTGCAGCGGCGAGGCGCTCATGGGCGCCGACGCGCGGCGCTGGCGGGACCTGACGTCCCGGCCCGGGCACGGGCCCGTACCGCTGCACAACCTGTACGGCCCCACCGAGGCGGCCGTCGACGTGACGCACTTCCCCTACGAGGGCGCCACCGAGCAGGCCGTGCCGATCGGCCACCCCGTGTGGAACACCCGCCTCCACGTTCTCGACCCCTATCTGCGCCCGGTGCCCGACGGGGTGCCCGGCGAGCTGTACCTGGCCGGTGTCCAACTGGCCCGCGGCTACCACGGACGGGCCGCGCTGACCGCCGAGCGGTTCGTCGCCGACCCGTTCGGGGCGCCGGGGGAGCGGATGTACCGCACCGGCGACCTGGTGCGCCGCCGCGCCGATGGGAGCGTCGAGTACCTCGGCCGCACCGACCGCCAGGTCAAGATCCGCGGCAACCGCATCGAGCTCGGCGAGATCGAGACGGCCCTCGCGGCCCTGCCCGGCGTCGCCCGCGCGGCCGTGATCGCCCGCGACGGCGCCCTCGTCGGCTACGCCGTCCCCGCCCACGGCACGGACCCGGACGTCGAGGCGCTGCGGACGGGACTCGCCGACGCGCTGCCCGCCACCATGGTCCCGAGCGTCCTCGTCGTCATCGGCGAACTTCCGCTGACGCCCAGCGGCAAGCTCGACCAGAACGCCCTGCCCGCACCCGAGGCCGCGCCCCGGTCCGGCGGACGCGCGCCCCGCGACGACCGCGAGCGCGCCCTGTGCGCCGTGTTCACCGACGTCCTCGGCATCGACGGGATCGGCGCGGACGACGACTTCTTCGTCCTGGGCGGCGACAGCCTCACCTCCATCGCCGTCGCCACCCGCGCCCGCGAGCAGGGCCTGGCTCTCAGCCCGCGCGACGTCTTCGAGCACCGCACGCCCGAGGCCCTCGCCGCGGCGGCGGCGCCGACCGGGCCCGAGCCGGCCGCCGGGGCCGCGCCCGCGGACGGCGTGACCGTCTCCGCGTCCGACGCGGGCCAGGCCGCGGCCGCCCTCCAGGCCGTCCTGGCCGCGCAGCAGCAGTCCGGCGCGGCCGTCGACCCCGCGCTCCAGGCGCTCCTCGCCCAGCTGACCGCCGCCGCTCCCCAGACCCCCGAGGAGCCGGTGGTTCCCGCCCCGCTCGGCGGACTCGACCTCACCGAGGAGGAGACCGCCCGCGTCCACGCCGTCGCCGGGCTGCCGGTCGCGGACATCTGGCCGCTCTCCCCGCTCCAGGAGGGCATGTACTTCCACGCCACGTACGACGCCGGTGACGCGCTCGACGTCTACCAGTCCCAGGAGTCCCTGGACTTCGACCGGCGCGTCGACGCGGACCGGCTGCGCGCCGCCTGCCGGGCGCTCCTGGCCCGCAACACCAGCCTGCGCGCCGGGTTCACCAGCGACGGCCTGCCCCGCCCCGTGCAGTTCATCGTGGACGACGCCGAGATCCCGCTGGCCGAGGAGGACCTGTCCCACCTGCCGGCGGACGAACAGGACGCCCGCGTCGAGGAGTTGCTGGCCGCCGACCGCAGGCACCGCTTCGACCTGACCGCGGCGCCGCTGTGCCGCCTGCTGCTGATCCGCCTCGGCGACGGCAGGGACCGCCTCGTGGTCACCCACCACCTCATCCTCTGGGACGGCTGGTCGGCCTGGCTGTTCCTGGAGGAGCTCTTCACGCTGTACGAGCGCGCCGGCGACGCCACCGGCCTGCCGCTGCCCGGCTCCTACCGCGACTACCTGGCCTGGCTCGACCAGCAGGACACCGCCGCCGCGCTCGGCGCCTGGCGCGGGGCGCTCGCCGGGTTCGACGAGCCGACCCTGGTCGCGCCCACGGGACGCGACGGCGGACCGGTCATCCCGGTGGACTTCGACGCCCTCCTGCCCCAGGAGACCGGCGACCGGCTGCGCACCCTCGCCCGCCGCCACGGACTCACCCTCAACACCGTGCTCAACGCCGCCTGGGGCCTGGTCCTCTCGGCGCTCACCGGCCGCGCCGACGTCGCCTTCGGAACGGCCGTCGCCGGACGCCCGGCCGACGTGCCGGACGTGGCCGGGATCATCGGCATGTTCCTCAACACCGTCCCGGCCCGTGTCGCCTTCACCCCCGACGAGCCGCTCCTGGACCTCCTGCGGCGCATGCAGTCCGAACGCGCGGCCGTCATGCCCTACGAGTACGTGGGGCTCGGCACCCTCCAGCAGGAGACCGGCCACCGCCGCCTGTTCGACACGCTGTTCGTGCTCCGCTCGGCCGACGGCGAGGACCGCGCCGCCGCGCTGCGGGAGCGGCACGGCATCACCGGGGTGTCCAACGTCGACGGCACCCACTTCCCGCTCACCCTCATCGTCACCCCCGGCGCCCGGCTGCGCGTCACCCTGGCCGCCCGGCCCGACCTGTTCGCCGAGCGGGACGCCACCGCGATCCTCGCCCGGTTCACGACCGTCCTCGACCGGCTCGCCGACACCCTCGACGGCCCCGCCCCCGGGGCCGCCCGCACGGTCGGCGTCGACCTCCTGCTGCCCGCCGAGCACGCCGCGCTGGCCGCCGACCGGCGTGACAGCCGGGAGCCGGTGCCCGACGAGACCATCGCCGACCTGCTCACCGCGCAGGTCGCCCGTACCCCGGACGCGGTCGCGCTGGTCTTCGGCGAACGGGCCCTGACCTACGCCGAACTGGACGCCCGCATCAACCGGCTCGCCCGGCTGCTGCTCGCCCGCGGCGCGGGGCCCGAGCGGGTCGTGGCGCTCGCCCTGCCCCGGTCCCTCGACATGGTGGCCGCGCTCTTCGCCGTGCTGCGCACCGGCGCCGCCTATCTGCCGCTCGACCTCGACCACCCCGCCGACCGGCTGCGCCTGATGGCCGAGGACACCGGGCCGCTGTGCCTGGTCTCCACGGCCGCCGTCGCGCCGGCCCTGCGCGGCCCGGACGGACCCGTCGCCCCCGAACTCCTCCTGGACGACGAGACCGTGGCGGCCGAACTGGCCGCGCTGCCCGGCGGCGGGATCACCGACGCCGAGCGGCCCGCGTTCGCCCACGGCGTGCCGGACCGCCTGGAGCACCCGGCGTACGTCATCTACACCTCCGGCTCCACCGGCCGCCCCAAGGGCGTCGTCACCCCCTACCGGGGTCTGACGAACATGCAGCTCAACCACCAGAAGGAGATCTTCGACCCGGCCATCGCCTCGGCCGGCGGGCGACGGCTGCGCATCGCGCACACCGTGTCCTTCGCCTTCGACATGTCCTGGGAGGAACTGCTCTGGCTCGTCGAGGGCCACGAGGTGCACGTCTGCGACGAGGAGCTGCGCCGCGACGCCGAGGCGCTCGTCGCCTACTGCGACCGGCGCCGGGTCGACGTCGTCAACGTCACGCCCACGTATGCCCAGTTGCTCATCGAGGAAGGGCTCCTCGACCACGACGCGACGACCGGCAGGCACCGGCCCGCGCTCGTGCTGCTCGGCGGCGAGGCCGTGCCCGACACCGTCTGGACGCGGCTGCTGCGCACCGAGGGGACGTACGGCTACAACCTCTACGGACCGACCGAGTACACGATCAACACCCTCGGCGGGTCCACCGCCGACAGCGCCACCTCCACCGTCGGCCGGCCCATCCGCAACACCCGCGCGCACGTCCTCGACGGCATGCTGCGCCCCGTCCCGCCGGGCAGCCCCGGCGAGCTGTACATCGCCGGCACGGGACTCGCCCGCGGCTACCACGACCGGCCGGGACTGACCGCCGAGCGGTTCGTCGCCGACCCGTTCGGGGCGCCGGGGGAGCGGATGTACCGCACCGGCGACCTGGTGCGCCAGCGGCCCGACGGCCTGCTGGACTTCCTCGGCCGCACCGACGACCAGGTCAAGATCCGCGGCTACCGCGTCGAGCTGGGCGAGATCTCCACGGCGCTGTCCGCGCACCCCGCCGTCGCGCACGCGGCCGTGGTCGTGCACGAGAACGCCGGGACCAAGCGCCTGGTCGGCTACGTCGTGCCCGAGGACGGCACCGGGCCCGGCGACGACCTGACGCAGACACTGCGCGACCACCTCAAGGCCGGGCTGCCCGACTACATGGTCCCGTCCGCGCTGGTCCCCGTGGCGACCCTGCCGCTGACCGTCAACGGCAAGCTGGACGTCAAGGCCCTGCCCGCCCCGGACTTCGCGGGCGGCACGGCCGGACGGGCGCCCCGCACCCCGCGCGAGGAGACGCTGTGCGCGCTCTTCGCCGAGGCGCTCGGCCTCGCGCCGGACAGCGTCGGCATCGACAGCAACTTCTTCGAACTGGGCGGGCACTCGCTGCTCGCCACCCGGCTCATCAGCCGCGCCCGCACCGCGCTCGACGCCGAGCTCGCCATCCGTGACCTGTTCGAGGCGCCCACCGTCGCCGAACTCGTCGAGCGCGCGGCAGGCACGCAGGGCGCCGCGCGACCGGCGCTCACCGCCGCCGACCGGCCGGACGAGCTGCCGCTCTCGCACGCCCAGCAGCGGCTCTGGGTCATCCAGCAGATCGAGTGCACCTCGGCCGCGTACAACTTCCCGCTGGTCATGCGGCTGAGCGGCCCCTTCGACCACGACGCGTGGCGCGCCGCGCTCAGCGACGTCACCGCCCGCCACGAGGCGCTGCGCACGGTCTTCGCCGAACGCGACGGACAGGCGTTCCAGCGGGTGCTGCCCGTCGAGGACGCGCACCTCGCCGTGGAGCGGCTGCGCGCGACCGAGGACGAGGTGCCCGGTATCGTCGACGCCGCCGTGCGGCGGCCGTTCGACCTCGCCGCCGAACTCCCGCTGCGCACCACGGTCGTGGAGATCACCCCCGACGACCACCTCGTCGTCCTGTTGCTGCACCACATCACCACCGACGAGTGGTCCGACCGGCCCTTCCTGCGGGACCTCGGCGACGCGTACGCCGCCCGTCTCGACGGCCGCGCCCCCGACTGGGAGCGCCTGCCCGTGCAGTACGCCGACTACGCGCTGTGGCAGCAGCGCCTCCTCGGCGACCCGGCCGACGACAGCAGTCTCGCGGCACGTCAACTCGCGTACTGGGAAAGCGCGCTGAGTGGTGCGCCCGAGGAGCTGGAGCTGCCCGCCGACCGGCCGCGCCCCGCCCGGCCGGCGTTCTCCGGCGCGGAGCTCGACATCCGCTTCGACGCCGCCGTCCACGAGGGCCTGCGCGGACTCGCCCGCGCGAGCGGCGCCAGCATGTTCATGGTCGTGCACGCGGCGGTGGCGGCGCTGCTCCACCGGCTCGGCGCCGGCACGGACATCCCGCTCGGCGCGCCCATCGCGGGCCGCGGCGACGAGGCCCTCGACGACCTCGTCGGCTTCTTCGTCAACACGCTGGTGCTCCGCACCGACCTGGCCGGCGACCCCAGCTTCACCGAGCTGCTCGGCCGGGTGCGCGAGAGCGACCTGGCCGCGTTCTCCCACGCCGACGTGCCCTTCGAGTCGGTCGTGGAGAAGATCAACCCGACCCGCTCGCTGTCCCGCAACCCGCTGTTCCAGGTCATGGTCGGCTACCACGCCCGCACCGGAGACGCGCTGGAACTGCCCGGACTGAGCGCCCGGTACGTGCCGTTCGGCATCGGCTCCGCCAAGTTCGACCTCGTGTTCAGCTTCACCGAGCACACCACCGACGACGGCACGGGCGACTCCCTCGGCTGCCGCCTGGAGTTCGCCACCGAACTGTTCGACCAGGAGACCGCCGAGCGCATCGCCGACCGGCTGCGCCGCCTGGTGGCGGCCCTCGTCGCCGCCCCCGAACAGCCGCTCTCCCGGGCGGAGATCCTCTCCGCCGACGAACGGCACCTGGTCCTCGACGGGTTCAACGGCGCGCCCCGCCCGGTCGACGAGGCCACCGCGCCGCAGCTGTTCGCCCGCTGGGTCGCCGAGCGCCCGGACGCCGTCGCGGTCGTCGACCGCGACCGCTCGGTGACGTACGCCGAACTCGACGCCCGCGCGAGCCGCATCGCCCGACTGCTCGCCGCGCGCGGCGTCGGCGAGGAGAGCGTGGTCGGCGTGGCCGTGCCGCGCTCGGCGGACATGATCGCCACCGTCGTCGCCGCCCTGAAGCTGGGCGCCGCGTTCCTGCCGCTCGACCTGGTCCACCCCGGCGACCGCCTCACCTACATGATCGAGGACTCCGGTGCCGCCGTCGTGGTCGGCACCGAACCGGTCGCCGGCAAGATCCCGGACGTCACGGGCGTACCGGTGGTGCTCCTGGACGCCCCGGACACCGTCACCGAACTGGCCGCCCTGCCCGGAACCCCCGTGGCCGAGGGGCCCGCCGGCCTGGACCACGCCGCGTACGTGATCTACACCTCCGGTTCGACCGGCCGCCCCAAGGGCGTGGCCGTGCCGCACGAGGGCATCGCCAGCCTCGTCGCCACGGCCGTCGACCGCATGGGCCTGCGCCACGACAGCAGCGTCCTGCAGTTCGCCTCGATCGGCTTCGACGTCTTCGTCTTCGAACTGGCGATGGCGCTGTGCCACGGCGGCCGGCTCGTCCTGATCACCGACGAGGCGCGCGTCGCGGGCCCCGCGCTCACCGACTTCCTCGCGGACCAGGCGATCACCCACATGATCCTGCCGCCGTCCCTGGTGTCGGCGCTGCCCGCGGGCTGCGCCCTGCCCGAGGGGTCGACCGTCCTGGTCGGCACCGAGACCGTGCCCGCCGACCTCTTCGAACGGTTCGGCGCCACCGCGAACCTGATCTGCGCCTACGGCCTCACCGAGGCGACGGTCAACTCGACGCTGTGGCAGGCCCGCGCCCAGGGCGGCCGCGTCTCGGGGCGCGTCCCGATCGGCCGCCCCGACCCCAACACCCGCGCCTATGTCCTGGACGCGCACCTGCGTCCCGTGCCGCCCGGCGTCATCGGCGAGCTGTACGTCGCCGGACGCGGCCTCGCCCGCGGCTACCTCGGCCAGAGCGCGCTCACCGCACAGCGCTTCGTCGCCGACCCGTTCGGCGCGCCCGGCAGCCGCATGTACCGCACCGGGGACCGCGCCCGCTGGCGCGCCGACGGCAACCTCGACTTCCTCGGCCGGGTCGACACCCAGGTGAAGATCCGCGGATTCCGCATCGAGCTCGGGGAGATCGAGGCGGCGCTCACCGGCCACCCGTCGGTCGGCCAGGCCGCCGTGGTGCCCGACCGCGACGGCGACATCGTCCGTCTCATCGGCTACGCCGTACCGGAGGCCGACGGATCCGCGCCGCGCGCACTCGACCCGCAGGAACTGCGCGCCCACGTCGCCGGGCAGCTGCCCGAGTACATGGTCCCCGCGCTCGTCGTACCGCTGGACGGCCCGCTGCCGCTGACGCCCAACGGCAAGCTCGACCACAAGGCGCTGCCCGCGCCGGACTGGGCCGGGATGACCGGCGACGCCCGCCCGGCGACCCCCACGCAGGCCCGGCTCGCCGCGCTGTTCTGCGAGGTACTCAAGTTGGACGAGGTCGGCGTGCACGACAACTTCTTCGCGCTCGGCGGCCACTCGATGGCCTCGATGCGGCTCCTGGGCCGCATCCGCGCCGAGTTCGGGGTGGAGCTGAGCATCCGGGACGTCTTCGACGCGCTGACCGTCGCCGGTGTCGCGGGCAAGCTGGACGGTGCCGCCGCCGCCCGGCCCGCGCTGCGCCCCTCGAGGGCCCCGGACGCGGACCGTGCCGAGCCGCCGGTGGCGCCCGTCCAGCAGTGGCAGTGGGAGTCCGCGCTGCGCGGCCCCGGCTTCGACCACGCGCTGGTGCTGCGCTCTCCCGGCGGCCTGGACGCCGACGCCCTGGCCGCCGCGCTCGCCGACGTGACGGCCCGGCACGAGCCGCTGCGCACCGCGTTCGCCGAGCACGACGGCGCGGTGCACCAGCGGCCCGTCGACGCGCCGGCCCTCGCCGAGGAACACTGCGCCGACCTGGAGAGCCGGCTCGCCGAACTGGCCGCCGGGTCACCGGATCCGGCCCACGAGCCGCCGCTGCGGGCCCATCTGCTCACCGCTCCCGACGGGGCCCAGGCCGTCCTCCTGACCCTGCACTACCTCGCGGTCGACGAGTGGTCGGTCGTGCCCCTGTTCCGCGACCTCACCACGGCCTACGCCGCGCGCGTGGCCGGTGGCGCGCCCGTCTGGGAGCCGCTCCCGGTGACGTACGCCGACTACGCCCGCTGGGCGCGCGAGATCCTCGGCGACCTCGCCGATCCGGACAGTCGGGGCGGGCGGCAGCTCGCGTACTGGCGGCAGCGGCTCCAGGACGCGCCCCGCGCCCTGGACCTGCCCGCCGACGGGCCGCCGGCCGACGGCGCGGACGGCCACGGCGCGCGCCGGGCCGCCGGTCACGTCGGGTTCGTTCTCGACGAGGAGCTGCACGCGGGCGTGGACCGGCTCGCGCGGGCGAGCGGCACCAGCATGTTCATGGTGCTGCACTCCGCCCTCGCGGCGCTGCTCACCGCGCACGGCGCGGGTACCGACCTGCCCATCGGTACGATGGTCGCCGGACGCACCGACGATCAACTCGCCGACCTGGTGGGCTGCTTCTTCAACACCGTGGTGCTGCGCACCGACACCGGCGGCGATCCGACCTTCACGGAGCTGCTGACCCGGGTGCGGGAGACCACGCTGAGCGCCCTGGACCACCAGGACGTGCCGTTCGACGAGGTCGTCCGCACGGCCGGACTGCGGCCGGAGGGCCCGCAGGTCATGGTGATCCACCACGAACAGGCGGACCTGGACCGTCTCGAGGGCGGCGTCGGCGAGCTCCAGGCCGTGCCGACCGGCTCGGCACGGGCCGAACTGACCCTCAGCTTCTACGAGCCGCGCGGCGACGGACCCGTCCACTGCGGTCTGATCCACGCCACGGGACGGCTCGGCGAAGCGAAGGCCCGGCGGCTCGCCGCCGAACTGAAGACCCTGCTGCGGACCGTCGCGGCAGACTCCGAACAGCCCCTGTCCGAGCTGTTCACCTGCACATCCATGAGGAGTGAGAACGCATGACCACCAACCCGTTCGAGGACCCGCAGGCCGGCTTCCTGGTGCTGGTCAACGACGAGAACCAGCACTCGCTGTGGCCTTCCTTCGCGGAGGTCCCCGCCGGTTGGCGAAGCGTCTTCGGCGAGGACACCCGCGAGGCGTGCCTGGAGTACGTGGAGACCAACTGGACGGACCTGCGCCCGGCCAGCCTGGTCGCCGCCCAGCAGGGCTGAGCCCCGTACGGCAGGACAAAGCCCGACG
>NZ_LIRJ01000246.1 GCF_001419745.1 Streptomyces silaceus | reverse complement strand
CCCCCGGGCCCTACTCCTCGCCCGTCCCCCCTTCGCCCAGCAGTGTCAGGAAGTCCCTGAACGCCCCCGGCATGTCCACCGATTCGGGGTCGAGCAGCCACTGGTACTGCAGGCCGTCCATCACGGCCGTCATCAGCGGGGCGGCCGCCTCCGGGGTGAGGCCGGACGGCAGGCGGTCGCCGTACTCGGCGCGCAGCACCGCCGCGAAGTTCGTGCGCACCGCCTCGTACCGCCCCGAGAAGAAGCCGCGCGCCGGATGCTCGTCCGTGACGCTCTCGCCGAGCAGGGCGGAGAAGGTCTGCACGATGCCGGGGCGCATCGCGTTGTACTCGACGAGCGAAGTGAGCAGGTCGAGCCGCCACTGGCCGCGCGGCACCGCGTCCCACTGGTCGCGGGCCTCCAGGACGGCGACCAGCAGGGCCTCCTTGGTGGGGAAGTAGTGCAGCAGGCCCTGCTGGGTGAGGCCGACCCGCTCGGCGACCGCCCCGAGGCTCGCCCCCCGGTACCCGCGCTCGGCGATCACCTCGAACGCCGCCCGGAGGATCTCCGCGCGCCGCTCCTCGCTCCTGGCCCTGGCCGCCATCCCCGTACCCCTTCCTGAACTCCCCGCCCGTTCCCGAACTCCCTGCTCGGAGGACCGTACGACATCTTTATATTACGAGAAGGTAACGAAAACTACTGAGCTACAGGTAGCGGGTGCAGGATGGAGGGACCAGCTCGGACGAACCGGCATGGACGGGCCGGCGCGGACGGGCCGGATCGACGACGGACTCATCGAGGAGGCACCGCCATGGCGGCAAGCAAGCCCACCGAGGCCACGCGGGCGGACGGCGACCAGGTCAGGGGTCAGGCCAGGGATCAGGCCAGGGACCAGGCCAGGGGGCAGGCCCGGGAGGCGGCCGTCGAGGCCGCCCTCGGCAAGCTCGATCTCGACGCCAAGGCCCGGCTGCTCGGCGGCCGCACCATGTGGGAGCTGCACGCCCTGCCGGAGATCGGCCTCGCGCCCCTCGTGATGTCCGACGGCCCGATCGGCGTGCGCGGCGTCCGCTGGACCGCCGACGACCCGTCCGTCGCGCTGCCCTCCCCGACCGCGCTCGCCGCCACCTGGGACCAGGACCTGTCCCGCCGCGCCGGCGCGCTCCTCGCCCAGGAGGCCCGCCGCAAGGGCGTGCACGTCCTGCTCGCGCCCACCGTCAACCTCCACCGTTCCCCGCTGGGCGGCCGCCACTTCGAGGCGTACAGCGAGGACCCGTACCTGACGGGCGTCATCGGCACGGGGTACGTCCAGGGTGTCCAGTCCGGCGGCGTCGGCACGACCGTCAAGCACTTTGTCGCCAACGACGCCGAGACCGACCGCTTCACCGTCGACAACAAGGTCGCCCCGCGCGCCCTGCGCGAGCTGTATCTCGCGCCCTTCGAGGCCATCGTCGCCAACGCCCACCCCTGGGGCATCATGACGGCGTACAACCAGGTCAACGGCGTGACCATGACCGAGCACCGCCACCTCGTCAACGACGTCCTGCGCGGCGAATGGGGCTTCGACGGCTACAACGTCTCCGACTGGATGGCCGCCCGCTCCACCGTCCGCGACATCGAGGGCGGCCTCGACGTCGCCATGCCGGGACCGGCGACCGTGTACGGCGAGCCGCTGGCCGCCGCCGTCCGCGCCGGCGAGGTCCCCGAGGAGACCGTCGACGAGGCCGTCCGCAACGTCCTGCGCCTCGCCGCCCGCGTCGGCGTCCTCGAAGGCGCCGAACCGGCCGTCCGCCCCGAGGACCTCCCCGCCGAGATCGACGGCGAGGCCCTGGCCCGCGAGGTCGCCCGCCGCGCTTTCGTCCTCGTACGCAACGAAGTGCGCGACGAAGTACGCGACGGCGTACGTGGTGAACCGGGCGACGGGACAAGCGACGGTACGCGCGCCGGGGCAAGCGACGGGACACGCGACGGCGAGAAGCGTGAAGGAAGCCGCGTCCTCCCGCTGAACCCCGCCGGCACCGTCGCCCTCATCGGCGCCGCCGCGCGCGACGCCCGGGTCCTCGGCGGCGGCTCCGCCACCGTCTTCCCCGCCCGCGTCGTCTCCCCGCTCGACGGCCTGACCGCCGCCCTCCCCGACGGCACGCTCACCTACGTCGTCGGGGCCGACCCCAGCGACGAACTCACCCCCGCCGACAAGGGGTTCGAGCTCCGCGCGGTCTGCCGCGACGCTGCGGGCACCGTCCTCGGCGAGGGCAGCCTGCCCACCGGCCAGGTCCAGTGGATCGGCGACGACCTGCCCGAGGGCGTCACCCACGAGGCCATGGCGAGCATCGAGGTCGTCGGCACGTTCACGCCGCGCGAGAGCGGCGAGCACGCCTTCGGCACGCGCGGCCTCGGCGCCTTCACGCTCACCGTCGGCGGACAGGTCCTCTTCGACGGCGTTCAGCCCATGGGTGCCGAGGCCGACCCCTTCGAGGCGTTCTTCGGCTCACCGGTCGACCGCGGCACGGTCGCGCTCACCGCGGGCGAACCCGTCGAGGTCTCCCTGCGCCACCACCTGGACAAGGACCGGGCCACGCCGCTGCCCGGCGTCATGTTCTCCTTCGTCCACCTCGGCCCGCAGCGCGGCGCCGAGGAACTGATCGCCGAGGCCGTCGAGGCCGCGCGCGGCGCCGACACCGCCGTCGTGGTCGTCGCCACCACCGAACGCGTCGAGTCCGAGGGCTTCGACCGCCAGGACCTCCGGCTGCCGGGCCGCCAGGACGACCTGGTCCGCGCGGTGGCCGCCGCCAACCCGAACACCGTGGTCGTCGTCAACTCCGGCTCCCCGGTGGAGCTGCCGTGGCGCGACGACGTCGCCGCGGTGCTGCTCGGCTGGTTCCCCGGCCAGGAGGGCGGCGCCGCGCTCGCCGACGTCCTGCTCGGCGCCGAGGAGCCCGGCGGCCGGCTCCCCACCACCTGGGGCGACCTCGCGGCGGCGCCCGTCACCCGGGTCACCCCCGAGAACGGCGAACTCGCCTACACCGAGGGCGTGTTCATCGGCTACCCCGCCTGGGAGCAGGCCGGCGCCACCCCCTCGTACGCCTTCGGACACGGCCTCGGCTACACCGACTGGACGTACGAGTCGATGGCCGTGGAGGGCACCACCGTCACGGTCCGCGTCCGCAACTCCGGTGCCCGCACGGGCCGCGAGGTCGTCCAGGTCTATCTGGCGCCCGCCGACGCCGGGGCGACCGGCCGCCCGGCGCGCAGGCTGGCCGGGTTCGCGGGCGTCGAGGCGGCGCCCGGCGAGAGCGTGGAGGTGACCGTCGAACTCCCGCGCCGCGCCTTCGAGACGTGGGACGAGACCACCGGCTCCTGGGCGTACCGGAGCGGCCGGTACGAGATCGAGGCGGGCCGCTCGCTCACGGACCGCCGCCTGACCGAGACGCTCGCCGTCTGACCGCGGCGCTCGCTGTCTGACCGGGGCGCCCGTCGCCTGACCGCGGCGCTCGCCGTTTGACCGGGACGCACGCCGTCTGACGGCGAGCGCGCCGTCCGGCAGCGCAGAGGGGTCACCGCACCGAGAAGCCGTACACCGTCTCCGACCCGTACACCCCGCCCGGCCGCAGCACCGTCGAGGGAAACCGTGGCCGGTTCGGGGAGTCGGGGAAGTGCTGCGTCTCCAGGGCGATCCCGCCGCAGGGCGGGAACGGCAGGTCCGCCGCGAAATGGTCCGCTGTGTAGAACTGGAGCCCCGGCTCCGTCGTCGCGACGGTCAGGACCCGCCCGGACGCCGGGTCGCTCAGCTCGGCCACCTCGACCGGGTCCGCCGTCACCCCCTTGTCCAGCACGTAGTTGTGGTCGAAGCCGGGCCCGGCCTGCCGCGCCCGGCGGAAGTCGAACCGCGTCCCCTCGACGTCCTCGTACTCCCCGGTGGGAATCCCGTCACCGTCCACCGGGGTGATCCGCGAGCCGGCGATCCGCACCTCGTGCCCCAGCGCGCCGCCGCCGACACCAGTGCCGCCGCCCGCGCCCGCGAGATTCCAGTACGTGTGGTTGGTGAGGTTCACCACGGTCGGCGCGTCGGCCGTCGCCTCGTACGCGATGCGCAGCGCGCCCGTCTCGTCCAGCGTGTACGTCGCCGAGACCGCGAGGCGGCCGGGATAACCCTCCTCGCCGTCGGGGGAGACCCGCGTGAGCCGCACCCCGTGCTCGCCCGCCGGCGCCGCCTCCCACACGTGCTTGTCGAAGCCGCGCTCGCCGCCGTGCAGGGCGTTGGGGCCGTTGTTCCGCGCGAGGCGGTGCGCGCGTCCGTCGAGGGTGAAGGCGCCGCCCGCGATCCGGTTCGCGTACCGCCCCACCAGCGCCCCGAAGTACGGCCCGGGATGCCCCAGATACCCCGCGAGATCCGCGAAGCCCAGCGCCACCGGCGCCACCCGCCCCGACCGGTCGGGGACCTCCACGGACTGCACGATCCCGCCGTACGTCAGGATCCGCACCCGCACGGGACCCCGCTCCAGCGTCCAGCGGTGGACGGGCGTGCCGTCGGGAAGCGTCCCGAAGAGTTCACTGCGCATGATCGCGACCCTACGCCGGGCCGCCCGCCCGCTAGGCCACAGGCTTGTGCGAGGTCACCTGCCGGTAGGCGATCTCGGCGAGCCGCGACTGGCCGTTCCTGCTGGGGTGGAACCAGTCCCAGTGGCTCAACTGGGCGCCCTCGAAGCGGTAGTCGAAGACCGCCCCGCCGTCGTACCGGCAGCGCTGGTCCTTGGCGCACACGTCCTTGAGGACCTTGTTGTACGCGACCACCCGGTCCTGCACCGACTCCCGCCGCCGCACCGCCTGGGCCCCCAGGTCGTCCGGATCGGCCAGCATCGAGGAGCAGATGCCCAGTTTCCAGATCTGCTTGCCCAGCGGATTGGTGCGCCCCTGGGACCAGAGCCGCTTGAGATCCGGTACGGACGCCACGTACACCTGCGCCTTCGGCAGCTCGCGGCGCAGCGTGCGCATCGCCTCCTCGAAGGAGGCGCGGAAGTCGGCGACGGGTGTCATCGAGTCGGCCGACGCGCGGCAGGCGTCGTTGGCGCCCGCCATCACCGTGACCAGCTCGGGCCGCTCGACGGCGGCCTGTTCGACCTGCTCGGGCAGGTCGGCCATGCGGGCGCCGGTCTTCGCGTGGTTCCAACTGTGCGTGGCGGCCCGCTCCTTCCCGAGCAGCCGGGTCGCCAGGCTCTTGATCTCGGCGTCCGAACCGGTCGCCCAGGACGCCTCGGGGCAGTCGGAGAGCACCGAACAGGCGTCGAAGCCACGGGTGATGGAGTCGCCGACGGCGGCCAGGGAGCGGGGCGAGGTGTCCCAGGCCGGTGTGGGCCTGGGAGACGGTTTGCGGGCCGAGGGGCCGCCCGGGGCGCCGGAGTCGCCGCCCTGCGCGTCGCACGCGGTGAGTGCCCCGGTACCGAGAAGGGCCGCCGTCGCGAGAGCGACGACGGCACGTGAGCGGTGCCTGCGGTTCCGCATCCCTGCTCCCCTCTGTCGTTCAACGTGACGTCGTGCGCGTGCCCGGGGTTGCGCCCCGCCGGGTGAATGGTCGGAGTTTCCTGGCCTTCGGACCGACGGTACGTCACACTCCTTGCGCCGCCGCACGGTAGCCTCGGCCCGTAGCTGCCGGGCCACTGCTGTGACGGCGGCGACAGGGCGGGTGATCCACCCGGTGGCGCCCCGCCGCATTGGTTCCGCTAAATTACATCACGTCACATCTGTCCCCTTTTTCTAGTTTTCTCTAGTCTTTGGGAAAATCGCTCGGCACGGGCGCGAGGCCGCTGGGGAAGGCGAACCTCGACCCACACTGGAGGTCCCGGTGACGACACGTGGAGTTCTGTACGTGCACTCCGCTCCGCGCGCGCTGTGCCCACACGTCGAGTGGGCTGTCGCGGGCGTGCTCGGTGCGCGTGTGAGCCTCGACTGGATCAGGCAGCCCGCGGCGCCGGGCACCTGGAGATCCGAATTCTCCTGGCAGGGCTCGGTGGGCACCGCCTCCAAGCTCGCCTCCGCGCTGCGCGGCTGGGATCTGCTGCGCTTCGAGGTCACCGCGGAGCCCTGTGCCACCGCCGAGGGCGAGCGCTACAGCGCCACGCCCGAACTCGGCATCTTCCACGCCGTCACCGGCATCCACGGGGACATCCTCATCCCCGAGGACCGGCTGAGGGCCGCGCTGGCCCGCTCGCAGCGCGGCGAGAGCGACCTGGAGGCCGAGCTCGCCAAGCTGCTCGGCAAGCCCTGGGACGACGAGCTGGAGCCGTTCCGGTACGCGGGCGAGGGTGCGCCGGTGCGGTGGCTCCACCAGGTTGTCTGAGGGGTGGCTTGTCTGAGCACCAGGTTGTCTGAGGGGCAGCAGGTTGTCTGAGCACCAGGTTGTCCGACGGGCACCGGTCGTCTGAGCGGCGCATCACGTCGTCTGGCCACCAGGTCGTCTGAGCAGCCGTACGCGTGTCGCCCGATCGGGTACACGAGAATCGGGTATACGAAAGGGCCCCCACCGTGTGGTGGGGCCCTTTCGGTTGCCTGTGACCGTCTCGGACGGTCGTCAGACCGTGAGGCCCGCCTGTGACGGGTCAGACCGTCCGGTCCGTCTGTGACGGGTCAGACCGTCCGGTCCGTCTGCGACCGGTCAGACCGTGCGGAACGCCAGGACGACGTTGTGGCCGCCGAAGCCGAACGAGTCGTTCAGCGCCGCGATCCTGCCCTCGGGCAGCGGGCGGGCCTCGCCGCGCACGATGTCCGCGTCGACCTCGGGGTCGAGGTTCTCGATGTTGATCGTCGGCGGGGCCACGCGGTGCTTGAGCGCGAGGACCGTCGCCACGGTCTCCACGCCGCCCGCGCCACCCAGCAGGTGACCCGTCATCGACTTGGTGCTGGAGATGGCCATGTGGTCGACGTCGTCGCCGAAGGCCTTGCGCAGCGCCTTGATCTCGGCGACGTCACCCTGCGGCGTCGAGGTCGCGTGCGCGTTCACGTGCACGATCTCGGCCGGCTTGAGGTCGGTCGTGTCGACCAGGTTCTGCAGCGCCGCCGCGATGCCGTTGCCGGACGGCTCGGGCTGCGTGATGTGGTGCGCGTCGGCCGAGATGCCCTGGCCGACGGCCTCCGCGTAGATCTTCGCGCCGCGGGCCTTGGCGTGCTCCTCGGACTCGAGGACGATCACGCCGGCGCCCTCGCCGAGCACGAAGCCGTTGCGGTCGGCGTCGTAGGGACGCGAGGCGCCCTGCGGGTCGTCGTTGTTCTTCGACATCGCCATCATGTTGCCGAACGCGACGATCGGCAGCGGGTGGATCGCCGCCTCCGTGCCACCCGCGACGACGACGTCGGCGCGGCCGGTGCGGATCATCTCGATGGCGTAGCCGATGGCCTCGGCGCCGGAGGCGCAGGCCGACACCGGGGTGTGCACACCGGCGTGGGCGCCCAGCTCGATGCCGACGTTGGCCGCCGGGGAGTTGGGCATCAGCATCGGCACGGTGTGCGGGGAGACGCGGCGTACGCCCTTCTCCTTGAGCACGTCGTACTGGTCGAGGAGCGTCGTCACGCCGCCGATGCCGGAGGCGATGACCGCACCGAGCCGGTGCGGGTCCACCGAGGTGTCCTCGCCCGCCTTGGCGGTGTAGCCGGCGTCCGCCCAGGCCTCGCGGGCCGCGATCAGCGCGAACTGCGCCGAACGGTCCAGCTTGCGCGCCTGCGGGCGGGGGATGATCTCGCCGGGCTCCACGGCGATCTGACCGGCGATGCGGACGGGCAGCTCGGCCGCCCAGTCCTGCTCCAGAGCGCTGACGCCGGAGCGGCCCGAGACCAGGCCCTCCCACGTCGACGCTGCGTCGCCACCCAGCGGTGTGGTTGCGCCGATACCGGTGACGACCACGGTGCGATTGGTCGAGTTCACAGGAAATTTCTCCACGGTGTTGAGGGGATCACGGCGCCACCACCGGGTGGCGACTGAGCACGGGCTCGATCAGGCCTGGTGCTCGAGGATGTACTTCGTCGCGTCGCCGACCGTCTTGAGGTTCTTGACGTCGTCGTCCGGGATCTTGACGTCGAAGCGCTCTTCGGCGGCGACGACGACCTCGACCATGGACAGCGAGTCGACGTCCAGGTCGTCGGTGAAGGACTTGTCCAGCTGGACGTCCTCGACCGGGATGCCGGCGATCTCGTTCACGATCTCGGCGAGACCGGCGACGATCTCTTCCTGAGTGGCGGCCATGTTGGCGCTCCTTCTTATGTATCCAGAGGGTGTGGCGGCTTCCGTACGGATCGGATGATCCGGACGTGATGCCTAGGGGAGGGTAACGACCGTGGCGGCGTACACGAGACCCGCCCCGAAGCCGATGACGAGCGCGGTGTCGCCGCTCTTCGCCTCGCCGGTCGCCAGAAGCCGCTCCATCGCGAGCGGAATCGAGGCGGCCGAGGTGTTGCCGGTGGTCTCCACGTCACGGGCGACCGTGACGTGCTCCGGCAGCTTCAAAGTCTTCACCATCGAGTCGATGATCCGCATGTTGGCCTGGTGCGGAATGAAGACGTCCAGGTCGTCCGCGGTGATTCCGGCCGCGTCCAGCGCCTGCTGGGCGACCTTCGCCATCTCGAACACGGCCCAGCGGAACACCGCCTGGCCCTCCTGCGTA
Source organism: Streptomyces silaceus (assembly GCF_001419745.1). Classification (GTDB taxonomy): domain Bacteria; phylum Actinomycetota; class Actinomycetes; order Streptomycetales; family Streptomycetaceae; genus Streptomyces; species Streptomyces silaceus. The sequence goes on along the minus strand of NZ_LIRJ01000246.1, from coordinate 3,007 downwards.
ATGGCAGGGAACTTGTCGGGGGCGCCGTTGCGGTACGCCTCCCAGGACTCGGTCTGCTTGATCGTCTCGGACTTGTCGCCCTCCGAGCCCCAGACCGTCGGGCCGATCTTCGGCTCCTTGGCGGGGCCCACGATCACGGCGCCCGCGCCGTCACCGAACAGGAAGGCGGTCGCACGGTCGTGCAGGTCGGTGAGGTCGCTCAGCCGTTCCACGCCGATGACCAAGACGTACTCGGCGGACCCCTCGACGACCATGCCCTTGGCGAGGGTGAGGCCGTAGCCGAAGCCTGCACAGCCCGCGGAGATGTCGAACGCGGCGGGCTTGCCCGCGCCGATCTTGTCCGCGATCTCGGTCGCGATGGCCGGGGTCTGCTTGAAGTGCGAGACGGTGGAGACGATCACGCCACCGATCTGCTCGGGCGTGATGCCCGCGTCGGCGATGGCCTTGCCCGCCGCCTCGACGGACATCGCGGCCACGGTCTCCTCGTCGGAGGCCCAGTGGCGGGTCGCGATGCCCGAACGGGAGCGGATCCACTCGTCGGACGAGTCGATCGTCTCGAGGATGACCTCGTTCGGCACGACGCGGGTGGGCCGGTAGCCGCCGACGCCCATGATCCGCGCGTACGGGGCGCCCTGACTGGGCTTGATCTTCGACATGCGCTACGGCTCCTTGTCTGTCGTCGGCTCAGGAATGCTCGGCGACGAGCGCGCGGGCCGCGTCGAGGTCATCGGGGGTCTTCACCGCGAGCGTCTTGACGCCCTTCAGGGCGCGCTTGGCCAGGCCGGTCAGGGTGCCGCCGGGGCACACCTCGATCAGCGCCGTGACCCCGAGCTCCTGGAAGGTCTCCATGCACAGGTCCCAGCGGACCGGGTTCGCCACCTGGCCGACCAGGCGGGAGATCACGTCGGCGCCGGTGGCGACGGTCTTGCCGTCCCGGTTCGAGACGTAGGTGAAACGCGGGTCGGCGACGGTGAGGCCCTGGGCGGCCTCCTCCAGCTGCGCCACCGCGGGAGCCATGTGCGAGGTGTGGAAGGCGCCCGCGACCTTGAGGACGACGACCTTGCGCACGCCCTCGGGCTTGTCGGCCTCCAGCTCGGCGAGCTGCTCCTTGGTGCCGGCGGCCACGATCTGGCCCGCGCCGTTCACGTTCGCCGGGGTGAGGCCGAGCTTCTCCAGGTGCGGGACGGTGACCTCGGGGTCGCCGCCGAGCAGCGCCGCCATGCCGGTCTCCGTGACGGCGGCGGCCTCGGCCATGGCGAGCCCGCGCTTGCGGACGAGCCGCAGGGCGTCGTCGTCGGAGAGCACACCCGTGTACGCGGCGGCCGTGATCTCGCCGACGCTGTGTCCGGCGACGGCCCCCGGGGTGATGTCACCGAGTGCCTCGGCGGAGAGCAGACCGGCAGCCACGAGCAGCGGCTGCGCCACGGCGGTGTCGCGGATCGCGTCCGCGTCGGCCTGCGTGCCGTAGTGGGCGAGGTCCAGCCCGATGGCGTCCGACCAGGCGGCGAGCCGGTCTGCGGCGCCGGGAAGGTCGAGCCAGGGGGTCAGGAAGCCGGGCGTCTGAGCGCCTTGGCCGGGAGCGACGAGTACGAGCACTCTCACACTCTCTCTTGTGGACGGCGGGAGCCGCCCGTGGGGACAGGGACGAAGAACGGCTGGGGGAATTGTAGGGGCCCGACAAAATCCTACGATTGGGGATCCCCGTCGGCCAGACGCCCCAGGATCAGTGCGATTCGCAGCGTGAATGCGGAGCGCACATCGGAAGGTGACCAACCGGTGACGTCAGTCACACGTCGAAGCCGGTAGCGCACGGTATTCGGATGAACGAAGAGCATTCGGGCCGCGCCTTCGAGGCTGCTCGCCTGCTCGAGATAGACACTGAGCGTTTCCAGGAGCGCGGAGCCCGCTTCCTCCAGTGGTCTGTAGATCTCCTCCACCAGCTGTTCGCGCGCCGCCGGATCCCCGGCGATCGCGCGCTCCGGCAGCAGATCGTCCGCGAGGACGGGCCGCGGGGCGTCCTGCCAGGCGGCGCACGCCTTGAGCCCGGCGGCCGCCGCCTGCGCGGAACGGGTCGCGGCGAGCAGGTCGGGGACGATCGGCCCGGCCACCACCGGACCCGCGGCGTACGGCCCGATCAGGGACTTCGCCACGTGCAGCGGATTGTTGTTGCCACCCGCGATGACCACCAGGCGGTCGCCCAGCACACCCGTCAGGACCTGCAGTTTCGCGTGCCGGGCGGCGCGGCGGATGGCCTCGACGGTCAGCTCGCTGTCGCCGTCGGGGGCGGTGCCGAGAACCACGCACACATGCTCGGGCGAGTTCCAGCCGAGGGCCGCGGCGCGCGAGACCGCACCCTCGTCGGCCTCGCCGGAGAGCACGGCGTTCACCACGAGGGACTCCAGGCGCGCGTCCCAGGCACCGCGTGCCTCGGCGGCCTGCGCGTACACCTGCGCGGTGGCGAAGGCGATCTCACGGGCGTAGACGAGCAGCGCCTCGCGGAGCACCGACTCGTCGCCGGGCGCCGCGACCTCGTCGATCGCGGACTCCATCACCTCGATCGTCGTACGCACCATCTCCACGGTCTGGCGCAGGGTGATCGCCCTGGTCAGCTCACGGGGGGCGGTGCCGAAGACGTCGGTGGAGATGGCCTGGGGCGCGTCCGGGTGCCGGAACCACTCGGTGAACGCGGCGATACCGGCCTGGGCGACCAGACCGATCCAGGACCGGTTCTCCGGCGGCATCGCCCGGTACCAGGACAGCGTCTCGTCCATGCGCGCGATGGCCTGCGCCGCGAGGCTCCCGGACGACTTCTCCAGACGCTTCAGGGTCGCGGCGTGCGCGTGGGGGGTCCGCAGGGCGTCCGGGCCGGACCCCGGGCCGGACGGCTGGCGGGACTCCTGGGGGGCTTCGTTCGCTGAGGGTTCGGGCACGGGGACAAGACTGCCTTATCGGGGCGGGGGGATGCGGTGCCGGGGCCAGTGCGGTGGTCGGCGCCGGGGTCGTTACC
>NZ_LIRJ01000245.1:3620-4041 GCF_001419745.1 Streptomyces silaceus | reverse complement strand
CCCGGGCCCGCGCCGCCGAGGAGCCGCTCCCCAGACCGTCCACCGCCCACGCGTCCCCCACCGGGACCGCCCGGTGCATCGTCGGCACCCGATGGACGGCCCCCGCCGTGTCCGTGAAGTCGGCGTCGCGCGTGCCCGCCCCCTCGAAGGGGTCCTCCCAACGCGCCTTCAGGGCGAGCGCGTTGACCACAAGGAGCAGCGTGTCCGGGGTGATGACCACGGGGAGACGCTCGATCATCCCGTCCGTGGCCTCCCGCACCCACGCGTCCGCCGCACCCGCCGCGTCCGGATCCATCGGACCGAAGCCGATGTCCGGCAGCGCCTCCTGATACGCCCGGTGGACCGGAACCCGGCTCCACACGCGCGTGGCGACCCCCACCGCGTCCGTGCCCGCCAGGGCCCGCGCCCCCGCCGTCACCGC
>NZ_LIRJ01000245.1:0-3612 GCF_001419745.1 Streptomyces silaceus | reverse complement strand
TCGGCGGCGGTCTCGCCGCGGGCACCCGCCGCCACGGCGGCGAGGCCGAGCCACATCCCGGCGGGCGAGCACACGAAGTCCCCCGCGCCGCCGCCCTCCCGGCCGAGCTCCACCATCTCGGGCAGCCACCGCTCGGCGAACCCCTGGACCTCCGCCACGGGCAGCCCCGCCGCCACCCGCCCCGTCTCGTACGCCACGTACGACTCCCCCCGCAGTCACGGCACCGGCATCGGTCTCCGGAACCGTCCGAAACACATCCCCAGTATGCGAGCCGCCACTGACAATCCCCGGCGCCCGCCGTAGACTCCTTAGCGAAACTAACTAGGCAGTCGAAGGGACCGTACGAACCACATGAACCAACAGCAGTGGAACTCCGTCGACGACTACTTCACCGACCTCCTCGCCCCGGCCGACGAGGCCCTGTCCGCCGCCCTGCGCGACAGCGACGCCGCCGGCCTGCCGCAGATCGCCGTCGCCCCGAACCAGGGCAAGCTGCTCCAGCTCCTCGCCCAGATCCAGGGCGCCCGCCGCATCCTGGAGATCGGCACCCTCGGCGGCTACAGCACCATCTGGCTGGCCCGCGCCCTGCCCGTCGACGGCCGCCTCATCACCCTCGAATTCCGCCCCGAGCACGCCGAGGTGGCCCGCGGCAACCTCGCCCGCGCCGGACTCGACAAGCTCACCGACGTCCGCGTCGGCCCCGCCCTCGACTCGCTCGACGCGCTCGGCGCCGAGCACCCCGACCCCTTCGACCTCGTCTTCATCGACGCCGACAAGGGCAACAACCCGCACTACCTGGAGTGGGCGCTCAAGCTCACCCGGCCGGGCAGCCTGATCGTCCTCGACAACGTCGTGCGCGGCGGCGCGGTCACCGACGCCGACAGCACCGACCCGGGCGTCGTCGGCACGCGTGCCGCGCTCGCGCTCATGGCGGAGCACCCCGAGCTGAGCGCGACGGCGCTGCAGACCGTGGGCACCAAGGGCTACGACGGCTTCGCGCTCGCCCGCGTACTCCCCTGATCACCGACCGATCCCCGACCGATCCCCGACAGACCCCCGATCGGTCCCGGCGGCTCAATCCTCGTGGAAGTAGCCCACGTTCACGCTCCGCGGACCCGACCTGTCCTGGATGACGACCTCTCCGGAGCCGCCGCGGGCGAGCGGCGCGTCCCCTCCGTACGCGAGGGGCCGCGCCGCCCCGTCGACGACCACCCGCACCTCCGAGGAGGGATCGGGGCTCGACCCGCGCAGCCAGGTCACCGACCAGGACCCGTCGGGACCGCAGCGGAACTCCAGGTGCGTACGGGACACGAACAGCCAGTCATCGGGGGTCACCAGGCGGCACACGTTCCGGTCGCGCCCCACGCGCAGCACGGCGCCCGGCTCGCTCGGCGCGTCGGCCATGAGCATGCCCGCGGTCGCGCCCTCGTCTCCCCCGGACACCGAGGCCATCGTCAGCTCCAGCACGTGCGCACGCTCCTTCGGCTTCAACTCGCTTCGGCGCGAGCGTGGTTGGTGCGTCGCGCGCTGCCGCATCCTAAGTGCCCCCACGGGCGGGTGCACGCCTGTCCTGGAACAATGGGCGCATGACTGAGCGCAAGCCACCTGGAGTCGAGTTCGAATCCTGGATCGACAAGCAGATCCGTGAAGCGGAGCGGCGGGGCGAGTTCACCTCCTTGCCCGGCGCCGGCAAGCCCCTTCCCGAGGGGCCCGATCCCACGACCGACGAGAACTGGTGGGTGAAGCAGAAGATGGCCCGCGAGGGCCTCTCCTTCATGTCGCCCACGCTCGCCCTGCGCAAGGAAGCCGAGGACACGCTGGTCGCGGCGGCCGCGGCCCCGTCCGAGAGCATGGCGCGCAGGCTCGTGACCGAGCTCAACGAGAAGATCCGCGAAGCACTGCGCACCCCGCCCCCGGGACCGCCCCTCGGCCTGACGCCCTACGACGTCGACGAGGTGGCCCGCGACTGGCGGGAGCGCCACCCGGCCTGACCGGTCGACGGCGCCCCGGCCGGGACCGCGCGGCGCGCGGGCCGTTTGGGGAGCCGCCTGGGGGCAACTCGCTCCGGGGAGGCGCGCCGGGCCGCACCGGCCCGCGCGCCAGGACCGTCCCCGAGCCGAGAAGGTCCCCATGTCCACCGTCATGCTCATCGTCCTGATCGTGGTCGTCGCCGTCCTCGTCGTCGCCGTGGCGGCCGTCCTGTACCGCGCGCGGGCGCGCGCCGGCGGCGGGCGCGGTCTCCGGCGCCGCTTCGGACCCGAGTACGACCGCGCGGTCGCCCGTCACGACGGCGACACCAAGGCCGCCGAACGCGACCTCGGGGAGCGGGTGAAGCGGCACGGGTCCCTGCGTACGCGGCCGTTGGAGCCCGTCGCCCGTGAGGAGTTCACGGCCCGCTGGACCGTCGCCCAGGAACGCTTCGTCGATTCCCCGCGCGAGGCGGTCACCGAGGCGGACCGGCTCATCGCCGAACTCGCCGGCGTCCGCGGCTTCCCCGACGCGGGGCACTACGAGGAGCAGCTCGACGCGCTCTCCGTGCACCACGCCCACCACGTCGACGGCTATCGCAAGGTGCACCGGGCGGCCCTGGACACGACCGGCGCCGAGCACGGGGCCGGGACGGAGAAGGGCGGCGCGGACACCGAGGAGATGCGCGGCGCCATGGTCGAGGCGCGGGCGCTCTTCGACGCCCTGATGGCACAGGACGCGGACGGCGGCGCGGCGCGCACCGGCAGGCGCACCGCCCGAGGACGCTCGGCCGGCCTCACCCCGAAGGGAGCCCAGCATGGCTGAGCACACCGAGCACACGGCGCACGTCACCCGCCCCGAGCCCACCGCTCACACCACACGGACGTCCCTGTTCCCGCCCGCCGAACGCGACAAGCTGGCGCTGCGTCTCCAGAACGCCGTCAACGCCTTCGTCGACGGCCCGCGCGGCGCCGTCGAGGACGCCGACCGCGTCCTGGAGGAGACGATCACCGGCCTCACGCAGACCCTCACCGAGCGCCGCCGCACCCTGCGCACGTCCTGGCAGCCCGCCCCGGCGGGCGCGTCCACCGGAACCACGGACTCCGCCGACACCGAGCAGCTCCGCCTGGCCCTGCGCGACTACCGCGAGACGGCCGAAAGCCTGCTGCGTCTGTGACGGACGCCGTGCGGCAGGATGGCGGCATGAGCATCGTGAAGATCAATGTGCTGACCGTTCCCGAGGAACAGCGAGAGGTCCTGGAGAAGCGTTTCGCTTCCCGCGCGGGCGCGGTGGAGAACTCGGACGGCTTCGAGTGGTTCGAACTCCTCCGCCCCATCGAGGGCACCGACCAGTACCTCGTCTACACCCGCTGGCGCGACGAGGCCGCCTTCCAGGCGTGGATGGAGGGCCCGATGAAGTCGGCCCATCAGGGCGGCGGCGACCGCCCGAAGCCCGCGGCGAGCGGGTCGACGGTGTGGTCCTTCGAGGTCGTCCAGCAGGCGGCCCCCAAGGGCGCATAGCCCGCGCGCCGGAGGCCAAGCCGCCGGGAACGCCCCGCACTTGGGTCCCTTCGGGCCGGCCCGGGTGCGGGGGTAATTCGCTTGCGGCGCCGCCTCCGTACCGTCGCAGAATGACCGCATGAC
>NZ_LIRJ01000244.1 GCF_001419745.1 Streptomyces silaceus | reverse complement strand
AAGCTGCGCCACGTCCCGTTGTGTTCGGCGCGGTGCCCCGCGTGATCACAAGAAGAACTCTACCCCACATCCGCGAGTGCTCCGTCCACCGGTGACCGCCGTCAGACACACGCGACAATCGACGTATGAGCACTGCACCTGGACCGCACGAGGCCGGCCGCGCGCGGGACCGTGACACGGAGGGCCGGGCCCGCAACCAGCGGCCGCGCGACGGACTCGGACGCCCGCTGCCGTACGGCGCGCCCGGGGTGCCCCGGCAGCCGGAGGGCGTCGTCCGCGCCCCCGAGGAATCCGTCGCCGAGGCCCAGGACCTGCTGGACGCGGGCCGGCCCTTCCACGCGCACGAGGTCTTCGAGGACGCCTGGAAGACGGGGCCGGGCACCGAGCGCGGCCTGTGGCAGGGGCTGGCCCAGCTCGCCGTCGGCCTGACCCACGCGGGCCGCGGCAACACCAAGGGCGGGGCGCGGCTGCTGCTGCGCGGGGCGGGCGCGGTGGCCGCCTGGAGCGCGGAGGCGGGGCAGAAGGAGCCGTACGGCATCCGGGTCGCCGAACTGGTCGCCTGGGCGGAGGATTTGGCGGGGCTCCTGGAGCGTACGGAGACCGCGGTGGACCCGGCGTCCCACGCACCACGCCTGCGCGGTGGCGGCCCTCAGGACTAGCGACCGCCCCGACGGGCCCCGCCGCCCGTCACCGAACCGGACTCGCCCCGCATGCAGCCGCCCCGTCCCGGTGTGAGGGTGGCCGTGTGACCACCACCGATCAGTCCGGCGACGCCCCCGCCGCCGCTCCCGTCGAGCCGCAGGCACCGCCCGTCCTGGACCGGCGCCGCCGCAATGTCGTGTTCGTGACGATCATGCTGGGCATGCTGCTGGCCGCCCTCGACCAGACGATCGTCGGCACCGCGCTGCCGACGATCGTGTCCGATCTGGGCGGGGCGGAGCACATGTCGTGGGTGGTGACGTCGTATCTGCTCGCGGAGACCGTCGCCACGGTGCTCGTCGGCAAGTTCGGTGACCTGTTCGGGCGAAAGATCGTCTTCCAGGTTTCGGCGGTCATCTTCATCACCGGGTCGTTCCTGTGCGGCCTGTCGACGAACATGACGCTGCTCATCGCCTGGCGGGCGATGCAGGGCATCGGCGCGGGCGGCCTGATGGTCACGTCCATGGCGCTGATCGCCGATGTCATCCCGCTGCGCGAGCGCGGCAAGTACCAGGGGGCGATCGGCGCCGTGTTCGGCGTCTCCACCGTCATCGGGCCGCTGCTCGGCGGGCTCTTCACGGACCATCTGAGCTGGCGCTGGGCGTTCTACGTCAATGTGCCCATCGCGATCGTCGTGGTGCTCGCGGCCGCCCGGACGATCCCCGTGGTGAAGTCGGCGGTGCGGCCCGTCATCGACTGCCTGGGCATCGCGCTGGTCGCGGCCGGCGCGAGCGCGCTGATCCTCGCGACGAGTTGGGGCGGCAACCAGTACGCGTGGGGATCGCCGACCATCATCGGACTCTTCGCCGGCGGGCTGGTCGCGCTCGCGCTGTTCTGCGTCGTCGAGACGCGCGCCGCCGAGCCGATGCTGCCGATGCGGCTCTTCGCCAACCCGGTCTTCACGGTCTGCTCGATCCTCAGCTTCATCGTGGGCTTCGCGATGCTCGGCGCGATGACGTTCCTGCCGACCTATCTGCAGTACGTCGACGGAGACTCGGCCACCATCTCGGGCGTGCGGACGCTGCCGATGGTGGTCGGGCTGCTCATCGCGTCCATCTTCAGCGGCAACGTCGTCAGCAAGACCGGCACGTACCGGATCTTCCCGATCGTCGGCGCGCTGGTGATGGCGCTCGGGCTGTATCTGCTGTCCCTGATGGGGAGCGACACGAGCGCCTGGCTGGAGTCGCTGTACATGTTCGTGCTCGGCACCGGCATCGGCCTGTGCATGCAGGTCCTGACGATCGCCGTGCAGAACACCGTCGCGTATGCGGATCTGGGCACGGCGACGTCGGGCGTCACCTTCTTCCGTACGCTCGGCAGTTCCTTCGGCACCGCCGTGTTCGGCACGATCTACGCCAACACGCTCGGCCCGAACCTGAAGGACGGGGTCGCCGCGGCCGCGCGGGCCGGGGGCGGTGACCCGGCCGCGGTCGGCAAGGCGGCGCAGAGCCCGGAGGGGCTGCACGAGCTGCCCGGGGCCGCCGCGGCGCCCATCGTGAAGGCGTACGCGGACAGCCTGCACACCGTCTTCCTGTGGACGGTCCCGGTCGCGCTCCTCGGGTTCCTGGTGGCGCTGTTCCTCAAGCAGGTGCAGTTGCGCGACAGCGCCCGCATGGGCGCCCCCGACATGGGCGAGGGCTTCGCGCAGCCGACGAGCGGCGACTCGGGGCACCTCCTGGAGCGGGGCGTCGCCACCATCATCCGCAACGTCGGCATGAACACCGCGCGCGGCATCATCCGGGACTCCGACACCCGGCTGGACATCGCGGGGGCCTGGGCGGTCATGCAGGTCGCCCTGTTCACCCGGATGGTCGGGTACGCGAGCCTCGGGGTGATCGCCGCGCGGCGCCGGATTCCGCCGGAGGTCCTGGTGCCGGTCTTCGACCGCATGGTCGACGAGGGCTATCTGACGCGCACCGGCACGTACTTCTCGCACACGCCCGCCGGGGAGCGCGAGGCGGAGACCATCGCCGGGGCGTGGTCGGCGTGGCTGGGCGAGGAGATCGAGAAGGACCTGGGCAGGCCGGCGGACAAGGAGCTCACGGCGGCGGTGGACGCGATCGCCAAGCGGCTCCTCGCGGAGGATCTGGAGCAGGGTCTCTCGCCGGAGACGGCGGGGGCCGCCGTCTCCGGTCGCTGAGGCGTCGTCGGGCGGGCCTCAGCGCAGCAGCAGTTGGAGCCCGCCGAGGACGGTCGCGCCGATCACGAGCTGCTCGAAGAGGCGCTGGTTGATGTGGTTCACCGCCACCTTGCCGAGCAGCGCGCCCGGGACCACGAAGAGGACGAGTGCCGCGTCGAGCAGCAGCGAGTGGGCGTCGATCAGGCCGAGGCCCACGCTGAACGGCACCTTCGAGGTGTTCACGATGAGGAAGAACCACGCCGACGTGCCCAGGAATCCCAGCTTCCGGAAGCCCGCGGAGAGGAGGTACATCGACATGACCGGGCCGCCGGCGTTGGCGACCATGGTGGTGAAGCCGCCGAGCACGCCGTAGGAACCGGTCGTGAGGCGGCCGGCGGACGGGGTGTCCTCGGCCGCGTCGGCGCGCTCCGCCGTTCTGCGGCGGGCGATCGTGACCCCGGCCATGAGCAGCAGGATCGCCCCGATCGACGTCCGCACGACCGCGTCGTCCGCCCACATCAGGAACACCGTGCCCACCACCACTCCCCCGGCGACGGCGGGGAACAGCCGCCAGAGGGTGGGCCAGTGGGCGTGTCTGCGGTAGGCGAGCACGGCGAGGAGGTCACCGGCGATCAGGACGGGCAGCAGGACGCCGGTGGAGGCGCGGGCCGGCAGGACGGCGGCGAAGACCGCCAGGCTGACGGTGTTGGCACCGCTGACGGCGGTCTTCGAGAAGCCGACCAGCGTCGCCGCCGCGGCGAGCGCGGCGAACTGGCCCGCCGAGAGGTCCCACAGAGATATGTCCATGCCGGAAACAAATGCTAGGCCCCCCTACCCCCGCGCGCCGCGCGTTCAGTCGCGTTCGACGAGGAGCGCGCTGCCCTGGCCCACGCCGACGCACATGGTGGCGAGGCCGCGCGTGGCCCCGGTGCGGCGCATGCGGTGCAGGAGGGTGGTGAGGATGCGGGCGCCGGAGCAGCCGAGCGGGTGGCCGAGGGCGATGGCGCCGCCGGAGGGGTTGACCAGGTCCGGGTCGATGCCGAGCGCGTCGACGCAGGCCAGCGCCTGGGCGGCGAAGGCCTCGTTGAACTCCGCCTCCTGGAGGTCGGCGACGCTCCAGCCGATCCGGTCGAGCGCCTTGCGGGTGGCGGGGACGGGTCCGATGCCCATGACGTCGGGGTGCACGCCCGCCGAGGCGCCGGCCGCGTAGCGCCCGAGGGATTCCAGGCCGAGGTCGTTGAGGGCCTCCTCGCTGACGAGGAGGAGTCCGGCGGCGCCGTCGTTCATCGGCGAGGCGTTGCCCGCCGTGACCGTGCCGCCCTTGCGGAAGACGGGCCGCAGGCCGCTGAGCTTCTCGTACGAGGTGTCCTCGCGCACGCACTCGTCGGTGTCGACGACGACTCCGTCGGGGCGGGTGACGGGCAGCAGTTCGTCGTCGAAGTGGCCGTCCTTGCGGGCGGCGGCCGCGCGCTGGTGGCTGCGGAGCGCGAAGGCGTCCTGGCGCTCGCGCGAGACGCCGTGGCGCTCGGCGACCTCCTCGGCGGTCTCGCCCATGGCGAGGACGCCGTGCAGGTCCTTCATCCGCGGGTTGGTCAGGCGCCAGCCGAGGCGGGTGTCGGCGGTCTCCATGCGGTGCGGCAGGGCCTCGTCCGGGCGGGGCAGCACGAAGGGGGCGCGGCTCATCGACTCGGAGCCGCCCGCGAGGACGACGTCGGCCTCGCCCGCGGCGATGGTGCGCGCGGCGGTCGTGACGGCCTCCAGCCCGGAGGCGCACAGCCGGTTCACGGTCGCGCCGGGGACGGACTCCGGCAGGCCCGCGAGGAGGGCGGCCATGCGGGCGACGTTGCGGTTGTCCTCGCCCGCCTGGTTGGCGGCGCCCCAGTAGATGTCGTCGATCCGGGCGGGGTCCAGCTGCGGGATGTCGGCGACGAGCCCGCCGACGACGGCCGCCGCGAGGTCGTCGGGACGGACGGTGGAGAGGGCGCCGCGGAGCTTGCCGATGGGGGTGCGGCGGGCGGCGGCGAAGTGGACGGTGCGCACGATACGGCTCCGGATCGTTCTGCGGGATCTCGCTGCTTCGGATCTTGCGGGTCTGGCCGGGGTCTTCCGGTACGCGGACAGGTACCCCGTGACGTAAATTAGCGCTGCTAGTTTTGGAGTCTATGCGGGAGGTGGGCACCAAGGGAAGGGGACCGCGGGCGGCCCCGCCGACGGACACGCCGCGAACCGTGCGCGGGCCGGGCCCGGTGACCGCGTCTCGGCCGGGCGCGGCGACCGCGCCCCGGGCCGGGGCGGGACGAGGTCATCGAGCCGCGCCGGTCCTCGTCTCAGCCCACCTCGACCCGCACCGCGCCGCCCGTGAGGTCCACTCGGGGTGTCCAGCCCGCGGAGAGGCGGAAGGGGCGGTTCGGGATGGCGGGGCGGTGGAGGCGGGCGCGGTGCAGGGTCCTGCCGTCCTGCGTGATCTCCAGCACCGGGCGCGGAAGGAACGCGGTCGTCCGCAGGGTGAAGCCGGCGTTCGGCACGTCCAGGGTCAGCCGGTTCGGTGCGATCCAGGCGAGCGGCGCGGCGACCCGCAGCGGTACCGCCGCCGCGGGCCAGTCGCCGTCGGCGAGGTGGCGCCACACGGACATCGCCGCCAGCGCGCCCTCCCGGGCGACCGCCCGCGCCGGTTCGGCGCCGTGCAGCACGTTGCCCACCGCGAAGACCCCGCGCTCGGTCGTACGGAAGGACCCGTCGACCGCGGGCCCCCGGGTGCCGGGGTCCAGTGACAGGCCGCCGCGCCGGGCCAGTTCGTGGTCGGGAACGAAGTCACCCGTGAAGACCACCGTGTCGCACGGGACGTGCGCCGTCCGGCCGTCCCGGTGGCGCAGCCGGACCCCCGACAGGCGTCCGTGGCCGAGCAGTTCCGTGACGGTGGCGTCCGTGAGCAGGGGGACGCCGTGCCGCAGCCGGGCGTCGAGGGCGCGCACCGCGGGGCCCTGATGGCGCGGGTGCTCGGTGACCAGCGCGGCGACGGCGACCCCGGCGCGCCGCAGGGTGTCCAGGGCCGCGAAGGAGACCGGCGCGGCGCCGACCACGACAGCCCGTCCGCCGATCGGCTGCTTGTGCTGGTGGACGGCCCGCTGGAGCTCGCCCGTGGTGAAGACGCCCGCGGGCCTGGTGCCCGGCACCAGGCGTGCGGAGCGCGGCCGTTCGCGGGCGCCGGTGGCCAGGACGACGGCGCGGGCCGTGATGCGCTCCAGGCCCCGTGGGCTCGTGGTGTCCAGGGTGAGCGGTCCGGCCCAGCCGGTCACGGTGACGCCGGTCCGCAGCACCGCGCCGGTGCCCACGGCCGCCGCCACGCACCGCTCGGCGTACTGCGGCCCGGTCATGCCGATGCGTCCGAATCCGCCGTGCGCGCAGTGCCGGGGGACCCCGCCCGCCTGCGGTTCGCGGTCGACCACCTCGACCTCGCCGACGCCCATCGCGGCGAGCAGGGTGGCGGTGGCGAGACCGGCGGGCCCCGCTCCCACGACCAGTACGTCGACGATGCGCTGCCGCCTCATCGGTCCCCCCACTCCCGTCCGCTCTCGAAGAGTTCCCGTACGTCGGCGCCGCAGTGGAAGCCCTGGCAGCGGCCGCCCCGCGCCCGGGTGCGGCGCCGCAGCCCGTCCGGTGAGCCGGGCGGCACGGTCGAGGCGAGGGCGTCGCGGATCTCGCCGCGGGTGACGCGTTCGCAGTGGCAGACGACGGTGCCGTACGCGGGGTCGGCGGCGATGAGGTCGGCGCGCTGGTAGGGGCGTGGGAAGGCCTCGCCGATGTTCGGCATGCGCACGGGCTCCAGGTCCTGTGCCGGAGGCAGGTCGAGGCCCGTGGCGGCGAGGAGTTCGGTGACGTGGGCCGCGATGGCCAGGGACGCGGTGAGGCCGGTGGAGCGGATGCCGCCGACCGTGACGCAGCGCCGCTCCTTGTGGGCGGTGATGCGGTAGTCGTCGTGCTCGGTGGCGGCGCGCAGTCCGGCGTAGACCGCGGTGACCTCCTCGTCGAGCAGCTCGGGGAGGATCCGGCGGCCCTTCTCGCGCAGGCCCGCGATGCCTTCGGCGGTGGAACCGGTGGCCGTCTTGTCGTCCAGGTCCTCGGCCGTGGGTCCCAGCAGGACGTTCCCGTACACGGTCGGGGCGACCAGGACGCCCTTGCCGAGCGCGGTGGGCACGGGCAGCAGGATGTGCCGCACCAGGTCGCGGGCGAGCTTGTCGAAGACGAGGAGCTGGCCGCGGCGCGGGGTGACGGTGAAGTCGTCGTGGCCGAGCAGGCGGTCGATCGCGTCGGCGTGCAGCCCGGCCGCGTTGACGAGGTGGCGGGTGCGGAGGGTGCCGCGGCTCGTGGTCAGCGCGTGCGGGCCGTCGTCCGCCGGATCGATGCCGTGCACCCGGCAGTCGAGCAGCAGGTCCACGCCGGCGCGCACCGCCTGGGTGGCGTAGGCGAGGGTGGTGGTCCAGGGGCAGATGATGCTCTCGCCGGGGACGTCGAGCGCGCCGAGGGCGCCGGGGCCGAGGTGCGGTTCGCGGGCGCGGGCCTCGGCGGCGTCGATGATCCGCGCCTCGTTGTAGCCGTTGCGCTCCGCCTTCGCCAACAGGCCGGGCAGTGCGTCCAGTTGCTCGGCGTCCCAGGCGACGAGCAGCGCGCCGACCGGCTCCACGGGGATCCCGGACTCGGCGGCGTACGCGGCGAGGAGCCGCTGCCCCTCACGGACGAGGCGGGACTCCAGGGAGCCGGGCACCGCGTCGAAACCGGTGTGCAGGATGGCGGTGTTCGCCTTCGACGTGCCGTCGCCGACGTCGTCGGAGGCCTCCACGAGGGCGACGCGCAGGCCGCGGTGGCGGGCCAGTTCGCGGGCGATCGCGCAGCCGACGACGCCGGCGCCGACGACGGTCACGTCATAGGTCGTGTCGGGCGGCGTGCCGCGCCTGGTCACGGCCATCAGGGGGTACGTTCCGTCAGGGCCGCGACCGCGTCACGGAAGCCCGCGAGGCGCTCGGCGGCCTGGTCGGCGTCGATGCTCGGTTCGTACACGGCGGCGGGCTTCCAGGCGGGGACGGCGTCGGTGACGGTGAGCGCGGGGTCCAGGCCGATGCGGGCGACGGCGGCCGCGCCGAGGGCGGTGACGTCGGGCAACGCCGATACCTCGACGGGCAGTTGGAGCAGGTCGGCCTGGGTCTGCATGAGCAGCGCCGAGCGGGTGAGGCCGCCGTCGACCCGCAGGCTCCTGAGGGGCTCCCCCATGTCCTGGGCGACCGCGTCGGCGAGGGCGGCGACCTGCGCGGCGATGCCCTCGCACAGGGCGCGCACCAGATGGCCCGCGGTGGTGTCGAGGCCGAGCCCGGTCAGCGAGCCGCGCAGGTCGCCGCGCCACCAGGGCGCCGCGAGCCCGGCCAGGGCGGGCACGAAGGTGACGCCGCCGCTGTCGGGGACGGCGGAGCCGACGGGGTCGAGGTCAGCTGCGCCCCCGATCACCCCGAGGTCGGTGAGCCAGCGGACGGCGGACGCGGCCGTGTAGACCTGCCCGTCGAGGCAGTAGCTGCTCTCGCCCCCGAGCCGCCAGGCGACGCAGCTGACCAGGCCCGAGGTGCCGCGGCGGGGCCGCGTGCCGGTCTGGGCGAGCAGGAACGCCCCGGTCCCGTAGGTGCACTTGGCGCTGCCCGGCTCGGTCACGTCCTGGGCGAGCAGGGCCGCCTGCTGGTCGACGAGGAGCCCGGTGAGCGGGAGTTCGGGGCCGAACGCGGTGGTCGCGCCGACCGGTCCGGCGGCGTCGACGACGCGGGGCAGGCGCTCGTCGGCGAGGCCGTAGAGGTCCAGGGCGCGCGGTGACCACGTGACGGTGTCGAGGTCGAGGAGCTGGGTGCGGCCGGCGGTGGCGGCGTCGGTGACATAGGCGCCGGTGAGGCGGTGGACGAGCCAGGCGTCGCTGGTCGTCACCACGCCGTGCCGGGTGAGGTTGCGGCGTATCCACGCCATCTTGGGCGCGGCGAAATACGGATCCAGGGGAAGGCCGGTGAGCGCCCGCAGTTCCTCGGCGTGGTCGGCGAGTCCGGCACAGACGGACTCGGCCCTGCGGTCCTGCCAGACGAGGGCGTCGGTGAGCGGTTCGCCGGAGGCCGGGTCCCAGGCCAGGACCGTCTCGCCCTGGTTGGCGAGGCCGACGGCGGCGACGGGTTCGCCCGCCTCCGCCAGCGCCGCGCGGCCCGCGTCGACGACGGAGGACAGCAGGTCGGCGGGGGCGACCTCCACCAGGCCGCCCGGCAGGAAGCGGGGGCGTACCGGCGCGGTGCCCGAGCCGATCACACCGCGCTCGGGGCAGACGACGAGGGCCTTCGTCCCTGAGGTGCCCTGGTCGACGGCGAGCACGGGACGCCGTGCCGCGGACCGGTCATAGGTGATCACCGCGGCAGCCTGCTACAGCGTGCGCGAAGGCGTCAAGAGTCCGAAGTGCGCCGCATCGAGGGCGAAATGACAGCGATGTCACACCAAATGAACGTCCGGTGCGCCGTGTTGACAGAACCGGGTCACAAAAGATCCAGGAAGTGCCATGGAACCGGAAGAGCCGGATCTACACTGACCGCCGAGCAGCATCATCAACGCCCCTTCGGAGACCGTCAGTTCGCCCGACCGCCACCGAGCACGCCCCGCAGAACGCCGCCTTCGTCACCCCCACAGAGGACACATGCCCATGCCGTTAGGCCGCCCCGTGTATCACCCGGCGGGCCACGACGAAGCGCTGCGCGCGGTGCTCCAGGACCTCAAGGCCGGTCGCTGGGTCTCCACCCGCAACCTGCTCACCGAGACGCCCGACTGGGGTCTGTGGACCCAGCGCACCCAGATCCTGGCCGCCGCCGTCGCCGGTTCCGACGTGGTCCGGGCCTGGCGCGCCGAGGAGCCGCACAGCGCGTCGGCCGCCGTGCTGTACACCCGCGTCCTGGTGGAGCGGGCCCTGCGCGCCCACCGGGCCGGGCACCGGCACACCAACGACCTGTGGCGCGAGGCCGTGGCGGAGTGCGGCGCCGTGTCCGCCATGTCGCCCGAGGACCCCGTGCCGTGGATCTGCCTGCTCTCGCTCGCCCAGCTCGACGAGGGACAGCGCTGGGACGAGCACCGGATGGCGCCTCCCGAGCCGATGCTGTTCCCCGGCCCGTGGCAGCTGCTCGCCGAGGCCGACAAGCGCGATCCGGGCAACCGCGAGGCGTACCACCGGATGCTGCAGTTCGTGTACGCCCGCCGTGCGGGAGGGCCGCTCACCGAGGCGTACAACTTCGTGCAGTGGGCGTCCGCCGCGGCGCCCGCGGGCTCGCCGCTGCATCTGCTGCCGCTGTACGTGCGGGTCGAGCGCTACCGCCGGGAGTCCGGCCACGAGCGCGCCCTCGACCTGCACTGGGTCTCCGAGGACGCCACGCGCGGCGCGCTGCGGGCCCTGCAGCTGTGGTTCGACCACTCGCTGCCCGCGGCGGCCTCGCTCCTCGACCTGAACCACCTGGCGCACGCGCTGTGGGGAGCGCACCAGTTCCACGACGCGGCCCGGGTGTTCCAGGTACTCGACCCGTTCTTCGCGGTCGTGCCCTGGACGTACCGCACCTCCTCCCCCGGTGACGCCGACGCGGCCGCCGAGGTCTTCGTCCAGGCCCGCGCCCGCTGCTTCAACGCCGCCCGGGACACCCGCCGTCCGGGGTAGGCCCCCGCAGATTCCGCACCCGCACCCCTCAACCCCCGCTCCCTTTCCGGAGGTCCATCCGTGTCCCGCACCACCTGGTCGTCGAGCACGTCCGTCCCAGCGCCACGCCAGGACGAGGAGGAACGGCTCAGAGAGCTCGGCTACCAGCCCGTCCTGGCCCGCCGCATGGGCGGCTTCGGCAACTTCGCGATCAGCTTCTCGGTCATCTCCATCCTGTCCGGCTGCATGACGCTGTACGGCTTCGGCCTGACCACCGGCGGCCCGGCCGTAATGCTCTGGGGCTGGGCCGGCGTCGGTCTCTTCGTGCTCTGCGTGGGCCTCGCGCTCGCCGAGGTCACCAGCGCGTACCCGACATCGGGCGCGCTGTACTACATGGCCGACCGGCTCGGCGGGCGGCGCTGGGGCTGGTACACGGGCTGGCTGAACCTGCTGGGGCTGCTCGGCGCCATCGCGGGCATCGACTACGGCGCGGCGCTGTTCACCGGCGCCTTCCTGAACCTCAGGTTCGGCTTCGAGCCGACGCCCGAGAAGACCTTCCTGATCTTCCTGTGCATCCTGCTGCTGCACGCCGTCCTGAACCTGTTCAACGTCCGCCTGGTGAGTCTGCTCAACTCCATCAGCGTGTGGTGGCACGTGGCCGGCGTCACCGTGATCGTCGGCGTCCTCGCGATCGTGCCGGACAGCCACCAGTCGCCGTCGTTCGTCTTCGGCAAGTTCTTCGACGGCACCGGCTGGGACAACCCGCTCTACGTCACCGCGATCGGTCTGCTCCTCGCGCAGTACACGTTCTCCGGGTACGACGCCTCCGCGCACCTGTCGGAGGAGACCTCCAACGCGTCGGTCACCGCCGCGCGCGGCATCGTGCGCGCCATCTGGGCGTCGTGGATCGCCGGTTTCGTGCTGCTCGCCGGTCTGACCTTCGCCATCCAGGACTACACGGGCACGCTGGAGACGGACACCGGGGTGCCGCCCGCGCAGATCATGATCGACGCGATCGGCGAGTCCGGGGCGACGGCCCTGCTGCTCATCGTGATCGTGGCGCAGCTCTTCTGCGGCAACGCGGAGACGGCCGCCGCGAGCCGCATGGTGTTCGCGTTCAGCCGCGACAACGCGCTGCCCGGCTCGGCCCTGTGGCGCAAGGTCAGCTCCCGCACCCAGGTGCCGGTGCCCGCCGTGTGGCTGTCGGTGGGCCTGGCCGCGGCGATCGCCCTGCCGTCCCTGTACTCCTCGACCGCGTACACGGCCGTGACCGCCATCAACGTCATCGGCATCACCCCCGCGTACGCCATCCCGATCCTGCTGCGGCTGCGCGCGGGCGACCGCTTCCGGCCGGGCCCGTGGAACCTGGGCCGCTGGAGCAAGCCCATCGGCTGGATCGCGGTGCTGTGGGTGGCTTTCGTGACGGTGCTCTTCTGCCTGCCGCAGGCCTCGCCGGTGACGGTCAAGTCGATGAACTACGCGTCGATCGCGCTGGCCGTGGTGCTGATCCTGGCCACCGTGTGGTGGTTCGTGGCGCGCCGTTCCTACAGCACGCCGCAGGCGTACGGCTCGGACCGCGAGCAGGCCGAGGTCGCGGAGAACATCGTCTGATCCGGGCGATGAACCGCCTTATGCCGGGCGGTCGTTGAGGATCTTCTGGAAGAGCCGGTGGTCGCGCCAGGCGCCGTTGACGTACAGGTAGCCCGGCGCGAGGCCGTACTCCTCGAAGCCGCATTTGGTGAGCACCCGCTGCGACGCGGTGTTGTGGAGCAGGGTGCCCGCCTCCACGCGGTGCAGGCCGAGTTGGGCGTCGGCCGCCGCGCAGGCGTGCAGTGCGGCGGCCGTCGCGAGGCCCTGCCCCTGCCGCTCCGCGTCGATCCAGTAGCCGAGGTTGGCGCTGCGGACCGGGCCGAGGACGATGTTCGACAGGGCGGTGTGACCGACGATCTCGCCGCCGCTGTCGAGCACCCAGTGCGCGGACCGGCCGGCCCGGCCGTCCGCCAGCTGCGCCCGGACCCGTTCGGCCTGGCCCTCGGCGGTGAAGAAGGCCTCGGGCCTGGCCGGGTCCCAGGGGTCGAGGTGCGCGCGGTTGCGCCGGTAGGCGCGTGCGAGCGCGGCGGCGTCGTCGGACGTGACGGGCCGGATGACGACGTCCGCGGTGAGGGTGACCACTCCACTGATCATGCGCCCAGCGTACGAGCGGCCACCCCGGGTGTCAGCGGCCGCCCGCGACCCGCAGGACCGTGCCCGTCGTGTACGAGGCGTCGTCCGAGAGCAGCCAGGACACCGCCGCCGCGATCTCCGACGGCTGGCCCGAGCGGCCCATCGGGATGCCGGACGCGAGCTTCGCGGGACGCTCGGGGTCGGCGTGGAACTCGGTCCAGATCACGCCGGGGGCCACCGCGTTGACGCGGATGCCGTCCCCGGCGACCTCCTTGGACAGGCCGACCGTCATGGTGTCGACGGCGCCCTTGGCGGCGGCGTAGTGGACGTACTCGCCGGGCGAGCCGAGGGTGGCGGCGGCCGAGGAGATGTTCACGATCGCGCCGCCGCCGTTCGCCTTCAGGTCCCGCACCGCGCGCCGGGCGCAGAGCAGATAGCCGAGCACGTTCACTTCCAGCGCGCGCCGCATGCCCTCGGCGTCGGCGTCGGCGAGCGGACCGACGGGGCCGCTCACCCCGGCGTTGTTGACCAGACCGGTGACCGGGCCGAGCCCGGCGGCGGCGTCGAAGAGGGCGTCGACGCCGGCCTCGTCGGCGGTGTCGACCGGGACGGTGAGGCAGCGGCGGCCGGCGGCGCGGACGGCCTCGGCGGCCTTCTCGGCCGCGGCCTCGTCCGAGCGGTAGCCGATGACGACGTCGTGGCCGTCCTCGGCGAGGCGGGCGGCGACAGCGGCGCCGATGCCGCGACTGCCGCCGGTGACGACGGTGACGGGGTGGTGCTGCACGGGAGACCTCCGGCTGTGGGTGGCTGACTGTCGCGCCCGCCCGGACGCGGGGATCGCCCGCGTCCGGTACGCCGTCATCCTACGAACCGGTGATCTTCGTCAGCGGCCCGGGGCGTGCGGGGCCACGCAGACCAGCGTGGTGGCCGCGGCGTCGTGGCGCAGCCGCAGCAGGTTCCAGCGGGGCTGCCACTGGACCGGCCCGCGGTGGTCGCGCAGCAGGCGGCGCAGCCGCAGCGGGTCGTGCGTCCACAGGGCGGCGGGGACGCCGCGGGTCGGGCCGAGCACATGGAGGGTGATGCGGCCGTCGTCGCCGACGTCGTGCGAGGACAGCAGGACGTCGGTCACGGTGCCGGGGTCTGCCGCGCTGTTGCGTGCCTGGATCCAGTGGACCTGGTGGCCGGGCTCGAAGGTGTCGCAGGTGTCGTGCGCGTGCGTCATGGAGCGCCTCCGGAGTCGTGGACCCCGGGTGTCGCCGACCCGGTGATCCGCCGTTCCCCGTGCGCGTCGCACGGGGCGGGTCGTCACCCGGGGCACCCGCGACGGAGCGGGGTGCCGTCCAGCGAGCCGGGGCTTGGCGCTGGAACTCATGACCCGGACCGACCGTAACACGGGGCCGCGGAGGGCGGCGCGGAATTCCCGGCGGGCCCGCGGGGGCCCGCCAGGAACGGTCTCAGGCGGCTCTCACTCGGCCTTCGCCGGCACGACCGCGTCCTCCGGGGCGGCCTCCTCGGCGGGCAGGCTGTCCATGAAGGAGCTCACCGAGAAGACCGCGTTGCCGGGGCCCGCGGGGCCGTAACCGGGCGGCGAGGTCAGGCCGTTGGCCTCCATCGTGGCGCGGTAGGCCTCCAGGAGCCGCACGTGGTACTCCAGCGGCGCGCCCTGCGGGTTGGCCTTGCCGAGCGGCGTCGTGGGCTCGGGGCACCAGGTGGTGAAGCGGGGCGTGATGCCGCGCGACATGAAGTACTGCAGCCCCTCGACGGTGGAGTCGATGGCCTCGTCGACGGTCTTGAAGCCGAACGGCTCGGCCATCTCCACGCCCGCCACGAAGTTGGGGATGACGTTGCGCGGCCCGAACACCTCGGCGGAGTCAAGGATGCGGCGGTGCCACTCGTCACGGCCGACGTAGCGCTCCTTGCCGGGGCAGTAGCGCTCGAAGAGGTAGGGGTCCCACACCTCGTAGTTGGGGTGGTAGATCCGCACGCCGTAGTCGTGGAAGCGCTGCACGTCGGCCTTGGGCAGGGCCTGGGCGACGACCTTGCCGATCCAGCGGCCGGGGAAGCGCTCCTCGATGGCCTTCGCGTACTGGCCGTAGAAGTCGGCCTCGTCCTTGCCGCCGACCTTCGAGGTCACGGCGCCGCCGGTCAGCGTGTACGCGGTGGAGGACTTGTTGGTGTCGTACTTGTCGATGATGGCGAGCGCCTCGAGGACCTCCTCCACCGGCTTCACTCCGGTGTAGGGGCGGCCCGCCGCCTTGTGCTGGCGCCAGTTGTGGTTGATGTCGCAGTACTGGCACTCCTCCTTGGCGCCGAAGTACTGGCAGACCCGGAAGACCGTCAGGTAGATCAGGTAGCCCCACTGGATGGTGGGGGCCACCTCCATCACGGACTTGCCGTTCTCCAGCGTGTGCCGGTAGTAGTCCGGCATCGGCGGCAGGCCGACGTCGGAGATGCGCACGCCGTCCAGGTAGAGGCCGAGCACGCCGTTGTCGTCGGCGGCGACGCGGTAGGGCGAGGACGGGTTCACACGGACGGACACGACGGTGCGGCGCAGCTCGTAGGGGCCGCCGGTGAGGACGATCTCCTCCGGCGGGCGGCGCAGCGCGGCGGCGCCCAGCTCGGGGAGCGTGCCGTGGTCGAAGGAGAAGATGAAGTACGACTTCGGCTTGACGTCACCGTCTTCGTTGTCGCTGAGCGCCGACTCGTCGAAGGCGATGCCGCCGCGCAGCAGATCCTCCTTGATCACGGCTTCCCGCGGCACGTGCGGGAACCGCTCCATGAGTGACTCGATGAGCTGGGTACGGCTCTCGCTGCGGCTTGGCATGGGCCGGGCACCTCGGATCCTTGTCGTCGATCTGTCCCGTCCACGCTAATACCCGCGCGATCCGCCGCGGATCCGACTCCGGTCGCGGAGTGCCTCGGTCGCGGGGCGTACCCTGCGCCGGGCGGCTCGGCGCCCCGGTGCGGTGTCCCGCCCGGCTCAGCGCCGCTTCTGCGCGATCTCGTGGTCCTGCCAGGCGTAGAGCACGCCGTCGACCCGGGCGCCCGACCACGTGCCGCAGTTGGTGTCGGCCTTCGCGGCGAGATCGGCGGGGAGCCAGTCGGCCTTCAGCCGCGGCTTGCCCTGCGCCTGGCCCTTCACGCACTGCTCGGGGAAGTCTCCGTCGGGCGTACGGAACGTGATGATCCGGTCGTCGCCCGTGGTGGACATCACGTACTTGATGTCCTTCGCGTCGTCCGGCAGCCAGCGCGGCACGGAGTTGCGGGCGCTCTTCGCCGCGGCGCCTTCCCCGTAGGACGCCTTCTCCTCGTGGTCGTCGAACGGGTTCATCGAGCCGCCGCAGGCGGTCAGGGCGACGGCGAGGGCGGCCGTGCCGAGGGCGCAGAGGGCGGCACGGGGGCGGAGGG
>NZ_LIRJ01000243.1 GCF_001419745.1 Streptomyces silaceus | reverse complement strand
CCCGTCAACCCCACCGGTCCCGCCGATCCCCCGCCACCCCGGTCGGGTGAAAATGCGTCAACACGGCGACCGGTGCGGTCCCGGCCCAGTGACCCCGCCCGGCGAGTGATCGTTGGCTGGGGCGGAGCCGGACCGCCCGGCACCCGCGCCGGCGGCCCATGCCGGTGCGCCGCCTGCATCAACTGCCTTCCCCCAGCGGGAGGGCGAGGGCCGAGGAGGCCGTCATGTCCCAGGAAGCCGTGCCCGAGCAGGAGGCCGCGCACGATTCGCCCGTGCCGGCCCAGCAGGGTGCACCCAAGGGCCTGCTGCAGCAGATGGAGGAGTTGATGGCAGCGCTCAACGCCGATCTGACCCAGCTGGACGCCGATCTGCAGCAGTCCGCGTCCCCCGATGGCGTGTCCGGCCCGGCCGCCACGTCGACCGGCGCCACATCCACGGGCACGCGCCCGCAGAGCGGCGACGAACCCGGCCGCTTCTGACGGCGGACGCGCTCCCCCGAGGCCTCTCCGACCCTGCCGTCCGGCGGGGTCGGCACGGCGCCGCCTCATGACGGCCCCGCCGCCGAGTCGGGCTCGGGCAGGCTCTGCTCCCGCACCGCGAGCCTGCGCAGCATCTCGATCACCCGGTCCCTCGACTCGTCGGCGGCGTCGATCGCTTCCATGCACTGCCAGTAGGTCCCCTCGTCCTCGGCCCCCATGGCGACGCCGACCAGCGCGATGGCGACCTCGCCGAGGAGTCTGCCGAGGCCCAGCAGGATCTCCTGGGCGTCTCCGGTCTCCGTGAGCCGCGCGGCCCGTATGCCCTCGGTGCCGAGCCGCGGGGCGTGCAGCACCCCGCAGGCTCTGCCGCCCACTTCGCTCAGGCCCAGGGCCTCGCCGCGTAACTCGGGAGGGCCGGTGACCGCGAGACGGCTGCCGATGGCCTGGGCGAGCGCTTGCGACTGCCAGACCTCCGTGACGATGTCCGACGGGTCCTGACTCCGCGCCAGGGCGCGGCGGTTCGCCTCGATGAGCCGCTTCGCGTTCATGTCCGGCCCCCTCCCATCCCGCGCGCCCTCGCCGCACGATCGCCCGAACTCCGTTGTCCACTACCCAGAGTGATACCCCTCCGGGCGAAAAGCCAGGGGAGGTCGGAAATCTGTGGACAAGCAATCGAGAATGGACAAGCCATTCACTGCGGAGAGTGACGAAAGTACCGGAATGAAGTACTCCGGCAGGGAGAAAAGGGGCCTTGCGGGCAGAGGGCACGGCGGAGGGGAGACGGAGAGGCCGGCGGAGAAGGCAGCGGAAGGACGGCCGCACCGGCCCCTTCAGCCCCTTTCAACTCCCGTCGGCCGCCGTCAGCCCCCGTCCGGCACCCCGGTCCCCTCGCCCCCGTCGGGCCCCTCCGGCACCGGGAACCTCTGTTCGTTCCGGTCGATCTTCGCCGCCAACGCGGTCAGCGGGTCGATCCCGAGGACCTCGCAGAACTGGAGCAGATACGCGAGGACGTCCGCCACCTCGTCCGCCACCCGGGGTGCCGTCGCGGGGTCCTTCATGACCCGCGCCGACTCCTCGGGCGTCAACCACTGGAAGATCTCGACCAGTTCGGACGCCTCCACGCTGAGCGCTGCGGCCAGGTTCTTCGGGGTGTGGTACTGCTCCCAGTCGCGGGCCGCCGCGAACTCGGCCAGCCTGCGCTGCAGTACCGCCACGTCAAGTCGTTCCGTCACGGCTCCAGGTCTACCACCGAGACGCCCGCGGCGTCGGCCGCCCAGGACGCGTCCCGCACCGCCCCGACCAGGCGGATGTGCCCGCGCCCGCAGGTGCGGGCCGCCAGCTCGCCGAGGGCCCGCGTCTGGCGGGCGTCGAGGCGGCGGTCGAAGCCGTCGGCGAGGACCGTGAGGGTCTGATAGGCCTCCGGCACCTCGGCGACCGGGTCGACGGCGAGCACGCCGGGCCCGGTGAGCAGGACGAGCGCCAGGGCCAGATACCTCAACTCGCCGTCCCCGAGACGCCCCAGCGGGGTGCGGACGCCGCCGCCCCGGTCGACGTACGCCTCCAGCGCGCCGTCCGCCGTCTGCTGGGCGAAGACGTCGACGACCGGGCCGGCGCACCCCGCGCGCACCGCGGAGACGAGCAGCGCGTGGCGTGCCGCGCACTCCGCGCGCGTACGCCACAGGACCTCGGCGAGGTTGTCGCAGCCGCCCAGGAGGCGGCCGGGGCCGGCCAGTGCCGCCGGGACCGGGGCACGCATCCGGCCGGGCCGCGGGTCACAGGCGAACGCCGAGCGCAGCGCGACCACGACCTGTTCCGCCGCCGCGAGCACCAGGCGCTGTCCGGCGGTCTTGCCCGCCACGCGCAGCGGCACGAGCGCCGTGCCGAGCCGGTCGTCGGGCATCGGGGCCCGTGTCACCGGGGACGGGCCCGCGGTGTGCCAGGCCGCCTGCACCCTGCGCCGGCCCGGGTCGCGCAGCGCCGTCTGGAGGAGGACGAGCGGGCCGCGGGCCAGCCGCTCGCCGACGACGCGCAGTTCGGGCTCGGCCTGCACGGCGAGGTCGAGCCGGACGGGTCCGGCGGGACCGTCGACCGTGCAGCCGATGCGGAAGCCGCGCCGCCGCTGGCCGTCGGCGCGGGCGCGCTCGGGCACACAGGCCCGCGGGTCGGGGAAGACGTCGGACAGTTCCGCTCCCGCGCCGAGCCGCGCCAGGGCCTCGTACGCGCGTAACGCGCTGGACTTGCCGCTGCCGCTGGGCCCCGTGACCAGGGTCAGCGGGCCGAGCGGGAGGACCGTGCCCCGGTGTCCGGCGAAGGCGGACAGACGCAGTTCCGTCACCTGCGGGCGGTCCTGGACCGCCGGCGGCTCCGCGACCGTCACCGGGGATTGCACCGTCATGATCGGACGGTATGTGCCCCCGGCACAGGGGAACCGTTCCGCCCGGCAGACCTTCCTACGATCGAGGGATTCCCCCCGAAGCGACCTCACCCCGACCGCCGAGCGGCTAGGGCCTGCCTCTCCGATCAGGGGAGTCGGGCCGGGCTTGGGGCCGGGCGGCAGCGGAACCGGGCGTCGATCCGGTCAGGCCGATCACCCCGCTGGGCGTCGCGGCGCCGGAGGAACCGGACCTCCTGGCCGGGGTCGAAGCCACCGCGGTCGTCGCATGGCCGTAGCACTGCGCACAGGGAGACTCCGAGGCCGCTATGCCGGGTCGGGGGATCTGACGGACGGCGAGTGGGCAGTGGCTCCTGCGACCGCCCCGGGCGGGGCTCTCGGCCGGTCCCGAGGCGGCCTGACCACCAGGTCTCACATCGCCGCGGAGGGCCACTGCCGCCCGCTGTCCCCGCTGGTCGCACCGTCCCTTACGGCTGCGCGACCGCCTCGACCAGGCCCTGGACCTCCGTGCCGGGCGGCGCCAGCAGGAAGACGTTCTTGTCGACCCGGTGCATGCCGCAGCCGAGGCCGAGGACCACGCCGCTGCTGAAGTCCAGGACGCGTTTGGCGACTTCGGTCTCCGCGCCGGTCAGGTCGAGCAGGACCGGGATCTGCGCCATGACGGTCTCGGCGACCTCGCGGGCGTCCGCGAAGACGTTGACCCGCATCACCACGAAGCGGCGGCGCGTCTCGGTCTCCGCGTCGGGCAGCGCGCGGTGCCCCGGCCAAGAAGGCCATTCGTTGCGGCTGCGCAGCGGTACGACCTGGGCGAGCCCTTCCCACTGTTCGTCGGTGACGTCGTGGCGCTGACTGCTACTCACTGGCCCACCCCGTCCTGGCTCGTACTTGTTGTCTGCACCGGGCAATTCTTACGCCAAGTCACCCGTTCAGCCCAACAGCGACACGGACGGCACCCCCGTCACCGGTCGTCGGCGAGCGCCTCCGAGACGTCCCGGAGGCCCGTGCGCGCCGCGATGGGCCCGCCCGAACTGTTCCATGCCGAGTCGTCGATGACGACCGCACGGCCGTT
Organism: Streptomyces silaceus; assembly: GCF_001419745.1. GTDB lineage: Bacteria > Actinomycetota > Actinomycetes > Streptomycetales > Streptomycetaceae > Streptomyces > Streptomyces silaceus. Next base: position 15,728 of record NZ_LIRJ01000243.1, on the reverse strand, counting down.
CTTCTCGGCCGTCGGCTCCGTGAAGTTCGCCACTCTCTGTGGCGGGTCAGGGGGTGAGGAGACTCACCAGCCCGTCGGCCAGACCGCCGCGCCAACAAGCGTAGTCGTGACCGCCGTTGAACTCGGCGAGGGTCACCGTGTGGTCCTGCGCGGCGAGCGTCTCGTACATGAGACGGCTGTGGTCGACCATCACGCCCTCGTGGAGGCCGACGTCGAGGTGGACCCGCAGGCGGGGGTGGCGCGCGGCCTCGGCGAAGCGCTCGACGAGCCAGGGCGTCCCGTCGTCGGACGCGAGATCCGGTACGCCGGGCGGCAGTCCGGGGCGCCACCACAGCGAGGCGGACTGGGCGAGCACGGCGCCGAACCGCTCGGGCCTGCGCAGGGCCGCGTACAGGGCGGTGAGTCCCCCGAGGCTCTGTCCGGCGACGACGGTTCGGGCCGGGTCGGCCGTCAGGGGCCAGTGTCCGGCCGCCCAGGGCAGCACCTCGTCGGCGAGGAACGCGAGGAACGCGTCGCGGGCGGTGAGGTCCTGCCAGCGCGTGCGCAGGTCGACCGCGTCGGGGGCGAGGACGACCGGCGGGGGCACGGCGCCGTCGGCGACGAGGGCGTCCAGGGTGTCCTGGAGGGCGAGCGGGCCGAACCACATGTCGCCGTCGCACAGGACGACCACGGGACTGTCGGGCCTCGGGCCCTCTGGGGGCAGATACGCCCAGAGCCCGCGCTCGGCGCCGAGCGCGCCCGCGGGCAGGCGGTGCCGCTCCAGGCGGCCGCGCGGTATGCCCGCGCGCCGATCGGCCCAGGGCTGCGCGGGCGCGTCGGGAAGGGCGAAGAGGGAGCCGTCCGGAAGGCCCCACCGCGCCTCGATCCGGTGGGAGTTGAGGGGGTCCTGGGCGGCGTACGACGACAGGGCGCGCAGCCGGAGCTGCTGGGCCTCGGGGGACGAGGGGACGTCTCCGGGCGAGAGGTCGGCGGCGATGCGGTAGGAGCCGCGGTGGTCGGCGCGCAGCCGGTAGGTGCGGTGCCAGACGTCCGTGCCGGGCAGTCGCGCGAGGAGGGCGTCGGCGAGGCGGTCGCGGTCGGCGAGGCGGTTGGCCAGGAGCAGGACCTGCCGGGTCGCGCGGTCGCCGCGCCACAGGAAGGTGACGGCGCGGAACCCGGGCTCGCCGTCGATCTCCTCGACGAGCGGGGTGCCGCCACGCCGGTCGACGTCCCGCCAGAACGCGTCCAGGAGGGCGGGCAGTTCGGCTTCACCGGCGGCGGACACGCGGGCGGCGAGGGCCTGGAGCGTGGGGCTCGTGCCCGGCGCGGGGAGGAAGTCGGCGCCCGGCTCGGCCCCGCGCGGCGGGCCGGCCTTGGGGAACTCCCCCTCGCGTACGCGATGTTCATCGCGTCCACCGACGTCGTCGCGTACGTCACGACTCCCCCGCGAGCCGTGCCCGTCCCGCAGACCGCGCTCGTCCCGCACGCCCCGCCCCCCAGCGGTCCGCACGGCCCGTGCGGGCTGCGTCGTCGCGCGGCCTCCGGCTCTCGGTCCGGTGCGCATCGTCACCACCCCTTCCGTTCCAGGCCCCCCGAGGCCTCAACGTCAACTTAGCTTAGCCTAAGCTAACTAAGTGCTCGGTGGCTGTGGGCCGCCGCCTCCGGGACCGCCGGGTGGCCGGGGGCGAGGAAGAGCGTCAGGTCCCGGCTCTCCAAGGCGGGCGTCACGACCTGCTGCCAGCCGGCGCGGCGGTAGAGGCGCACGGCGTCGGTGGCGCGCGGTGACGTCAGGAGCCAGCAGCGGCCATCCGGCGCGTCCCGGATCGCGGCGGCGAGCAGCGCACGGCCGAGCCCGAGGCCGTGGGCGGCCGGGCGCACGGCGAGCTCGTCGACCTGCCGCGCCCCGCAGAGCCACGCCTCGGCGCGCCGGGCGCCGAGGGCCTCGGTGAGGGCGGGATAGGAGCGGACGTCGGGCAGCGGGGTGGGGGCGGGCCAGGCGGCGGCGAAGCCGAGGACGCTCGGCGCCCCGTCGGCCGGGGCGCCGAGCGCGACCGCTCCCGTGAACCCGGGCCGCGCCGCGTCGTCCGCGAGCCGCGTCAGGTAGCCGTCCGCCGCGGCCGGGTCCTCGCGCCAGGGCGGCAGCGCGAACGCCTCCGCGTAGACGGTCCGTACGCCCTCGGCGTGGGCGAGGAGTCCGGCGCCGGTCACCCGGCGGACCACCGGAGCGCCCGTCGCACTGCGGTCGCCCGTCACGCGGCGACCGCCCTGCCGAAGGAGCCGACCGGGTGGAGCGCCGCGTACTCCAGGGGCGCGGACGGGTCGATGGAGACGTTCAGGGGCGCGGGCTCGGCGCCCGCGCGCACCAGCAGGTCGCCGACCGCGGCGATCATCGCGCCGTTGTCGGTGCACAGCCGCAGCGGCGGGACGCGCAGCGTGATGCCCGCGGCCAGGCAGCGCTCCTCGGCGAGCGCGCGCACGCGGGAGTTGGCCGCGACGCCGCCGACCACGACCAGCGTGCCGACGCCGTGCTCGCGGCAGGCGGCGACCGCCTTGCGGGTCAGCACGTCGGCGACGGCCTCCTGGAGGGAGGCGGCGCCGTCGGCGACCGGCAGCGCCCGCCCGTGGTGCCCCTCGGCCCAGCGCGCGGCGGCCGTCTTCAGGCCGGAGAAGGAGAAGTCGTACGCGGCGTCGCGGGCTCCGGTCAGCGGGCGCGGGAAGGCGACGGCGGCCGGGTCGCCGTCGCGCGCGGCCCGGTCGATGGCGGGCCCGCCGGGGTAGGGCAGACCGAAGACCCGCGCGACCTTGTCGAAGCACTCCCCCGCCGCGTCGTCGAGGGTGTCGCCGAGGTGCACGATCGGGTCGCGCGCGAGGTCGCGGACGAGCAGCAGCGAGGTGTGGCCGCCGGAGACGATCAGGACCATGCAGGGGTCGGGCAGCGGGCCGTGCTCCAGGGTGTCGGCGGCGACGTGCCCGGCCAGGTGGTGGACGCCGTGCAGGGGCACGTCCAGCGCGTACGCGAGGCTCTTCGCCCCGGCGAGGCCGACCTGGAGCGCGCCGGAGAGGCCGGGGCCCGTCGTCACGGCGACGGCGCCGATGTCGGACATCCGCAGGCCCGCCTCGTCGAGGGCGCGGCGGACGACCGGGGTGAGCGCGTGGACGTGGGCGCGGGCGGCGATCTCCGGGACGACGCCTCCGTAGCGGGCGTGCTCGTCCATGCTGGAGGCCACCGCGTGACCGAGCAGCCTCCCGTCCCGGACGAGGCCCGCGCCCGTCTCGTCGCAGGACGACTCGATGCCGAGCACCACCACAGAGCCCATCGCGCCTTGGCCTTTCTGTACCGGGGGCCGGACGGGGCACCCCGCACGGCTTATTGCAAGTAATGCGCAATAAGGGTACGCCGCCGGGTCCCCAGTAGAGTGCGGCTGCGCAGCCCTTCCCGAACCCCGAGGTCAGGTACCAGAAGTGACCCCCGCATCCCCCGCAGGCATACCGGCCGTCTCCGTCGTCGGGATCGGGGCCGACGGCTGGGACGGACTCCCGGCCCCCTCGCGCGCGGCGCTCGCCGGCGCCGAGGTGCTCATCGGCGGCCCCCGCCAGCTGGACCTGCTGCCCCTCGGTGAGTGTCCGGGCGAGCGCGTGGCCTGGCCCTCGCCGCTGCGGCCCGCCATGCCCGGCCTGCTCGCCGCCCACGCGGGCCGCCGCGTCGCCGTCCTCGCCAGCGGCGACCCCATGTTCTACGGCATCGGGCGCGCCCTGAGCGAGGAGCTCGGCGCCGCCGCCCTGGACGTGCTGCCGCACCCGTCCTCCGTCGCCCTCGCCTGCGCGCGCCTCGGCTGGCCCGTCGAGGACACCGAGGTCGTCACGGCCGTCGGACGTCCCGTCGCCCGGCTCTCCGCCGCGCTCCACGACGGGCGCCGCGTCCTGGTGCTCAGCGCGAACGCGGCCACGCCCGGCGAGGTCGCGGCCCTGCTGCGCGAGCGCGGCTTCGGACCGAGCCGGATGCGCGTGCTCGAACAGCTCGGCGGCAAGGGCGAGTCGGCGCACGAGGGCGTCGCCGACACCTGGTCGCACCTGCCCGGCGATCCGCTGAACGTCGTCGCCGTCGACTGCCGCCGCGCCCCCGACGCGCTGCGCCTGGGCACCGTGCCGGGGCTGCCGGACGCCGCGTACGAGAGCGACGGGCAGCTCACCAAGCGGTACGTCCGCGCCGCCACGCTCGCCGCGCTCGCCCCCGGCCCCGGCGAACTGCTCTGGGACGTGGGCGGCGGCTCCGGGTCGATCGCCGTGGAGTGGCTGCGCGCGCACCCCGCGTGCCGGGCCGTCACCGTCGAGAAGAACCCGGTGCGGGCCGAGCGGATCACCCGCAACGCCGAGCGCCTCGGCGTGCCCGCGCTGCGCGTCGTCACCGGCGCGGCACCGGCCGCGCTCGCCGGACTCCCCGTGCCCGACGCCGTGTTCATCGGCGGCGGCCTCACCGCGCCCGGCCTCCTCGACGCCTGCTGGGCCGCGCTGCCGGAGGGCGGGCGCCTGGTCGCCAACACCGTGACGCTGGAGTCGGAGGCGCTGCTCACCGACTGGTACCGGCGCCACGGCGGCGAGCTGGTGCGGCTCGCGGTCGCCCAGGCCGTCCCCGTCGGCGGCTTCACCGGCTGGCGCCAGGCCATGCCGGTCACCCAGTGGTCCGTCACCAAGTCACCGCAGAACAGCAGGAGTTGACAGCAGATGACCGTGTACTTCATCGGCGCGGGGCCCGGCGCGGCCGACCTGATCACGGTGCGCGGCGCGCGGACGCTCGCCGGCTGCCAGGTCTGTCTGTACGCGGGCAGCCTGGTGCCGCGCGAGCTGCTCGCCGAATGCCCGGACGGGGCACGGCTCGTGGACACCGCGCAGCTGAACCTGGACGAGATCACCGCCGAGCTGGTGCGCGCGCACGAGCAGGGGCTCGACGTGGCGCGGCTGCACTCGGGCGACCCGTCGGTGTTCAGCGCGGTGGCCGAGCAGATGCGGCGGCTCGACGCGGCGGGTGTTCCCTACGAAGTGGTGCCGGGCGTCCCCGCGTTCGCGGCGGCGGCCGCCGCGCTCAAGCGGGAGCTGACCGTTCCGACCGTCGGGCAGACCGTGATCCTCACGCGGGTCGCGCAGCGGGCCACGGCGATGCCGGAGGGCGAGGATCTCGCCACGCTGGGGCGCAGTGGGGCGTTGCTCGTGCTGCACCTCGCCGCGGGGTACGTCGACCGCGTGGTCGAGGAGCTGCTGCCCCATTACGGTGCGGATTGCCCGGCCGCGGTCGTCGCGCTGGCCAGCCGGCCCGACGAGGTGATCCTCCGGGGGACGCTTGAGGACATCGCCGGGCAGGTGAAGGCGGCGGGGATCGTGCGGACCGCGGTGATCATGGTCGGCCGGACGCTGGGGGCCTCGCAGTTCCGTGACAGTCATCTGTACTCGGCGGAGCGGGACCGGCACGTCTGCTGAGTCTTTCGGGCGCGGGTCGTACCGGGCCGGTCGCGCGGTTCCCCGCGCCCCTTCGGGGCGCTCCTCACGCAGGGAGATCGCTGCGGCCCACGATCGTTCCCGCTCTGTCGATGCAGATCACGTCCACCGCCACCGGCGCGCCCCTGAGCACCGCCAGCGCCTCGTCCCGAGCCCGCTTCGCCACCAGGTCGCCCAGCGGGACGCCCGCCGCCTCGCACAGCCGCAGGGCCTCCAGGCCCGTGTTGGCGGACGCGACCCGGGCGGCGAGGCCCTCGTCCGCGCCGCCCGTGCGGGCCAGTTCGGCGAGGAAGCCCTTGTCGACCTGGGAGCGGGCCGAGTGCAGGTCGAGGTGGCCCGCCGCGAGCTTCGACAGCTTGGCGAAGCCGCCGCAGACGGTCAGGCGGTCCACGGGGTGGCGGCGTACGTACTTGAGGACCGCACCGGCGAAGTCGCCCATGTCGAGCAGGGCGTCCTCGGGCAGGCCGTAGGCGGCGACGACCGTCTTCTCCGACGTCGACCCCGTGCACCCGGCGACGTGCGTGCGCCCGGCCGCCCGCGCCACGTCCACGCCCCGGCGGATCGAGTCGATCCACGCCGAGCAGGAGTAGGGCACGACGATCCCGGTGGTGCCGAGGACCGACAGGCCGCCGAGGATGCCGAGGCGCGGGTTCCAGGTGGAGCGGGCGATCTCCTCGCCGTGGTCGACGGAGACGGTGATCTCGACGTCCGGCGCGGTCCCGGCCCGCTCGGCCACCAGGGTCACGTGGTCGCGCATCATCTGCCGCGGCACGGGGTTGATCGCGGGCTCGCCGACGTCCAGGGGCAGGCCGGGGCGGGTGACGGTGCCCACGCCGGGGCCCGCCTTGAAGACGACGCCCGAGCCGGGCGGCAGCCGCCGCACCGTGGACCGCACCAGCGCCCCGTGCGTGACGTCCGGGTCGTCGCCCGCGTCCTTCACGACGCCCGCCGTCGCGTGGTCCTCGCCCAGCTCCTCCACGGCCAGCGCGAACGCCGGCGTCTGCCCCTTGGGCAGCGTGATGGTCACCGGGTCCGGGAAGTCGCCGGTGAGCAGCGCCGTGTACGCGGCCGTGGTGGCGGCGGTCGCACAGGCACCGGTCGTCCAGCCGGGCCGCAGACCGGTGTGCTTGAGTTGGGCGCTGCGCCCGCCCGTGGCCTTAGCTGCCTCACTCATGAAGGAAACCGAACTCCGTGCACGTACTGATTCTGGGGGGAACGACCGAGGCCCGCCGTCTGGCGGAGCTCCTCGTGACCGGGGCGGGGCCGCGGGTGACCAGCTCCCTGGCGGGGCGGGTCGCGGCGCCGCGGCTGCCGCCCGGCGAGGTACGCGTCGGCGGCTTCGGCGGCGCGCAGGGGCTGGCGGAGTGGCTGCGGGAGCACCGCGTGGACGCGCTCATCGACGCCACCCATCCTTTCGCCGGGACGATCTCGTTCAACGCGGCGACGGCCGCCGCGCTCGCCCATGTTCCCCTGCTCGCCCTGCGCAGGCCCGGCTGGGTCGCGGGTGAGGGCGACGACTGGCACGAGGTCGGTTCCCTGGACATGGCGGCACGGGTGCTTCCTGAGCTGGGGCGGCGCGTCTTTCTCACCACCGGGCGGATGGGGCTCGCCACGTTCTCCGGGCCGGAACTGGCTGCGCTCTGGTTCCTCGTACGTTCGGTCGACGCGCCCGAGCCGCCGTGCCCCGCGCGCATGGAGGTGCTGCTGGACCGAGGGCCTTTCGCCCTCGACGGGGAAAGGGAGCTGTTGCGGCGGCATCGGATCGATGTCGTGGTGACCAAGGACAGCGGGGGTTCGGCCACCGCGCCGAAGCTCGCCGCCGCGCGCGAGGCGGGGATTCCCGTCGTGGTGGTCCGGCGCCCCACCGGGCCGGAGGGGGTGGCCGGCGTCGCCACGCCGGAGGAAGCGGTTGCCTGGGTGCGCAGGCTCGGTGGTTAGGCGCGGGTCGTCCCCGGCCGGTCGCGCGGTCCCCGCGCCCCTTGGCGGGGCGGAGGGAACCGCGCGATCAACCACGACGCACCTACTCGGGATACCGCCTCGGCGTCCAGACGACCCGCTCCTCGCCCCCGCGCCGCCGCGACACCCGCGTCTGGGACGACCCGACGATCAGCAGCGTCCGCATGTCGACCTCCGCCGGGTCGAGGTCGCCGAGGCGCACGATGCGTACGGACTCCTCGGGGCCGCCGACGTCCCGGCCCAGCACCACCGGCGTGTCCGGCGCCCGGTGCTCCAGGAGGAGTTCCCTCGCCTTGCCGACCTGCCAGGTGCGGCTGCGCGAGCCGGGGTTGTAGAGCGCGAGGACGAGGTCCGCCGCGGCCGCCGCGGCCAGCCGCTCCGCGATGACCTCCCAGGGCTTGAGGCGGTCCGAGAGGGAGATCGTGGCGTAGTCGTGGCCGAGGGGCGCGCCGACGCGGGCGGCGGCGGCGTTGGCGGCGGTCACGCCGGGCAGCACCCGCACCGGGACGTCCGCGTAGGCGTCCTGCGAGGCGACCTCCAGGACGGCCGTGGCCATGGCGAAGACGCCCGGGTCGCCGCCGGAGACGACGGCGACGCGACGGCCCCGCTGCGCCAGCTGCAACGCGAACTCGGCGCGTTCGGACTCGACGCGGTTGTCGGAGCCGTGCCGCCGCTGTCCGGCGCGGTGCGGCACGCGGTCGACGTACGTGGTGTAGCCGACCAGGTCGTCGGCGGCGGCGAGGGCGCCGCGCGTCTCGGGGGTCAGCCAGAGCGGACCCGCGGGACCGGTGCCGACCACGACGACCTCGCCGGTTCCTGCCGCGGCGGGCTCCGGCGCGGGGCCGCCCGTCAGAGGCGCCACCCGGCTCGGCAGCACGGCCACGGAGAAGTACGGCACCGACTCCGGGTCCACGTCGGCCAGCCGGCCGGTGCGCTCGCCCTTCATCGTGGCGCGCTCGACGTAGCGGGCCTCGTCCAGGCGGCCCGCGCGGTCCAGGGCGCCCCGCACCTTCCCGAACGTGCGGCCGAGCTTCATGACGACCGCCGAGTCCGTCGCCGCGAGCCGCGCGGCCAGTTCCTCCTCCGGGAGCGTGCCCGGCAGGATCGTGAGGACCTCCTCGGCCTCCACCAGCGGCTCGCCGAGCCGCGCCGCCGCCGCGCTCACCGAGGTCACCCCGGGGATCACCTCGGTCGGGTAGCGGTGCGCGAGCCGCTTGTGCATGTGCTGGTAGGAGCCGTAGAAGAGCGGGTCGCCCTCGGCGAGGACGGCGACCGTGCGGCCCGCGTCGAGGTGGACGGCGAGGCGCGCCGCGGCCTCCTCGTAGAAGTCGTCGAGGGCGCCTCGGTAGCCGCCGGGGTGGTCGGTGGTCTCCGTGGTGACCGGGTAGACCAGCGCCTCCTCGATGTGGTCGGCGCGGATGTGGCCGGCCGCGATCGAGCGGGCGATGGAGCGGCCGTGCCGCGCCGAGTGGTAGGCGACGACGTCGGCGGCGGCGATGGCCTCGACGGCGCGCACGGTCATCAGGGAGGGGTCGCCGGGCCCGAGCCCGACGCCGTAGAGCCGTCCCTGTCCCTGCTGCTGCTCGGTGTTCACTCCGCCTCGCTCGCGATCGCGTTGATCGCCGCCGCGGCCATCGCGCTGCCGCCGCGACGCCCCCGTACGACGAGGTACTCCAGGCCCGAGGAGTGCTCGGCGAGCGCGTCCTTGGACTCGGCGGCGCCGACGAAGCCGACCGGGATGCCGAGCACGGCGGCCGGGCGGGGCGCGCCCTCCTCGATCATCTCCAGGAGGCGGAAGAGCGCGGTGGGCGCGTTGCCGATGGCGACGACCGATCCTTCGAGGCGGTCGCGCCACAGCTCCAGGGCCGCGGCGCTGCGCGTGGTGCCCATGCGCGCCGCGAGGTCGGGCACGGACGGGTCGGCCAGCGTGCAGATCACGTCGTTGTCGGCGGGCAGCCGCTTGCGCGTGACGCCGCTCGCGACCATGTTCGCGTCGCACAGGATCGGCGCGCCGTCGCACAGCGCCTTGCGGGCGTCGGCGATCACGCGCGGGCTGTAGGCGAGATCGCGCACGAGGTCGACCATCCCGCAGGCGTGGATCATCCGGACCGCGACCTGGCTGACGTCGGCGGGCAGACCGCCGAGGTCCGCCTCCGCGCGGATGGTGGCAAAGGACTCGCGGTAGATCGCCGCGCCGTCCTTCTCGTAGTCGAACACTGTGCTCTCGCTCATCTCGTGGCCGTCGGTTTCGTGGTGGTACGTGCCGTGGTGACCGTCTCGGTCAAGGTCCTGCCCGTCACGGGCGTCCACTCCTCGCCGGGGACGCGCACCGTCACCTCGTAGGTGCCTTCGCCGGTGGCGAGGACGTCGACCCAGTCGCCGCGCGGGTGGCCGCAGCGCCGTTCGCAGCCGGACCAGTGGACGGGCAGTCCGCCGGCGCCGGGCACGGCGTCGGCGCGGACGTCGGCGAGGGACTTGGCGCAGCCGGGGCGGCCGGTGCAGGCGCCGACGCCCAGCCAGGGCGAGTCGGCGGTGGTGAGGTGCCCGGCGTCGGCCAGTGCGGCGAGGCGCTCGCGGGCCGCCGCCTCGTCCGCGAAGCCGGGGAGCACGAAGCCGCGCCACGGGGTGACGCGCAGTTCGCCGGCGGGCAGCGGCAGGAGGGCGCGCCACTGGGCGGCGGTGACGCGGCCGAGGGGCGCGTGGACGGCGACCGCGCGGCCGATGACGCCGGGGGCCGGCGGGGCGCTGCGCGAGACGGCCCACGGCGCGGCCGGCTCGGCGTCGACGCCCGCCCGCTCCAGGGCTCCGGCCAGGTCCACGTGCTGGCCGCCGGGCAGTTCCCCCACCCGCCAGGCGCCGTTGCCCGCGGCGCGCGCGGCGGCGAGGAAGGCCCCGGCGGCGGCGAGGGCCGCGCGCGGCGCGTGCGCGGCGGGCACCCGGAAGGCGCGGCCCCCGAGGCGGACGACCGCCGCTCCGCCCGATTGTGCGATCAAGGTCACATCGCCGCCGAGTCCGACGAGGTCCCCGCGCCCGTCGTCCAGGGCGAACAGGAAGCGGCCGGAGAGCTCCGTCGTCCACTCCTCGGCGCACAGGAGCCGGTCCAGCTCACGGGCCCACAACTGCACGTCGGCGTGGCCGAGTCCGTCGATTCCCGCGAGCGGCGAGGCCACCACGTTCCGCACGCGCTCGTGCCGCTCGGAGGGCAGCAGACCCGCGTCCGCGAGCAGCGCGGAGAGTTCGCCGCCGCAGCTCTCGCCGAGGCCGCGCAGCTCGATGTTGCCCCGCGAGGTGACGCTGAGGTTCCCGTCCGCGAGACGCTCCGCCGCGGTGGCCAGGACATCGGCCTGACGGGACGTCAGGAGGCCGCCGGGCAGGCGGAGTCGGGCGAGCCGGCCGTCGTCGGCGCGGTGCAGGCGCAGGGCTCCGGGGCAGGCGTCGCCCCGGTCACGTATGGGAGGTTCGCCCTGGTTCGGGGATGGTGCTCGGGTGGGCGGCATGGCGGCGAGCATACCCACGCGGATCCGGCCGGTCGCCTCCCGAGACGGGCCGTCCGGGCAGGTGGCCGCCCCGCCGGTCGCGGGCAGGACTTACTATGCAGGCGGCGGGCCGCCAGGTCCGTCGAACGCCAGCGACGGCGTGGGTCCACCAGGACCCGAGGGAGGAAGCCCGGTGCGAATCCGGCGCGGTCCCGCCACTGTGAACCCCACCCGTGTGGGGTGAGCCAGGAACTCCTGCCGTCCATACGACCACCCGGGGCGCGGACACCCCGAGGAAGGCCTGCGCACGCATGCTTCTGCTGCTGTCGACCTCCGACACCGACCTGCTCAGCGCCCGCGCGGCGGGAGGCCCGGTCGACTACCGGTTCGCCAACCCGTCCCGCCTCGACCTCGACGAGCTGCCCGCGCTGCTCGACGGCGTCGACCTCGTGGTCGTACGCCTCCTCGGCGGCGTACGCGCCTGGCAGGAGGGCCTCGACCGGCTCATCGCCAGCAGGCTGCCCGTCGTCGTGCTCACCGGCGAACAGGCGCCCGACGCCCAGCTGATGGCCTCCTCGACCGTGCCCGTCGGCATCGCCGCCGAGGCGCACGCCTACCTCGCGCACGGCGGCCCCGCGAACCTGGAGCAGCTGGCGCGCTTCCTCTCCGACACCGTGCTGCTCACCGGCCACGGCTTCGAGCCGCCGGCGGCCGCGCCGTCCTGGGGCCCGCTGGAGCGCACCGCCCGCACCGTCGAGGGCACGGTGGTCCCGACCGTCGCGGTGCTCTACTACCGCGCCCACCACATGAGCGGCAACACCGCCTTCGTGGACGCCCTGTGCGGCGCGATAGAGGACGCGGGCGCCCGCCCGCTCCCGCTGTACGTGGCCTCGCTGCGCGCCCCCGAGCCCGAGCTGATCGAGGAGCTGCGCGCCGCCGACGCCATCGTGACCACCGTCCTCGCGGCCGGCGGCACCAAGCCCGCCGAGGCCTCCGCGGGCGGCGACGACGAGTCGTGGGACGCGGGCGCGCTGACCGGCCTCGACGTGCCGATCCTGCAGGCGCTGTGCCTGACCGGTTCGCGCGCGGCCTGGGAGGAGAACGACGAGGGCGTCTCGCCGCTGGACGCCGCGAGCCAGATCGCGGTGCCGGAGTTCGACGGACGCCTCATCACCGTGCCGTTCTCCTTCAAGGAGATCGACGAGGACGGGCTTCCCGCGTACGTCGCCGACGCCGAGCGCGCCGCCCGCGTCGCCGGGATCGCCGTGCGCCACGCGCGTCTGAAGCACGTCCCGGCCCCCGACAAGCGCCTCGCCCTGGTGCTCTCCGCCTACCCCACCAAGCACTCCCGCATCGGCAACGCGGTGGGCCTGGACACCCCCGCGTCCGCCGTCGCGCTGCTGCGCCGCCTCATCGACGAGGGCTACGACTTCGGCCCCGCCGAGGAGATCCCCGGGCTCGTCTCCGGCGACGGCGACGAGCTGATCCGCGCGCTGATCGACGCGGGCGGCCACGACCAGGACTGGCTCACCGAGGAGCAGCTCGCCGCCAACCCGGTCCGCATCCCCGCCGCCGACTACAAGCGCTGGTACGCGACGCTGCCCGCGGAGCTGCGCGAGTCCGTCGAGGAGCACTGGGGCCCGGCGCCCGGCGAGATGTTCCTGGACCGCTCCCGCGTGGGCCAGGGCGGCGACCCGGAGGGCGACATCGTGCTCGCGGCCCTGCGCCGCGGCAACCTCCTCGTCGTCATCCAGCCGCCGCGCGGCTTCGGCGAGAACCCCATCGCGATCTACCACGACCCCGACCTGCCGCCCTCGCACCACTACCTGGCGGCCTACCGCTGGATCGCGGCGGCCGCGTCCGACGGCGGCTTCGGCGCCGACGCGATGATCCACCTCGGCAAGCACGGCAACCTGGAGTGGCTGCCCGGCAAGAACGCCGGCCTGTCCGCCGCCTGCGGCCCGGACGCCGCGCTCGGCGACCTGCCGCTGATCTACCCCTTCCTGGTCAACGACCCGGGCGAGGGCACCCAGGCCAAGCGCCGCGTGCACGCCACGCTCATCGACCACCTGGTGCCGCCGATGGCGCGCGCCGACTCCTACGGCGACATCGCGCGCCTGGAGCAGCTCCTCGACGAGTACGCCCAGATCAGCTCGATGGACCCGGCGAAGCTGCCGGCGATCCGCGCGCAGATCTGGACCCTGATCCAGGCCGCGAAGCTGGACCACGACCTCGGCCTGGAGGAGCGCCCCGAGGACGACGGCTTCGACGACTTCCTGCTGCACGTCGACGGCTGGCTCTGCGAGATCAAGGACGCGCAGATCCGCGACGGTCTGCACGTCCTGGGCCAGGCGCCCTCGGACACCGACCGCGTCAACCTCGTCCTCGCGATCCTGCGGGCCCGCCAGATCTGGGGCGGCACGACCGCCCTGCCGGGTCTGCGCGAGGCGCTGGGCCTGGACGAGTCGGCGGCGACGCGCACCGGCGCGGACGAGGCCGAGGAGAAGGCCCGCGCGCTGGTCCAGGCGATGGACGACGCGGGCTGGGACCCGGCCGCCGTGGCCGCCGTGACGGGCGACCTGGGTGACCAGGTCGCCGCCGTCCTCCGGTTCGCGGCCCACGAGGTCGTGCCGCGCCTCGCGGCGACCACCGCCGAGCTGGACCACGCGCTGCACGCCCTGCGCGGCGGCTTCGTGCCCGCAGGGCCCAGCGGCTCCCCGCTGCGCGGTCTGGTCAACGTCCTGCCGACCGGCCGGAACTTCTACTCCGTCGACCCGAAGGCCGTCCCCTCCCGCCTCGCGTGGGAGACGGGCCAGGCGCTGGCCGACTCCCTCGTCGAGCGCTACCAGCAGGACAACGAGGGCGCGTACCCCACCTCCGTGGGCCTGTCCCTGTGGGGCACCAGCGCGATGCGCACCGCGGGCGACGACGTCGCCGAGGCCATGGCCCTGCTCGGCGTCCGCCCCGTCTGGGACGACGCGTCGCGCCGCGTCACCGGTCTGGAGGCCGTGCCGCTCGACGAGCTCGGCCGCCCCCGCATCGACGTGACCCTGCGCATCTCGGGCTTCTTCCGCGACGCGTTCCCGCACACGATCGGCCTGCTCGACGACGCGGTGCGGCTCGCCGCCTCGCTCGACGAGCCCGCCGAGCAGAACCTCGTGCGCGCCCACGCCCAGGCCGACCTGGCCGAGCACGGCGACGAACGCCGGGCCACCACCCGGATCTTCGGCTCCCGTCCCGGCACGTACGGCGCGGGCCTGCTCCAGCTCATCGACTCGCGCGACTGGCGCACCGACGCGGACCTCGCCGAGGTCTACACGGTGTGGGGCGGCTACGCGTACGGCCGCGGTCTGGAGGGCCGCCCGGCGCGCGCCGAGATGGAGACGGCGTACAAGCGCATCGCGGTGGCGGCGAAGAACACGGACACCCGCGAGCACGACATCGCGGACTCGGACGACTACTTCCAGTACCACGGCGGCATGGTGGCGACCGTGCGCGCGCTGCGGGGCACGGCCCCCGAGGCGTACATCGGCGACTCGACGCGCCCCGAGACGGTCCGCACGCGCACGCTGGTGGAGGAGACGAGCCGCGTCTTCCGCGCCCGCGTCGTGAACCCCAAGTGGATCGAGGCGATGCGCCGCCACGGCTACAAGGGCGCCTTCGAACTCGCCGCCACCGTGGACTACTTGTTCGGCTACGACGCCACGACGGGCGTCATCGCCGACTGGATGTACGACAAGCTCACGGAGACGTACGTCCTGGACCCGACGAACCGTCAGTTCCTCCAGGAGGCCAACCCCTGGGCCCTGCACGGCATCGCGGAGCGCCTCCTGGAGGCGGAGTCGCGCGGCATGTGGGCCAAGCCGGACCCGGCGGTGCTCGAGGCGCTGCGCCAGGCGTACCTGGAGACCGAGGGCAACCTGGAGGACGAGGGCTAGGCGCCGGGCGGCGGAACCGGCGCGACCGGGCGGGCGTCCCTCCAGGCTGTACGCGAGATCGACAGCACGGCACGGAGCACAGGGAAAGGGCGCCCGCCATGATCACCGGAACCGCCACGCGCCACCTCTACCTCACCCGGCACGGGGAGGCCACGGGCGACGAGAGCGCCCTGACGGAGGCGGGCCGCCGCCAGGCCGTCCTGCTCGGCCAACGGCTGCGCGGGGCACCCCTGTCGATGGTCCACCACGGGCCGCTGCCCCGGGCCGCGGAGACCGCCCGCCTGATCGGCGAGCAGCTCGACGACGTCCCTCTGCGGCCCTCGGCGATCGCCGGCGACTACCTTCCCTACCTGCCGCAGGCCGGTGAACTCCCGCCGGAGAGCGCCGAGTCGACGCTGCGGCACCTCGCGGGGTTCCCGGCGGCGGAGCGCGAGGGCGGTCCCGCGCTGGCCCAGGAGGCCCTCGCCCGGTTCACCGGACCGGCGTTCGGCGACGAGCCGAGCCACGAACTGGTCGTCACCCACAACTTCCTGATCGGCTGGATCGTCCGGGACGCGCTCGACGCCCCGCCCTGGCGCTGGCTCGGCCTCAACCACTGCAACGCCGCGCTGACCGTCATCCGCTACACCCCAGGGCGCCCCGCCTCGATCGTCTTCTACAACGACATGGGGCATCTGCCCCGGGAGCTGCGCTGGACGGGTTTCCCGCCGGAGTTCCGCGCGTGCGAACCGGTCACGGCAACGGGGGCAGCGTGACGTTGTTGACCAGGGGGCCCTCGACGGTGATCCCCTCGCCGATCAGGGTCTCGGTGACGGGCAGGGGCGAGGGGTTCGCGACGGGGTGAGCGGGGCCGGCCGGGCCTCCCGGGGCGACGGCGAGGACGACGGCG
>NZ_LIRJ01000242.1:9458-10056 GCF_001419745.1 Streptomyces silaceus | reverse complement strand
GGAGAAATCCTCGCGCGAAGCGCGAAAAGGGCCCCGGTGCGGGGGGGGTGGCACCGGGGCCCAGCCAGTGGGACCGCTGAAGGCCGGCCGCCTAGGCCGCCGCGTCGAACCCGGTGTCCCGCGCCAGCTTCTTCAGCTCCAGAAGCGCGTGCTTCTCGATCTGGCGGATCCGCTCACGGGTGAGCCCGTGCTCCTTGCCGACCTCCGTCAGCGTCCGCTCGCGGCCGTCCTCGATGCCGTACCGCATCTTGATGATGGACGCCGTGCGCTGGTCGAGGCGGCCGATCAGGCCGTCCAGCTCCTCGCTGCGCAGCAGCGAAAGGACGGACTGCTCGGGCGAGACCGCCGAGGTGTCCTCCAGGAGGTCGCCGAACTGGGTGTCGCCCTCGTCGTCCACGCCCATGTTGAGCGAGACCGGGTCGCGCGCCCAGTCCAGGACGTCCGTGACGCGCTCGGGCGTCGAGGACAGCTCCGCGGCGATCTCCGCGGGCTCCGGGTCCCGGCCGTGCTCGCGGTTGAACTCGCGCTGCACACGGCGGATCCGGCCCAGCTCCTCCACCAGGTGGACGGGCAGGCGGATGGTGCGGGACTGGTCGGC
>NZ_LIRJ01000242.1:0-9414 GCF_001419745.1 Streptomyces silaceus | reverse complement strand
GGCGTAGTCGAACTTCTCGACCGCGCGGACCAGGCCGGCATTGCCCTCCTGGATCAGGTCGAGCAGGGGCAGGCCGCTGCGCGGATAGCGGCGGGCGACCGCGACGACCAGGCGGAGGTTCGACCGGATGAAGACGTCCTTGGCGCGCTCGCCGTCGGCGACGAGGGCGTCGAGCTCCTCGCGGCCCGCGGTGACCTTGCTGTCCTCGACCTCGCCGTCGAGGATCTTCCGGGCGTACACCCCCGCCTCGATGATCTGGGACAGCTCCACTTCCTTGGCGGCGTCGAGCAGCGGCGTACGCGCGATCTCGTCGAGGTACATGCCGACCAGGTCGCGGTCGGCGATCTCCCCGCCTACGGCGCGAACACTGCGTGCCGCGTCGGTCTCGCCGGAGGCGGACTTACGACGGGCGACGGCACGGGTTGCCATGCGTGCTCCCTTGCGATGAGTGCGGTCTGGTCGGCCCATTTCTGGGACCTCTGTGGTGGATGGCACACCCTCGGGTGCCCTGCATCCGATGGAAACAACGACTGGAATCCGGACAGAATTCCCAAGCCGCACATCTTTTTTCCTGACGGTGCAGTACCCTGTGCCGCCACAAGGGGAGGCCGGATGTCGTCGGGATCAACAGAGGTGCAGGTCAGGCCCGGAATCGAGGCGGATCTGGCGCCCCTCACGGCCCTCTACAACCACTACGTACGTGAGACGGCCGTCACCTTCGACACCGTCGTCTTCCTGCCGGAAGAGCGCCGCCCTTGGCTGCTCTCCCACCCCAAAGACGGCCCTCACCGCCTGATGGTTGCCCAGGAACGGGATTCGGCCTCGCGCCCCGGCCGGCTGCTCGGGTACGCCACCAGTAGCCCTTTCCGCGCCAAGCCCGCTTATGCCACCTCGGTGGAGGTCAGCGTCTACTGCGCGCCGGACGCCCGCGGCCGCGGCATCGGCACGCTGCTCTACAAGGCGCTCTTCGAGGCCCTGGCGGGCGAGGACCTGCACCGCGCGTACGCGGGGATCGCGCAGCCGAACGAGCCCTCGGTCAGGCTCCACGAGCGCTTCGGTTTCCGGCACGTGGGGACGTACGCGGAAGTGGGCAGGAAGTTCGGGCGGTACTGGGACGTCGCCTGGTACGAGCTGCCGCTGGGACCTCGGACCTAGGGCCCGGGCCCGTTACGGACGGGCGCCACCGCCGCCTACCGTCCCCGCATGACCGACACCACAGGCACCCTCGACGAGGCCCTGGAGCGGCTGCACGCCTCCGGGCCCGAGCGGCTCGGCCGGCTCACCAACCACGCCCCGATGGCCGTCGAGGCGCTCGCCTCGCGCGGGCGGGCCGGGGCCGTCCACCGCTGGCTCGATCGCTACGCCCCCAAGCTGGAGGAGTTCCCCGCCCGGGTCGCGCCGGTCACCGACGCCGACTGGCGCACCGCCCTCGGCGACCCGCGCCGGGCCGCGGACTGGATCGACTACTTCACGCGCCGCCTCGCCGGGTCCGCGGACACCGCGCGGCCCTGGCGCGAGGTGCTCGCCGAGTGGTGGCCGCGGCTGCTGCCCGGGATGTACGGCGGCTCGACGCACCCGGTGATCCGGGTCGGCCACGCGGTGCGGACCCTGGAGTCGGGCGACACGACCGCCCCGCGCCTGGCCGAACTCGCGCACGGCCTGGGCTACTGGGCCGCGCGGCACCACGCCGTCGGCGACCTCGCCCCCGTGCCGGGCGCCGACGCGGCGGCCGACGCGCTGGACGCGGTGCCGCCGATCGCCGACCGCGCGGAGGGCGGCTTCCCGGCCCGCCTCGGCCGGGTCGGGGCGCTGCCGGTGTGGGCCCCGTCGGTGGACGAGCCCGAGGAGGCCCGGCGCAGGCTGACCGAGCTGGTGCGGGCGGCCACGCACCGGTACGTCACGCACGGGCACGGCGACGAGACGATGCTGGTGCACGCCGCGACGGCGCCCAACGCCGTGCTCCGCGCCCTTCCCGCGCTGCCGCGCGCACTGTGGGTGCCGAGCCTGCGGGCCGCGTGGACCGCGTCCGCCGCGGTGACCGCCATGTACGCGCCGGACACGCCCGTCGCGTACGAGGCGCCGGGCCGCGGGGGGCTCGTCGCCGAGGAGGTCTTCGAGCGGGCGCTCGCGCACGGGGACGAGCATGTCATCAAGTTGACGGACACGGCGTGGGACGTCGGGGACGAGCAGGCCCTTGCCGCGGCCCTGCGCGCCGTCGAGCTCAGCGAGCCGTTGGTCTAGGCACTCTCGCAGAGCACGCATTCCGCGGGCCGTGTGTGGCCGGTCGCGCGGTTCCCCGTGCCCCTTGCGGGGCTACCCGAACTGCACCGACCGCTTCGCCAGGCCCATCCAGAAGCCGTCGATCACGCTGCGCTGGTCCGCCAGGTCGCCCGTCGCGTCCGCCGCGCCCAGCGTCACGAACAGCGGGGCGAAGTGTTCGGTGCGGGGGTGGGCCAACCGGCCCGCCGGCGACGTGTGCGTGAAGTCGAGCAGCGCGTCCACGTCGCCCGCCTCCAGCGCCTCGTGCCCCCACGCGTCGAACTCCGCCGACCAGGACGGGATGCCGCCCTGGCGCAGCGCCGCCAGGTTGTGCGTGAAGAAGCCGCTGCCGACGACGAGCACGCCCTCGTCGCGCAGCGGCGCGAGCCTGCGGCCGATGTCCATGAGGCGGCGCGGGTCGAGGGTCGGCAGGGAGATCTGGAGCACGGGGATGTCCGCGCCGGGATACATCTCCACCAGCGGGACGTACGCGCCGTGGTCGAGGCCCCGGTCCGGCACGTCCTGCACCGGCATACCGGGACCGTGCAGCAACTTGCGTACGGAAGCCGCCAGTTCGGGCGCGCCGGGCGCGGCGTAGGTCACCTGGTAGTAGTGCTCGGGGAACCCCCAGAAGTCGTAGACCAGGGGCAGCGTCTCGGTGGCGCCGAGCGCCAGCGGGGCCTCCTCCCAGTGCGCGGAGACCATGAGGATCGCCTTCGGGCGGGGCAGCCCCGCGGACCAGGCGGCCAGCTCACCGGGCCAGACGGGATCGTCGGCGAGCGGCGGGGCGCCGTGGCTGAGATACAGGGCGGGCATGCGGGTCATCGCGCACCTCCAGGGACGACCGACCGCTCGTAGCCGAAGTGCGCGCTACGCGGCTCTGGATACTTGAAGTCTCAAGCTCTATGGTCCGACCGTACGCGTGGTTTGTTCAAAGTTCAAGGAAGGGCCTCGTACAGTGGAGTACATGGACATGGCACCGACCCCTCCCCCGGCCACCGAGCCGCGCTGGCTGGACGGCGAGGAGCAGCGCGTTTGGCGGGTCTACCTCCAGGCGACCACTCTCCTCGACGACTCCCTCGACCGCCAGCTGCAGCGCGACGCGGGCATGCCGCACATGTACTACGGCCTATTGGTCCAGTTGTCCGACGCCCCGCGCAAGAGGCTGCGGATGACCGAACTGGCCAAGAAGATGAAGATCACCCGCTCCCGGCTCTCGCACGCCATCGCGCGGCTGGAGAAGAGCGGCTGGGTGCGCCGCGAGGACTGCCCCTCCGACAAGCGCGGCCAGCTCGCGATCCTCACCGACGACGGTTTCGAGGTGCTGCGCAGGACCGCGCCCGGCCATGTCAGCGCCGTCCGCCAGGCGCTCTTCGACCGGCTCACCCCGGAACAGCAGAAGTCCCTCGGCGAGATCATGACGATCATCGCCGAGGGACTTCAGCCGAAGGAGGCCGGGGCGGACCTCCCCTGGCTCCGTTAGGCGGACTTCCCCTGGCCGTGGAGCGGCCGGGTCAGTGGGCCATCACCGGGACCTTGAGCTCGTCCTCGGCGCCGTCCGCGGAACCGGCCGAGGCCGACGTGCCGCCCTGGGCGCCGGTGTTGACGAAGGTCGCCGCGATCACCGCGGAGACCACCAGGATGCCGACCGCCCACCAGATGGCGCTGGTGTAGCCCTCGACCATGGCCTGCGCCTGGAGGAGCTTCGGGTTGGTGGCACCGGCCGCGTGGTCGGTGAGGTACGCGGTGGTCGCCGAGGCGGCGATGGTGTTCAGGAGGGCGGTGCCGATGGCGCCGCCGACCTGCTGCGAGGTGTTGACCATCGCGGAGGCGACACCGGCGTCACGGGCCTCGACGCCGTGCGTGGCCAGGGACATCGCCGGCATGAACGCCGTACCCATGCCCAGACCCAGCATCAGCTGCGCGGGCAGGATCAGACCGGCGTACGAGGTGCCGATCTCCAGCTGCGTCAGGAGCAGCATGCCGACCGCGGCGAGCAGGAAGCCCGGGGCCATGAGCAGGCGCGGGGCGACGCGGGTCATCAGGCGGGCGCCGATCTGCGTGGAGCCCGTGATCATGCCGACGATCATCGGCAGGAACGCGAAGCCGGTCTTGACCGGCGAGTAGCCCTTCACGATCTGCAGGTAGTACGTGAGGAACAGGAACAGGCCGAACATCGCGATGACGGCGAGACCCAGCGAGAGGTAGACGCCGCCGCGGTTGCGCTCGGTCAGGACGCGCAGCGGGAGCAGCGGCGACTTGACCTTGGCCTCGGTGAGGACGAACGCGGCGAGCAGCACGACGGACGCGACGAACATCGTGATCGTCACGGCGTCCGACCAGCCCTCGGACTCGGCGCGGGTGAAGCCGTAGACCAGCGCGACCAGGCCGAGCGTGGACAGGACGACGCCCGGGATGTCGAGCGGCGAGCGGTTGCGGCCGCCGGCCGGCTCACGGATGACGAAGTACGCGCCGAGCGCGGCGATCACCGCGAACGGGATGTTCACGAAGAAGGTCCAGCGCCAGTTCAGGTACTCGGTGAGGAAGCCGCCGAGGATCAGACCGACGGCGCCACCGCCACCGGCGATCGCGCCGTAGATGCCGAAGGCCTTGGCACGCTCCTTGGCGTCGGTGAACATCACCGCGAGCAGCGAGAGGGCGGCCGGCGCGAGCAGCGCGCCGAAGACGCCCTGGAGGGCGCGGGCGCCGAGCATCATGGCCTCGCCGGACGCGGCACCGCCGAGCGCGGAGGCCGCGGCGAAGCCGATCAGGCCGGTCACGAAGGTGCGCTTGCGGCCCCACAGGTCGGCGATGCGGCCGCCGAAGAGCAGCAGACCACCGAAGGCGAGCGCGTAGGCCGTGATGACCCACTGGCGGTTGCCGTCGGATATGCCGAGGTCCTGCTGCGCCGAGGGCAGCGCGATGTTCACGATGGTCGCGTCGAGGACGACCATCAGCTGGGCGAGCGCGATGAAGATCAGCGCCTTCCAGCGGTTGGTGTCGGGCCCGGACTCGGGCCTGAGGGCTGTTTCAGACATGGGGGTAGCCACCTAGCGGTACGGAGTGTGAAAAACGGCGTCAGAAAGGCCGGGTCCGCGCGGGGCTCCCGCGGGGACGGCGTCGGTGTTGCGGAGGGGTCCTGCCGGTACTGCGAGGGTCAGTGCTGCCGGAGCGCCTCCAAGGTCGCCGCCGCCCCCGGGAGCTCCGAGCGGGCGGGCGCCATCAGGCCGTCGAGGAACAGCTGCAGATGGCGGTGGATGAAGCGGTCCATGTCCGGGCACGCGGTGCCCGGCAGCGGTCGGCCCAGCTGGGAGAGGGCGACCATCAGATCGCCGACGGCGATGTCGGCGCGCAGTTCCCCGGCCCGCCTCGCCCGCTCCATGAGGCCCTCGATGGACTCCTCGAGGCGCTCGCGGCCTTCGGTCAGGTCGGGGTGGTGCGGGTCGAAGGCGGCGGAGAGCATCGGGCACAGGGCGCCGATCCGCTCGTCGGCCGCGGCGTGCACGAAGGTGCGCAGCGCTTCGAAGGCGGTGCTCTCGCCGGTGTCCGCGGCGGCGATGCCCCGCTCGGCGTGGGCCGCGACGCGGTCCGTGACCGAGAGGACGACCTGGCGCACCAGGGCGTCGCGGTCGGCGAAGTGCCGGTAGACCGTGGCGTTGCCGACGCCCGCCCTGCGGGCGATCTCGTCGAGCGGGACGTCCGGTCCGAACTCGACGAACATCTCGCGCGCGGCGGTGACGATCCGCTCCCGGTTGCGCACGGCGTCGGCCCGCGGACGGGGGACTCGGCGCTGCGGGGCGGTGGCGGTGTCCACGGCTGCTCCTCGGGTCACGGTCTTTCTCGGGTCACTGGCTCTGGTGTCCGGCGACGCGGAGAGTCTCTCTCCACGATGCGGGGATTGTCTCCCCGTTTTTTGCGAACACAGATCTAAACGGGGAGGCAGTCCCCGGATATTTCCCTCCCATCGCACTGATTCCTGTGACCTGAGTCACAGCCGAATCGGCGAGAAACCCACGATCGGTCGCACCCAGCGCGCGCCCGCGCACCCCCCGGCACAGGGTGATCGAACAGGGTGCAGCCAGGACCGGCGGCTGCCGCGGAGTGGAAGGCCCACGCATGCAGCAGCCGACCTGGCGGCGGATACGCCCCTCCCGCCGCGGTGTCGCCCTCGCCTCCGTCACCGCGCTCGCCCTCGCGGTCACCACGTCGGCGAGCACCGGACGCCTCATGGAGGACTCGCCGGCCACGGCGGGCCCGGTGTCCCTGGCCCGCAGCACCGCGCTCGGCCCCTGCATGATCGGCGGAACGCTCGGCGTGCAGATGTCGGAGGGCGTGCCCACTCCCCCCGGCTACTCGCGCTCCACCGGCACCGTCCGGGCCCTGAACCTCATGGTCGACTTCTCCGACGCCCCCGGACAGGGCAGCGCGACGGACCGCCTCGCGGAGTTCTTCCCGCAGACCTCGGACTGGTTCCGCACCAGTTCGTACGGGCGCCTCGACTACCGCCCCGAGGCACCGCTCCCCGACTGGCTGCGGATGCCCAAGCCGTTCGCCGCGTACGGGATAGAACGCGGCGCCCCCTTCGACCCCGGCTACCGCGAGCTCGTCCAGGACATCGTGGCGGCCGCCGACCCGGACGTGGACTTCCGCTCGTACGACCTCGTGAACATCCTGATCACCCCGAACGCCGGGCCCTCCGCCCTCGACACCGTCCTGTCGGTGACCTTCGCCGGCAACCACGAGGCACCGGTCGCCGACGGCGTCCCCGTCTCCAACGCCTCGTTCGTCTACAGCCGTCAGGACGACGGCTCGGGCAGCTACCGCGAGACGGGCTACCGCGTCCTCCCCCACGAGAACGGCCACGTCTTCGGCCTGCCCGACCTCTACACCCAGGACGGCGGCGGCGCGGTCGGCCACTGGGACATCATGAGCGAGGACTGGGGCGCCAACAACGACCTGCTGGCCTGGCACAAGTGGAAGCTGGGCTGGCTCGACGACGACCAGATCAGCTGCGCGTCGAACCCCGGCACGACCGAGCACGTGCTCTCCCCGCTGCCCCGCGGCGGCGGCACGAAGCTGGCCTTCGCCCCGCTCGACGAGAAGACGGGGTACGCGGTCGAGGTCCGCACCGCGGGCGGCAACGACGAGGCGGTCTGCAGGCCGGGCGTCCTGGTCTACCGCGTGGACGCGGACGTCGACACGGGCCACGGCCCGGTCACGGTGTCCGACGCCACCCCCGACAGCGGCGGCTGCACCCGCCGCCCCAACGTCCACGCCGAACTCTCCGACGCGCCCTACGCCGTCGGCGAGACCTTCACCGACCGGGCGACGGGGGTGCGGGTGACGGTCGCGGGCGTGACGGCCGACGGCGACTACCGGGTGCACATCACCCGTCCGTAGCGTCGGCGCGGGGACGCACGGCCTCACCGCGGGCGGCCGCGCCGTCCCCGCGGCCGTGCGCGCCCGGCACCGTCTGCCGCACCTGCCGCAGGAACGCGGCGTTGCCCGGCGTCTTCTTGATGTGGTCGAGCAGCGCCTCCAGGGACCCCTGCGCGTCCCGGCCGCGCAGCGCCCGCCGCAGGCCGTGCATGGCGGTCAACTCATCGCCAGGGAGGAGGAGTTCCTCGCGCCGCGTGCCGGACGGGGTGATGTCGACGGCCGGGAAGACGCGCCGGGAGGCGATGCCGCGGTCCAGGCGCAGCTCCATGTTCCCGGTGCTCTTGAGCTCCTCGAAGTAGTAGTCGTCGGCGCGCGATCCGGTCTCCACGAGCACGGTCGCCAGCATCGTGAGGGAACCGCCCTCCTCCGCGTTGCGCGCGGCGCCGAAGATCCGCTTGGGCCCCTGCACGGCGGTCGCGTCGACACCGCCGCTGAGCGTGCGGCCGCCGCCGGACGCCGCGTTGTTGTACGCGCGGCACAGCCGCGTCAGCGAGTCGAAGAGCATGACGACGTCGCGCCCCTGCTCGACCAGGCGCTTGGCGCGCTCGACGGCGAGTTCGGCGAGGGCGATGTGCCGCTTGGCGGGCTGGTCGAAGGTCGAGGCGAGCACCTCGCCGCGGACCGAGCGCCGCATGTCGGTGACCTCCTCGGGCCGTTCGTCGAGCAGGACCACCATGAGGTGGCACTCGGGGTGGTTCTCCGCGACCGCCGCGGCGATCTGCTGGAGCAGCACGGTCTTGCCGGTCCTCGGCGGCGCGACGAGCAGCCCGCGCTGCCCCTTGCCGACGGGCGCCACGAGGTCGACGAGCCGCGTGGCGGCGGGCCCGCCCGGGGTCTCCAGACGCAGCCGCTCGTCCGGGTGAAGCGGGGTGAGATCCCCGAACCGGGGTCGTCCGCGCAGGAGTTCGGGCACGCGGCCGCCGACCCGGTGGACGGCGGAGAGGGCACCGCCCCGCCCGGCGACCTCCCCTTCGACGAAGTCGCCGGTCCGCAGGCCGAGTCGGCGGATCAGCGCGGCGGGCACGGACACGTCGCCGGGGGCGGGCAGGCAGGACGGCCCCCGCAGGAACCCGCGTCCGTCGCGGGCGACGTCGAGAACGCCGGCGTGGATGACGGGAGTTGGATCGGTACGGGTGGTGGTGGATGCGGTACGGGGGGATTCCGTGCGGGTGGCGGATTCAGCACGGGTGGTGGATTCAGCACGGGTGGTGGGTGCGGTACGCGTGGCCGGCTCGGTACGCGTGGTCGGTTCTGTTGCGATGGCAGTCATGGGAGTGGGTCCTTTCGCGAGCATGCGAACGAGGGGCCCGGCGGGGCGGCGATGGTCACGCCCCGTACGACGGGCGAAGCGGAAACCGCTCGACGAGCAGTGAGAAGAAGGCCGTGACGGCCTGACGGATCCCGGAAGATCACGGACGATCCCGGTTCGGTCCCGGTTCGGTCCCGGGCCGGTCCCGGATGATCCCGGTCGGTCCCGGTCGATCCAGAAAGCCGGGAGAAGGTCCCGAAGCCCGGGGAAGGATCCCGGAAACCGGGGCGGAGCCCGCGAGCGGGGGCAGATCCCACGAACGGGGCGGATCCCGGAGGCCGGGAGAAGGAGAACGCGGTACGGGCGTCCCGACGGGACGTACTCACGTACCACTTGCAAGGTAACACACGCCGCCCGGAGCGCCACGGGTCATTTTCCGCGGCCCGCCCCGACGCTCTCCCGACGGC
>NZ_LIRJ01000241.1 GCF_001419745.1 Streptomyces silaceus | reverse complement strand
GGGGCGGGCCCGTCGGAGTCGAAGGGGCGGTGCATCAGGGTCTCCCTCCCGTCCCGACGCGCGTCATGATCTCGCAGAGCGCCCGGTCGTCGAAGATCCGTGAGGTCGGGACGCGCACGGTGGTGCGCCGGCTGCCGGTCACCGGGTGCCCGGCGAGGTTGGTCCAGTAGCAGCAGTGCCGCAGGTCGAGCCGGTCGTGCCCGGCGCGCAGCCAGTCGTCCTGGGACCGGGGCACGAGCATCACGACCAGGATCTTGTGGACCGAGACCGGCGTGCGGGCGAGCTTCACCAGGTGGGCGTTGTCGAGGGTGAAGGCGAACGTCGGCCCGCGGGGATTCGGCGGTATCTGGTACGTGCACTTGAGCTGGACCTTGATGGTGACCTCGTCGTCGACCGTGTGCCCGGGGGCGCTGTGGCTGACGTGCCAGTCGATGCCGTTGTCCGGAAAGGGCTGCGAGAGCGAGCACCCCGCGGCCGCCGCGACGGCGTGCAGATAGCCCACCTGAAGTGTCTCCATACAGGCGGTGGTGGCGAGTGTGCCGCGCGGCGGTGCGATCCGCTCGGGCAGCAGCCCACCCTGTTCGGGCTGCGCGAGCGCCATGTCCAACGTGCCTTCCGAACCCGGTAGTTCCCCGCTGGGGCCGTCGACGTCAAGGCCCTGTACCTCTGTTGTCTCCGGCCCGCGTACAGCGCAAACGGCCCGGGTATCACCAGCGTGGGCAGGGGACCGAACGTCATCTGCCGGAACTGAACGAGGAGTTGCGTCTTATGACGTGCTGGTACGAGGGCCCCTTGGCCGCATTCGACACGGAGACCACGGGCGTCGACGTCGAGACCGACCGGATTGTCTCGGCCGCCGTCGTCGTCCAGCAGGGCGCGGGCACCCGGCCGCGCATCACCCGGTGGCTGGTCAATCCGGGCATCCCGGTGCCCGAGGCGGCCACCGCGGTGCACGGACTGACGGAGGAGCATCTGCAGCGCAACGGCCGGTGGCCGGCGCCGGTGATGGAGGAGATAGCGCGCGATCTGGCCGAGCAGGGCGCGGCGGGCCGGCCGATCGTGGTGATGAACGCGCCGTTCGATCTGACCATCCTGGACCGGGAGTTGCGCAGGCACCGCGCCTCGTCGCTGGCCCGGTACACGGAGGGCTCGCCGCTGTGCGTGATCGACCCGCGGGTCCTGGACAAGCACCTGGACCGCTACCGCAAGGGCCGCCGCACGCTCACGGACCTGTGCGCGCACTACGAGGTGGAGCTGTCGGACGCCCATGACGCGGCGGCGGACGCGCAGGCCGCCCTCGACGTCGTCCGCGCGGTGGGGCGCCGGTTCGCCTCGCGCCTGGAGCGTCTCTCGCCGGCCGAGCTGCACACGCTGCAGGCCGTCTGGCACGCGGCGCAGGCCCGCGGGCTGCAGGCGTGGTTCGCGCGCAGCGGTTCGCCCGAGGAGGTCGACCCGGCGTGGCCGCTGCGGCCCGAACTCCCGGCGGCCGCCTGAGCGTCGACGGCACGCGCGCCGGGCGCAGGGGGGCGCGGGCCGGAACGGGCAAGAAAAAACCGGTCCGTCTGCTGACGGACCGGCATTCTCCGGGTGGGCGATACTGGGTTCGAACCAGTGACCTCTTCGGTGTGAACGAAGCGCTCTCCCACTGAGCTAATCGCCCGGGAACGCACTGAACAATACAGGTCCCGGCGCCTTTCCTTCAAACCGCTTCCAGGCGAGCGGTCAGACCGCGCCGCCCGGCCCTCATCATCAGGGCGTGGTTGAGCCGGAAGACCGGCCGGCCGGGGACCGCGAGCCGGCGCATCAGGGGCCGGCGCACCTCGACCTCCTGGTCGTAGCGGGCCCTCGTCCCTGCGGGCCCCGGCGCGAGGGTCCAGCGCGCCCAGCCGTCCAGGTCGCCGGTCATGGCGATCTCCAGGACCCCGGCCGCGGGATCGCGGCGCCGCTCGCGTGCCGTGACGACCAGGTCGTACGGCAGGAAGGACCGGAAGCGCGCGACGCCGCTGCGGCCGTCGACCGGCGTCACCTCGCGCACCTGCGGCCACCACAGCGGATAGTCCTCGACCCGCTCCAGGACGGAGTAGACGTCGGCGGGCGCGCCGGGCAGGTCCCAGACGCTGCGGAAGCGGTAGCGGCACCAGTCCATGGGACCGAGTCTGCCGGTCCGTCCCGCCGAGGGCACCGCGCCTACCGGGCAGTCCGGGCTCCGTGCCCGCCGGGCCGTCCGGGCGCGGGGTCCGCGTCTGAGTACGTGCGTGGATCTGAGTACGTCCTGAGTACGCGCGCCGATGCCGGCCGGCGTGGCGCGGAGCACACTCTCCGGACATGACGAACCTTCCGCCACCGGCCGAGGAGCTGCGGCTCCTCGACTGGGAGTTGCGCCAACTGGAGGCGCGCAGGACGCAGTTGCTGCAACGCCGGGCCTGGCTGCTCGGTGTCCTGCGCGCGGCGGGCCCGGCCGGGCCGCCCCCTCGTCCGGCCGGCCCGCCCGCGCTCGGCAGCGCGCCGCCGAGCGCGCAGAACGTGCTGCTGTCGCTGGGAGGTGTGCTCCTGACCATCGCGGCGATCGCCTTCACGGTGGTGAGCTGGGGGCACTTGGGCATCGGCGGCCGCAGTGCCGTCCTCGGCGCGGTGACGCTGGCGGCGCTCGGCGTGCCCGCGCTCCTGCTGCGCCGCTCGCTGCGTTCGACGGCGGAGGCGGTGGCGGGCCTCGGGCTCGCGCTGACCGTCCTCGACACGTACGCGCTGCGCCATCTCGCGCTGCCCGACACGGATGCCCTCGGCTACGCGGCGGTGGCCTCCGCGGCCCTCGCGACGCTGTGGGCGGGGTACGGACTACTGCTGCGCGAGCTGCGGCTGCCGCTGCCGACGGCCGTGGCGACGGCGCAACTCCCCCTGGTCCTCTGGGCGGGAGCCGCCGAGGCGGGCGATCACGCGATGACGGCCGCGCTCCTGGTGACGGCGGCCTTCGACACCGCGCTCGCGCTGTGGGCGGGGGTCCGTTCCGTGCGGGTCGTCGCGGGCGCCGGGGCCGGGGCGCTTGGCCTGTGGGGCGCGGCGAGTGCCGGCTGGCTGTCGGCGCAGGCCACGGATCCGGCCGGCGCGGCACGCGCGGGCGTGCTGCTCCTGGGCGCCGCCCTGGTCGCCCTGGCCGGTGCGTGGTGGGCGAAGAACGCCGAGGTCTCCACCGGTGCGGCGGGCGCCGCGGGCCTGCTCGTGGTGGCCGCGTGCGGCGGGGTGCCGCGGACGGCGCTGCCCGCCGTGTGGACGGTGCCGGCGTATCTGGCGTGCGGGATCGCGCTGTTGGCGGTCGTGCGGACGGGGCTGCCGCTGCCGGTGCGGCGCGGGATCGCCGGGGCGTCGGCCGCGGTGCAGGGGCTCGCGGTGCTGTGGGCGGTGCCCGTCGCCGCCCTCGCCCTGTTCGGGCCGCTCGACTGGGCCGCGCGGGTCTGGTCGGGCGCGCCCTCGGACGCCCGGGACGCCCTGCCGCTCGAACTTCCCCTGGCGCACCCGCTCCTGGCTCCCCTGGTGCTCGCGGCCGTCGCCGCCGTGCTGTTCGTGGCGCGCGACCGGCTGGGCTCCGCGGGTCGTGGCCCGGCCCGCTACGGCGCCCTGGTGCTCGCCTGGTCGGCGGCCGTCGCCCTGCCGTCCGCGCTCCGCCTCCCGTACGCGGCCGCGCTCGCGGTCCAGGTCGTGCTGACCGCGGCCCTGCTCGTGTGGGCGGCGCGCACCGAGCCCGCCGCGCGGGCCCTGACGGCGTCCGCGCTCGCCCTGGTGACCTCGGTGAGCGCCGCGTTCCTCTCGCTGGCCACCACGGCGGCCACCCTCACCACGCTGGGCGCGCTGACGGCGCTCTTCCTGGCGTCCACGGCGTACGCGGCACGGCGCACCGAACCCGCGCCGGGTCCCGCGGCCCTGGCCACCTGCGCGTCCGTCGCCCACGCCACCGCGCTGATCTGCGCGGCGGGCGCCGCGTGGGACCTGCGCCCGGAGCACGTCGGGCTGCTCGCCCTCACGGTCCCGGCCCTCGCCGCGCTCGCCGCCGCCCGCCTGGGCCGGCACCCCCTGACCCCGCCGGTCGAGATCATGGCGGCCGCGTCCGGAGCCCTCGCCGTGGCCCTCACGGCGGGCCACCCGCCCACGCTGGCACTCGCCCTGGCGCTGGCCGGGCTCATCGCCTCGGGCACCGCCCTGCGCGCGGACCGCCGTGCCGTCGGCTACGCGGCCGCGGCGCTGTTCGTCCTGGCGAGCTGGGTCCGCCTGGCGTCCTGGGACGTCACGGCCCCGGAGGCGTACACGCTGCCCGTCACCGTCCCGGCGCTCGTGATCGGTGTGCTGCGGCGCCGCCGCGACGCCGAGGTCTCGTCCTGGACGGCCTACGGCCAGGGGCTCGCGGTCACACTGCTGCCGAGCCTCGCGGCCGCCTGGAGCGACCCGCACTGGCAGCGCCCCCTGCTGCTCGGCACCGCGGCCCTCGCCCTGACGCTGGCGGGCGCCCACCACCGGCTGCGCGCCCCGCTGGTCCTGGGCGGCACGGTCCTGGCCCTGGACGCGCTGCACGAGCTGGCCCCCTACATCGTGCAGGTGGCCGGCGCGCTGCCCCGCTGGGTGCCGCCCGCGCTCGCGGGCCTGCTCCTCCTGGCGGTCGGAGCCACGTACGAACAACGTCTGCGCGACGCACGCAAGTTCCGGAATGCACTCCATCGAATGCACTGATTGACGCGGACCACCGAAACATGTGGAACCGTCAATTCCCTAGAAAGGAACGGAAATACGAGAACGGCCCGGAGGCTTAAAGCCTCCGGGCCGCAATCCGGGGTGGGCGATACTGGGTTCGAACCAGTGACCTCTTCGGTGTGAACGAAGCGCTCTCCCACTGAGCTAATCGCCCGGGCGCAGAGAGAACATTACCCCATGTCAGGGGGTGCTCCCGACCGCCTCGGAGTCACCCGCGGGTCACTCCTTGATCTTCCACGGCATGGTGATGCCGAACTTCCATACGTAGATGCCGACCAGTACCGCGACGATGACGAGGCCGATGGTCGTCAGGATGATGTTCCTGCGCCGCACCTTGGGGTCGAGGGCGCGCTGCGCGGCCTCGGTGACCTTGCGCTTCGTCCAGCGCAGCACCAGCTGGGCCCAGACGAACTCGGTCGCCCAGATCGCCATTCCCCCGAAGATCACCAGCCAGCCGGGACCCGGCAGCGGCAACATGATGATGCCCGCGACGACGACCGCGAGACCCACGACGAAGACGCCCACCTGCCAGCTGAGGTGCAGCATCTTCCGCGACTGGACGAACTCCGGCGCCCGAGAGCCGAGCGGCGGCTCGGCGGCGGCTCCGGCGGTCGGTTCCGCGACCCCCGCCGGCTCGTTACTCCCCGTATTCATGCGGCCAAACCCTACCCGACGGAAACCCGTCACCGGAATGGGTGCATGCACGGATGAGACAACCCGCCATACGAGCTACCTAAAGACACGCAAAACCCTCAGAGGGGTTTACAACGGCACCGTAGGTGGCATGTCGATTTCGCCGACGTGCGAATCCCCGAGCGCACACTGAGCGAAAGGCCCTGGCGCTTATGAACACCACGGTCAGCTGCGAGCTGCACCTGCGCCTCGTTGTGTCGAGCGAGTCCTCACTGCCTGTACCCGCAGGACTGCGGTATGACACGGCCGATCCCTATGCCGTGCACGCCACCTTCCACACCGGAGCCGAGGAAACGGTCGAGTGGGTGTTCGCCCGCGACCTCCTCGCCGAGGGCCTGCACCGGCCCACCGGCACCGGCGACGTCCGAGTCTGGCCGTCCCGCAGCCACGGTCAGGGCGTCGTCTGCATCGCCCTGAGCTCCCCGGAGGGCGAAGCCCTGCTCGAGGCCCCGGCGCGGGCCCTGGAATCCTTCCTGAAGCGAACGGACGCAGCCGTGCCGCCCGGCACGGAACACCGTCACTTCGATCTCGACACGGAGCTCTCACACATCTTGGCCGAGAGCTGACGGCCACGAGGCGCGTCGAGAGCCACTCACGCCGTCCGACTCGGGGCGACGGCACAGGCAGTCACGACACAACGACACAAGGCGAACAGAGCAGACACCGGCGCCGTCGTCGCGGGACCTCCCGCGACGACGGCGCCGGTGCGTCGTGAGGGGAAGCCGCTAGCATCGGCCAGCATCGACGGGCACCGACCCGACCCCCAGGCCAGGGAGCGCATCGTGCTGATCACCCACGACACCCGGTGTTCCCTCGACGCCGTGGTCGATCTGGTGAACACCGCACCGGAGGAGGACGGCACCGACGGGCTCGCGGATCTGGCCGCACTCGGCGAATTCGTACGAAGCCACGAAGTCAGCGACGTCGGGGAGCTCACCGAGCGCGATCTCGCCGATGTGCGCCGCGTCCGCGGACGCTTCGCGGAGGTCTTCGCGAACCCCGAGCCGCGGACCGCCTCGGCGATCATCAACGAACTGGTCGCGGCGGCCGGCACCACGCCCCGGCTCACCGACCACGACGGCTTCGACTGGCACATCCACTACTTCGCGCCGGGGGCGTCCGTCGCGGACCACCTGGCGGCCGACTGCGGGATGGCGCTGGCCTTCTTCGTGGTCGCCGGGGAGCAGGACCGGCTGCGGCGCTGCGAGGCACCGGACTGCCGGCGCGCCTTCGTCGACCTCTCGCGCAACCGTTCGCGGCGCTACTGCGACAGCCGCACCTGCGGCAACCGTCTGCACGTCGCCGCGTACCGGGCCCGCCGCAAGGAAGCCGCGGGCTAGAGCGCGGCCTCGGGGCGCGGGGCTAGAGCAGCAGCAGGTCGTGCAGCGACGCCAGCAGGATCAGCGTGCCGATCACCGTCAGGAAGATCATCAGGGGTGGCTGGGAGAGGGCGAAGAGACACCCCTGCCCCTCCGTGTCGTCGAGGGCGGCGGGCCCCTCAGCCTCCTCGGGGGTGGCGGGGTGCCGCACGTCGGCAGGTCGTCGCTCATGGGCCGGTGCCGTCTGCCGTCCGTCGTCCGGCGGGGCGGCGTCGCCCGGTGTGGTGGTGTCCAGCATCTCGCGGTGATGATGACGCAGGTTGCGGACCTCCGTTGACCAACACGCCCGGTTCGGACGGGAGTTCGCCGGTTTCCGTGACAGGCAAAAGTCCAGCGTCCGGCGCGCTCCGTCCATGGCTCACGGGCCGCTTCCCTCGCGAGACTCTGCGGCACCGCCCGCACTCGAACGAGGGAGCCCTCATGTCGGTGGCACGCAGACGGCTGTTGACGACCGCGCTCGGCACGGCGGCACTGGCGACGGTGCCGCTCGGCGCCGCGTCGGCCGCGTCCGGGCAGGCGCACACGAGTGGACGGGCACGCGCGTGGCGCCGGGTCCCGCACCGCGGCATCCGCCCGGACGACCCGGACGGCCGCGCCCCGCTGCCCAATCCGCGCCGCGGCTTCCGCTACGAGATGTCGTACAACGCCGTTGACCTGACGAGCCCTTGGCCGAACGAACAGGACCACTCCCCCGACGCCGCCCGCACGCTCGACCTCCTGGAGCGCGAGTACGGAGCGGGCGCGAACCTGACCCAGCTCTACTTCTATCTCTGGGACTTCGCGACCACGACGATCCCGCAGAGCGCGCTCGACAACATCGAGAGCGTCTTCCGCGGGCTGCGCCGCAAGGGGTACGCGGCGGTCCTGCGGTTCGTGTACGACGACGGGGTGCGGGAGAACCGGCGCTACACGGTCCAGGACATCCAGCGCCACATCGGGCAGTTGGCGCCGGTCGTGGCGCGCAACAGCGACGTCGTCGCGGTCTGGCAGGCCGGGTTCCTCGGCACCTGGGGCGAGTGGCACGGCAGCCACTACGCGCACGAGACGTACCCCGACGCCGTCACCGCCGTCATGACGACGCTCGTGGAGGCGCTGCCGCCGGGCCTGCACACCCAGGTCCGGTACGCGGAGAAGCGGGACATGATCACCAACAGGGCGATCCTGGACCGCGTCGGGTTCCACAACGACTACGTGACGCTGGGCGAGGGGCTGTGGGACTACTACGTGCCCGGCAACCCCGGCTGGCCGGCCTACCTCGACGTGTCGCCGACGCGGATGATGGACGGCGAGATGCCCTGGGACAAGGGACAGAGCTCCGATCCCTACGCGTGGAGCACCGTCATCCCCGGGATCGCCGCCGCGCGCCGGCTCCAGACGCTCCGCTTCGACAGCCTCTCGCTCGTGCACAACGCCACCGTCACCCTCCCCGGCTGGAAGGCGGCACCGCTCACCGAGCGGCAGGTCAGGGAGGCGCAGCTCCCCGTGTCCGACGGGTACTTCAGGGACCGCGCGGGGCGTGCGGTGGCGCGCACCCAGTTCGAGTACCTGCGCGACCACCTCGGCTACCGGGTGGAGGTGCGGGAGGTGCGCCACGCTCCGGCGGCGGCACGCCGGAGCGGGCGGCTTCCCGTGGAGGTCGACGTGGTGAACCGCGGCTTCGCGCCGCCCAAGCATCCGCGGCCCGTGCGCCTGGTGCTGCTGGACGCGGCCGGGCGGACGGTGGCCTCGGCCGACACGGGGGCGGACTGGCGCGACTGGCGGCCCCAGGGGCGCGCGGAGACCGGCGACGACCACGCGGCACCGGCGGTCACGACCGTACGCGCCACGCTGGACCTGCCGGCGGGCACCCGCGGCCCGCACCGCATCGGGCTCGCCCTGCCCGACGCGGCCTTCCCCGGCCGGGGGCGCGCCGTGCGGTGCGCGAACGCCTCGGTGCCCTGGGTGGACGGCGTGAACGTCCTGGCCGAGGTCGCGCTCGGCCGCTGACCCGGCCGGGGCGGGCGGGGAGCGTCAGATGCCGTGCTTCTTCAGGATCGCCTCGATGTCGCTGAAGTCCTCCGCGGGCGCGGCCTTCGGCTGCGCCGCGGGCCGGGCGGCGGCCGGCCGGGAGCCCTGCCCGAGGGAGGGCGCCGACGCCGCGGGGGCCACCGCCTCGCGCTGAGCGGCCTTCGCGGCCTTGCGCTCCTTGCGGGTGCCGCCCGTCCGGCGCTCCACCGCGCGGGTCCCCAGGAACATCAGCCAGGCGGCGCCGAGCAGGCCGAAGCCGACCCACGCCTTGAGGCTGAAGGCGGTGTCGGCCGCCCAGCCCACGACCCCCGTCAGCACCAGACCCACCGGGACCAGGGAGTACGCGGCGAGGCGCGCCGCGGCGAGGAAACGCTTGCGATAGGCCGTGATCGCGGCGATGCCCAGCCCGGCCGCGGATACGGCGGAACAGACGGTCTCGGCAATCATCCGGTCCTCCAGGCATGCAGCGTACGTAGGAAAAAAGACACTGTCGTCCCTTCCATCCTGCACCGGGTGGGCACCGTGGAGCCACGCCCGGTACGGACCTCAGGGACATTTCCGGGTCATCTCGGGGTCCGCCTCCTCCCCAGGTCCCGGTTGGGGGGCGTGTCCATGGGCTGGAACACTGTGGCCATGAACGATTCCCCCTCCGATCGCCCCGCCCGCCCCGTCGTCCTCGACGTCTGGTGCGAGCTCCAGTGCCCGGACTGCCGCACCGCCCTGGACGACGTGCGCGCCCTGCGCGCCCGCTACGGCGACCGTGTCGAGCTGCGCCTGCGGCACTTCCCCCTCGAGAAGCACAAGCACTCCTTCGCCGCCGCGCAGGCCGCCGAGGAGGCCTTCGCGCAGGGCAAGGGGTGGCCGTACGTCGAGGCGGTGCTGACCGGGGTCGAGGAGCTGTCCGCCCGGGGCGAGTCCGTCCTGGTGGACACGGCCCGCGAACTGGGCCTGGACGCCGAGGAGTTCGACACCGCCCTCATCGACGGACGGCACATCCTGATCGTCGACGCCGACCAGGCCGAGGGCAAGGCGATCGGCGTCACCGGGACGCCGACGTACGTCGTCGGCGGCGAGCGGCTGGACGGCGGCACGAGCCAGGAGGGGCTGCGCGAGCGCGTCGAGGAGATCACCGACCGGCTGCTGGCGGCCGACGCCTCCTGACACGGGCCGAAGGGCTCCCGGGCCGCTAGAGCAGCGGCTTGTAGAGGAAGTACGCGGTGGGCTCGTAGCCGAGCGACTCGTACAGGCGATGGGCCGGGGTGTTGCCCGCGAAGACGTTGAGGCCGATGCGGTGGCGGCCCGCCGCGCGGGTGAGCTCCTCGGCGACGCGCATCAGGGAGCGGCCGTGGCCGTGCCCCCGGTGCTCCTCGCCGACCTCGACCCGGTAGACGAAGCCGCTCTCGCCCTCCAGGGCGACCCACAGGGTGCCCACCCGGGTGCCCCCGGCCGTCAGGACGCTCAGCCAGGTGTCCGGCGTCGCGAGGCCCTGCGGGAGCAGACGCCGGTGGTCGGCCTCGGCCTTGACGCGCGCCTGCGGCTCGGGCACACCGCGCTCGACCCACTCGCGCATGTAGGCCTCGGTCTTCTCCGCCAGCCAGGACCCGAACTCGTCCTCGGTCATCGGCCGCCGGGCGACGCCGTCGGGCAGCGCGAGCACCTCGTCGGACAGCGGCTTGGCCATCGTGCGGTTGCGCTCGACGTACCCGAGGGCCGTCGCCAGGCGCAGGGCCGCCGCGGCGTCGGCCGGGACGGTCGCCTCGACGCGCGTGCAGCCCCAGCCGCGCGCCACCTCCTCGGCGGCCAGCGCGGCGACGGTGCCCCGGCCGCGCCTGCGGTCCGGTTCCGCGATGCGCAGGTCCGTGACCCGGCAGACCGCGGGCCCGAAGACGGCGTCGGTGGCGAGGGCTATGGAACCCACGGGTCGGCTGTTCACACAGACGTCGTACGTGCGCGACTTCGCGCCGTCGGCGCCCTGCTGGAGCGGCCCGGTCGGCCGCAGGGTCGTGGTCATCACAGGTGTTCTACCCGCGCGGACCCCGGGCCGTCACCAGGGTTTCGCGGGACTTACGGATCCAGGTCGTCCGCGGCACGCTCGGCGAAGACCCGCATTGCCTTGGCGGTCACCGGTCCCGGGGCGGCGGTCACTTCGCGTCCGTCCACGCGGTGCACGGCCTGGACGTCGCGCAGCGTCGACGTCAGGAAGACCTCGTCGGCGCGGGCCAGGACGTCCAGCGGCAGATCGCTCTCGCGGGCGCCCGTCCACGCGACGGTCAGCTCGCGCGTGATGCCGGCGAGACACCCGGAGGCGAGGGGCGGGGTGTGGATCTCGCCGTCGAGGACGACGAAGACGTTCGAGCCCGTGCCCTCGCAGAGCTGTCCGACGGTGTTCGCGAACAGCGCCTCCGAAGCGCCCTGCTCGTGGGCGCGGGCCAGGGCCACCACGTTCTCCGCGTACGAGGTGGTCTTCAGGCCGCTCAGCGCGCCGCGTTCGTTGCGGGTCCACGGCACGGTGATCACCGCGGTGGTGTCGGGGCGCGGGGCGGCCTCGCCGACGGCGACGACGAGCGTGGCGCCCTGGTCGCCGCGGTCCGAGCCGAGCGGCGAGAGCCCTCCGGTGCAGGTGATGCGCAGCCGCCCCAGCGGGAGCGGGTTGGCCTCCAGGACGGCGGCGCAGGCGCGGCGCACCTCGTCGAGGTCCGGCTCGGGCAGCCCCAGTCCGTGCGCCGACCGGGCGAGCCGGGCCAGGTGGCGGGTCAGGGCGAAGGGCCTGCCCTCGACCGACTTCACCGTCTCGAAGATGCCGTCGCCGACCGTCAGCCCGTGGTCGAGCACGGAGACGCGGGCGTCGTCGAGGTCCTGCAGGCCGCCATTGAGCCAGATCTTCACGTCGGGGTTCCTCCACTCGCTTCGTACGTCCCCGACGCTACCGCCAGCAGGCGCGCGGCCTTCAGCTCGGTCTCCCGCCACTCCCCCTCGGGGTCCGAGCCCCAGGTGATGCCCGCTCCGGTGCCGAACCGCAGCATCCCCGCGGCGCGGTCGATCCAGAAGGTGCGGATGCCGACGGCGAGCTCGCCGGTGCCCCGGTCGGCGTCGACCCAGCCGATGCCGCCGCAGTAGGGGCCGCGCGGCGCCGTCTCCAGCTCGTCGATGATCCGCAGCGCGCTGGACTTGGGGGCGCCGGTGACGGAGCCGGGCGGGAAGGTCGCCTCGAACAGCTCGGACCAGCCCGCGCCGGGGCGCAGCTCCCCGCCGACGGTGGAGACGAGGTGGACGAGCCCGGGGTGCTTCTCGACGACGCAGAGGTCGGGGACGGTCACCGAGCCGGTGGCGCAGACACGCCCGAGGTCGTTGCGGACGAGGTCCACGATCATGACGTTCTCGGCGTAGTCCTTCTCCAGGAGGTCCGCCTCGGTCCGGCCGGTGCCCTTGATGGGGCCGGACTCCACGGTGCGTCCCGCGCGGCGCAGATAGAGCTCGGGGGACGCGGTGGCTATCTCGACGCCGTGTTCCGGCAGCCGGATCGTTCCGGCGTACGGCGCGGGGTTCCCGCGCGCGAGGAGCGCGGTGAGGGCGTCCACGTCGGCGTCGGCGGGCACGGGCGCGGACAGCACGCGGCAGAGGTTCGCCTGATAGACCTCGCCCGCCGCGATGTATTCACGTACGCGTCGCACGCCGTCCGTGTACGCGGCGCGGTCCAGGGACGTCGTCCAGTCACCGGCGCCCGGTCCGTGCCACCTCCCCGGGACGGGGGCGGGCACGGCCTCTTCGCGCACGTCGTCGAAGCGGGCGCAGACCAGACCCCCCTCGAAGTCCGCGGACACCGCCCAGAAGCCGGTGGAGTCCAGAGCCGAGGGGTCGCTGGTCACGTCCCGCAGACCGGTGGCCACGAGGGGGCCGAAGCGCGCCATGGGAGGGAGCGCGGAAGGGGACGTCAGAGGGGGGCTGTGCACGGCTGTGAGTCTATGACCGGCGTCCCTGCGGCGCCCCTGACCAGTGACAGCGCAGCACGCTGCGCAAACGCGTTTTTGTACTGGCCCAGGAATCCGCTAGAGTTCAACACGTCGCCGGGACGCGCAAGCGAAACGGAAAGACAAGCGGACGTAGCTCAGTTGGTAGAGCGCAACCTTGCCAAGGTTGAGGTCGCCAGTTCGAACCTGGTCGTCCGCTCGCAGGAAAGTGGGGGATCTTCCCGAACCCCTACGCTCCTGGTGGAGTGGCCGAGAGGCGAGGCAACGGCCTGCAAAGCCGTCTACACGGGTTCAAATCCCGTCTCCACCTCCAAGGACGATTAGCTCAGCGGGAGAGCGCTTCCCTGACACGGAAGAGGTCACTGGTTCAATCCCAGTATCGTCCACTGGATCTTCGGATCCTGGTCCTCGGACCGAACCCCGCGCGATTAGCTCAGCGGGAGAGCGCTTCCCTGACACGGAAGAGGTCACTGGTTCAATCCCAGTATCGCGCACGCAGTACACGCAGGTTGACCTGCGCGATTAGCTCAGCGGGAGAGCGCTTCCCTGACACGGAAGAGGTCACTGGTTCAATCCCAGTATCGCGCACCACCCACGAAGCCCCCGGGCCGTTCTTACGGCCCGGGGGCTTCGTCGTCCCCTCGGGACCGGAGTCCCTCGGGGCGCGATGGTTCAGGACGAGAAGAGCATGTGCCCGAAGCTCTTGTGACGGTGGTGGCCGTAGTGACCACCGTGGCCGCCATGGCCTCCGTGACCCTGCGGGACACCCCACGCGGGAGCCTGGGCCGGGGGGTAGCCCTGGGGGGCCGGCGGAGCGGGCGGCGGCGGAGCCTGCTGGGCGCCCCACTGGGCCTCCAGACGGGTCAGCGACTCCAGCTCGCCGTAGTCCAGGAATATCCCGCGGCAGCCGTTGCACTGCTCGATCTGGACGCCGTTGCGGTTGTACGTGTGCATGGGTGCATGACACTTGGGGCACTGCATGGACGGCTCAACTCCTCGCCGGTGGTGACTGCTTCGCCGGAACTCTTCCCGGCTTCGGTGCGTCGCACCCTACTTCGTCGTCTCCGGGGCCAACTCGGGCGGTGGTGCGGGCACTCCGGTCATCCGGTCGCAGGCATCGATCAGCGCCTGCTCGATCTCGTCCAGGGGACGACCGGCCGCGACCGCCTTGGTGATAGCGAGGGCGGCGGTCTGCACGGTGAGGGCGCGGGCGGGGACGTCCAGGGCCGGCCAGGGGTCCGCGCCGCCCGCCGGGAGGGCCGGGCCGCCGGCCGCGCGGTAGGCGTCCAGGAAGCGGGTCCACTCCTCGGGGGCGAGCAGGCCGCAGGCGAACCAGGCGGCGGGGCGCGCCAGGTCCCAGGCACCGGGTCCCGCGCCGAGGTCGTCGACGTCGATGAGGAGCCAGTTCCCCTCGGGGGCGCGTACGAGCTGGCCGAGGTGCAGGTCGCCGTGGCACAGGTGGCCGGGGCCCGGCGCGGGGGCCTCGGCGCGGGCCCAGGCGGGCAGGTTCGCCCAGGCCCGCAGGACCGGGGGCGCGGCGGGGTGCGGACCGGCCGCGCGCAGCCGCTCGACGGCGCGGGCCGCTTTGCGGGGGCCGCGCATGGGCGGGAGCGCGGGCGTGAGGGCGGTCAGGGGTACGGCATGCAGGTGGGCGAGGAGGGT
>NZ_LIRJ01000240.1 GCF_001419745.1 Streptomyces silaceus | reverse complement strand
CCCCCCGGCTGCCCCGCCCACGGCATCGGCCCCGGCGGCCTGCGCCGCCTCTACGGCCCCGAGGCGGACACCGACCTGGCGGGCCTGTACGAGAAGCTGCGCGCCGAACACGGCGCCGTGGCCCCCGTGCTGATCCACAACGACGTGCCGATCTGGGCGGTCCTCGGCCACAGCGAGAACCTCCACATGGTCCGCACGCCCTCGCAGTTCACCCGCGACTCGCGCCGCTGGCGCGCCGTGCAGGACGGCAGCGCGGGCATGGACCACCCGCTGGCGCCGGTCTTCACCTGGCNNACCGGCGCCATGTCGGGCCTCGACCACCGCGGCATCCGCCGTTACATCAACCGCTATACGAACCACCTGCTCAACGACATCTGTCAGGACGGCCGCGCCGACCTGGTCAGCCAGTTCGCCGAGCACCTGCCGATGATGGTGATGTGCCACGTCCTCGGCATGCCCGAGGAGTACAACGAGCGCATGGTGCAGAGCGCCCGCGACATGATCAAGGGCACCGAGACCGCCATCGCCAGCAACGCGTACGTGATGGAGGTCCTGATGGGCCTCGTGGCGCGGCGCCGCGCCAACCCCGAGGAGGACTTCGCCAGCAGCCTCCTCGCGCACCCGGCGCAGCTCACCGACGACGAGGTCGGCGCGCATCTGCGCCTGGTGCTCATCGCCGCGTACGAGGCCACCGCCAACCTCATCGCGAACGTGCTCCGGATGGTCCTCACCGACCCGCGCTTCCGCGCCCAGCTCAGCGGCGGCCAGATGACCGTCCCCGAGGCGGTCGAGCAGTGCCTGTGGGACGAGCCGCCCTTCAGCGGCATCGTCGGCTACTTCGCCAAGCAGGACACCGAACTCGGCGGCCAGCGGATCAGGGCGGGCGACGGCCTGATCCTCGGCATCGCGCCGGGCAACGTCGACCCGGT
Source organism: Streptomyces silaceus (assembly GCF_001419745.1). Taxonomy (GTDB): domain Bacteria; phylum Actinomycetota; class Actinomycetes; order Streptomycetales; family Streptomycetaceae; genus Streptomyces; species Streptomyces silaceus. The sequence continues at coordinate 1,391 of NZ_LIRJ01000240.1, read as the reverse complement.
CGTACGCCCCGACCTCGCCGCCAACATGCAGGGCAACCGCTCGCACCTCGCGTTCAGCGGCGGCCCGCACGAGTGCCCCGGCCAGGACATCGGCCGCGCCATCGCCGACACCGGCGTCGACGCGCTCCTGATGCGGCTGCCCGACGTCGAACTCGCCGTCGACGAGCGGGAGCTGCGGTGGACCTCGTCGATCCTGTCGCGGCACCTGGTGGAGCTGCCGGTCAAGTTCGACCCGCGGCCGCCGCAGGACGTCATGGCCCGGCCCTCGGCGCAGCTGCCGACGCCGCGCAGGGACTGGCAGGTGTCCTCGCCTGCGCCGCGCCCGCAGCAGCCCGCCGCCCCGGCCCCGGCCGCGTCGGCACCGGCGCAGGCCGTGCCCGCCCAGGGTCCGGCAGCCGCTCCCGAGCGGCCCAAGGGGGCCTGGCGCCGCTTCCTCACCTGGTGGCGCGGGTACTGACCGGGCGCCGGCCCGTGCGTGGCTAGCGGTTCCAGTCGTCGTACGCCGCCCAGGCACCCAGCGTCCGCCCGCTGACGAAGCGGTGCGGGACGCCCGTGACCGGATCCGTGAACTCCAGGACGCGCGCCAGGAGTTGCAGGGGCCGCCGGAAGTCGTCCGGCGGCACGGGTCCGGTCACCACCGGGTAGACCGGGTCGCCGAGGATCGGCAGGCCCAACGCGTTCATGTGGACGCGGAGTTGATGGGTGCGGCCGGTGTGCGGGGTGAGGCGGTAGCGGCCGAGGCCGCCGCGGTGCTCGACGAGTTCGACCCGGCTCTCGCTGTTCGGCGCGGCGCCCTCGACCTCGTACGCCGCGATGATCCCGCGGACCTTCTCGATGTGGCTGCGCACCGTCCGGGGGAGCCGCACCCCGGGGTCGTACGGCGCGACGGCCTCGTACTCCTTGTGCACCCGGCGGTCGCCGAACAGCGTCTGATAGGCGCCGCGTTCCTCGGGGCGCACCGTGAACAGGAGCAGTCCCGCGGTCAGCCGGTCGAGGCGGTGCGCGGCGCCGAGCGTCGGGATGCCGAGTTCCGCGCGCAGCCGGGCGAGGGCGGTCTGGGTGACATGGCTGCCGCGCGGCATGGTCGCCAGGAAGTGCGGCTTGTCCACGACGACGATGTGCTCGTCGCGGTGGACGACGTCGAGGGCGAACGGCACGGGGACCTCCGGTGCCAGATCGCGGTGGAACCACACGAAGGCCCCCGGCTCGTACGGCGCGTCCGGCGCCACCGGCGTCCCGTCCGCGCCGACGATCCTGCCCTCCCGCAGCATCGCGTCGATGACCCCGGGCCCGGCGGCGAGCCGCTCCACCAGATGCGCGCGCACGGTGGGCCAGACCCCGTCGGGCGGCAGCTTGACCCGGACGGGGTCGACGCCGTCGCGCTGGGGGAG
>NZ_LIRJ01000024.1 GCF_001419745.1 Streptomyces silaceus | reverse complement strand
GCCCGGACTTGGGCACGGGCAGGGGTATGGACTGGGGCCCGGGCACGGGCACGGGAATGGCCTCGACCCGGGTAACGGCCACGGTCTCGATGCCGGCCACGAGCGCGGTCATGGGCGTGGCCGCGAGCACGGTCACGAACCCGGCCACGGCCGTGAGCGTGGCCCCGACTCCGAACGCGCCGCCGACGCCGAACGCGCCACCCAAGCCGGCGGCTGACCCGGTCCCGGTCGACCCCCGATGCGCCGGTCGACCCCCGGTACACCGGTACCGGATACACCGGTAGCCCTCGCTAGGAGCGTGTCTCAGTAACACAGAAGGGTGCGGCGCGGTGAGGCGCGGGTAGCGGCAGCGTCTGACCGGGCGGGATCGGTGTTCAGCTGACGGGAGTGCCCGCCTCGTCGGACAGGCCGAGGTGGTCCTGAAGCGTACGCCGGCCGATCTCGGTGAGAGCGACGGCGCGGCCGGTGCCGATCCGAGTGATCCAGTCGGAGTCGAAGGCGTGGCGGCACAGGGCGGCACCGACGGCACCGGCCAAGTGAGGGCGGCGTTCGGTCCAGTCCAGGCACGCGCGGACGGGCGGGCGCCGTGTGGCGGGCGGTAGCGCGATGCCGAGACCGGCCAGCCAGGCGATCCCGTTGCCGGTGAGCGTCAGCCCCTGCTCCCAGTCCAGCAGCCCCCGGTCGGTCATCGCCTCGGTGATCGCGACCCCGAGGGCGCCCGCGAGGTGGTCATAGCACGTGCGGGCGCGGGCCAGCGCCCGGCTCCGGTTGACGGCGGGCAGTGAACGGGGCGAATTGACGCTACGAGGCGCCATGGAGGCAAGGGTCTCGATCAGTTGGGCCGTCTCGGGATCGGCGAGGCGCACGTAGCGATGGCGGCCCTGACGCTCCTGGGCGAGCAGTCCTCCGCCGACCAGGAGGTTCAGGTGCTCGGTGGCCGTCGAGGCGGCCACCCCGGCATGGCGCGCCAACTCGGTCGCGGTCCATGCCCGGCCGTCCAGGAGGGCCAGGCAGAAGCTTGCGCGGGTGCCGTCCGCCAGGAGTCCGGCCAGAGCGGCGAGGTCCGGGCCCTCCAGGTGCGCGTCATGGTTTCTCATCGCCGTCCATCATCCACCAGCGATCCTTCGGTGAGGGCCGAAGTGTCTTCACCCTACGGTCGACTCCCATGGACACCGCTACACGCAGCACCACGCCCGGCAACACGTCGGCCGCCCATGTGACCATCGAGCCGAGCATCCTGTACTTCGGCACGCCGGTCGTACTGCTCTCGACGGAGAACGAGAACGGCTCCTTCAACCTCGCGCCGATGTCCTCGGCCTGGGCACTCGGCCACGTCATCGTCCTCGGTCTGGGCCCCGGGGGACAGACCGCGCACAATCTCCGCAGCCGACCCGATCTCGTGGTGAACCTCCCTGAGCCTGCCCAGTGGCCGGCGGTGGAGCGGCTGGCGCCGCTGACCGGACGCACCCCGGTACCCGTGGACAAGCGCGACACCTTCCGTTTCGAGCCGGACAAGTTCGCCGCAGCCGGCCTGCGACCTGAACCCTCCGAGCTGGTCCGGCCGCCCAGGGCCGCCGAATGTCCTATCCAGCTGGAGGCCCGCGCCGCCCGGGTCCAACCCGACGCCTCCGGGGCGTTCCTCATCGTCGAAGCCCAGGTGCTCAAGGTCCACGCCGATCCGCGTATCGTCGTCCCCGGCTCCCAGCACGTCGACCCGGCCGTGTGGAGCCCGCTGATCTACAACTTCCGTCACTACTTCGGGCTGGGCCCTGAACTCGGCCGCAGCTTCCGCTCCCAGACACCCCGGCAGAGCCACTGACCGATCTCGAAGCCGGTAAGCGCATGGGACAAGGGGGCCCGGAATAGGCCGCAACCAGCAGCCTGCCTCCGTTCTGTGATCATTCGTGCGGAATGATGTCGGTATGCGTGATGGGGAGGGCCTGTTCGAGGCCGAGCCGGTCGAGAAGAAGCGGCCACAGGCGCGTGCGGCGGCGGTGGACAAGCGGTTCAGGGCGTTCGACCCGCGCCAGGCGTTGCTGCTGCCGCCGTCGCTGGATGACTGGCTGCCGGAGGACCACCTGGCGCGGTTTGTCGCCGACCTGGTCGACCAGGCGCTCGACCTCTCGCCGATCCTGGCCGACTACACGAAAAGCGCGGCTACCCGCCCTATGATCCGCGGCTGATGGTGCGGCTGCTGATCTACGGCTACACCACTGGCGTCCGCTCCTCCCGGGCGATCCAGCGCAAGTGCGTCGACGACGTCGCCTTCCGGTCCCTGGCCGCCGACCAGGCCCCACCACGCACCCCCCGTCCACATCCCGGACCATCCGGTAAACCGAGTCGCCTACCCACCCCCCTCCTCCCATACGCTTGACCCGTGACCCCCGTCGAGCTCTCCCGCACCGTGCTGCGCGCCATGCGCCATGCCGTCGATGCCGGGGAGCTTCGCGTGGTCGTGCCCGAGGGGGACGCCGGGGTCGAGAGCGTGCGGGTGGAGCGGCCGCGGCCCGGGGGCTGCGGGGACTACGCCACCGGGGTCGCCCTGCGGATCGCCCGTGCCGCCGGGCACTCCCCGCGGCACGTCGCCGAGGTGCTGTCGCCCCGGCTGGCCGCCGAGCCCGGGATCGCCGGGGTCGACATCACGGGGCCCGGGTTCCTCAACATCACCCTCGCGGGCGTCCGCGCCGAAGGCCTCGTGGGAGAGGTCCTGCGGCAGGGGCGCTGCTACGGGCACGTCCACCCCGACACCGGGCAGCTCGCCCAGATCCACGTGCCCGGCGAGCTCCGCGCCCTCGTCGTCGCCGACGCCGCCCGCCGCGTCCTCCGCTCCCAGGGCACCCTCGTCCGCGTCACCTGCGACGAAGCCGTGGTCCCCGCGGAGCTCCGCGAGGCCCTGGAGGTCCTGGGGGTACGTGTCGACGCGTATGGGCGGCCTCCGCAGGCCCTTCCCGTCCTCCGCCCCGTCCCCGTGAAGGCCGAGCCCGTCCCCGTGAAGGCCGATGGCGGAGGCGCCGGCGGGGTGTGCGGAGAGCTCGGGGCCGACGCCACCCGTTGGGCCCTCCTGTATCCCGCCCCCCACGACCACCCCCGCGTCACCCCGGACCAGGGCGGCGACGCGCACCTCGTGCAGCGCGAGAGCAATCCCCTGTTCCGCGTGCGGTACGCACACGCCCGCTCGTGCGCCCTGAGGCGCAATGCCGCCGCGCTCGGGTTCGACCCCGTCCCCGGAGAGGTGGCGGGAGCCGAGGCCGAGGGGCTGCTCGACCAGCTCGACGCGTACCCCGTCGTCCTCGCCGCCGCGGCCCGCCACCGCGCCCCGGACCGCCTCGCGCGCCACCTCGTCGCCACCGCCGACGCGTTCCTCCTCTTCCAGACCGTCACCCGCAGCCCCGTGCTGCCCCGCGGTGACGAGAAACCCTCGGCCGCCCACCGCGCCCGGCTCGCCCTCGCCGAAGCCGCCGGGACGGTGCTCGCCGGTGGCCTGTCCCTGCTCGGCATCAGCGCCCCCGCCTACCTGTGACACCCGCCGAGAGCCGCGTGCCACCCGTGAGAGAGACGACCGAGTCATGAGCCGTTCCGCACACCCCGCCGGGCCCCGCCACGCCGACGTGCTGCCCGAGGGCCACTACTCCGCGCCGCCCACCGATCTGAACGCGCTGGACGCCAAGGTCTGGTCCCGCACCGTCACCCGCGGCGCCGACGGCGTCGTCAGCACCGGCGGCATCGAAGTGACGCGCCTGGCCGAGGAGTTCGGCACCCCGGCGTACTTCATCGACGAGGCCGACTTCCGCGCCCGCTGCCAGGCCTGGCGCGACGCCTTCGGCCCCGACGCCGACGTGTTCTACGCCGGCAAGGCCTTCCTCTCGCGCGCCGTCGTGCGGTGGCTGCACGAGGAGGGGCTCAACCTCGACGTGTGCAGCGGTGGCGAGCTCGCCACCGCCCTGGACGCCGGGATGCCCGCCGAGCGCATCGCCTTCCACGGCAACAACAAGACGCCCGAGGAGATCGAGCGGGCCGTCGCGGCCGGCGTCGGGCGCATCGTGCTCGACTCCTTCCAGGAGATCGCGCGCGTCTCTCACATCGCCGAGCGGCTCGGCCGGCGCCAGCCCGTGCAGATCCGCGTGACCGTGGGCGTCGAGGCGCACACCCACGAGTTCATCGCCACCGCGCACGAGGACCAGAAGTTCGGCATCGCGCTCGCGGGCGGCCAGGCCGCCGAGGCCGTGCGGCGCGCGCTCAAGCTGGACGGGCTCGAACTCATCGGGATCCACTCCCACATCGGCTCGCAGATCTTCGACATGGCCGGGTTCGAGGTCTCCGCCCGGCGCGTGGTGCAGCTGCTCGCCGAGGTCCGTGACGAGCACGGCGTCGAGCTCCCCGAGATCGACCTCGGCGGCGGCCTCGGCATCGCGTACACCTCGGACGACGACCCGCGCGAGCCGCACGAGATCGCCAAGGCGCTCCACGAGATCGTGACGAGGGAGTGCGAGGCCGCGAACCTGCGCACCCCGCGCATCTCCGTCGAGCCCGGCCGCGCCATCGTCGGCCCGACCGCCTTCACGCTCTACGAGGTCGGCACCATCAAGCCGCTGGAAGGGCTGCGTACGTACGTCTCCGTGGACGGCGGCATGTCCGACAACATCCGCACCGCGCTCTACGACGCCGAATACACCGTCGCCCTGGTCTCCCGCTCCTCCGACGCCGAGCCCATGCTGGTGCGCGTCGTGGGCAAGCACTGCGAGAGTGGTGACATCGTGGTGCGTGACGCGTTCCTGCCGGCCGACCTGGCGCCCGGCGATCTGATCGCCGTGCCCGCGACCGGCGCGTACTGCCGCTCGATGGCGAGCAACTACAACCACGCACTTCGCCCGCCCGTCGTCGCCGTGGGCGACGGCGCGGCGCGGGTGATCGTCCGGCGTGAGACGGAGGAAGATCTCCTGCGTCTCGACGTCGGCTGAAGAAAAAGATGAAATAGATGTCTCACGATCCGGACAATGGACAGAAAGTCCGTTCCGGTGGGTGAGACTTGTTCCACCGTAGATGTACGAGAAGTGAGGTCGGATGATGCGTACGCGTCCGCTGAAGGTGGCGCTGCTGGGCTGTGGGGTTGTCGGCTCAGAGGTGGCGCGCATCATGACGACGCACGCCGATGACCTCACAGCCAGGATCGGCGCCCCGGTGGAGCTCGCCGGGGTCGCCGTCCGCCGCCCGTCGAAGGTCCGGGACGGCATCGACCCCTCCCTGGTCACCACCGACGCGACCGCGCTGGTCAAGCGCGGCGACATCGACGTCGTGGTGGAGGTCATCGGCGGGATCGAGCCCGCGAGGACGCTCATCACCACGGCGTTCGAGCACGGCGCGTCGGTCGTCTCCGCGAACAAGGCGCTCATCGCCCAGGACGGCGCGGCCCTGCACGCCGCCGCCGTCGAGCACGGCCGCGACCTGTACTACGAGGCCGCCGTCGCCGGTGCCATCCCGCTCATCCGGCCGCTGCGCGAGTCCCTCGCCGGCGACAAGGTGAACCGTGTCCTCGGCATCGTGAACGGGACGACCAACTTCATCCTCGACGCCATGGACACGACGGGGGCGGGCTATCAGGAGGCCCTCGACGAGGCCACCGCGCTGGGCTACGCCGAGGCCGACCCGACCGCCGACGTCGAGGGCTTCGACGCCGCCGCGAAGGCCGCGATCCTCGCCGGCATCGCCTTCCACACGCGCGTACGCCTCGACGACGTGTACCGCGAGGGCATGACCGAGGTCACCGCCGCCGACTTCGCCTCCGCGAAGCGCATGGGCTGCACCATCAAGCTGCTCGCCATCTGCGAGCGGGCGGCCGACGGCGAGTCCGTCACCGCGCGCGTGCACCCCGCGATGATCCCGCTGAGCCACCCGCTGGCCTCGGTCCGCGAGGCGTACAACGCCGTCTTCGTCGAGGCGGAGGCCGCGGGACAGCTGATGTTCTACGGCCCCGGCGCCGGTGGCGCGCCCACCGCGTCCGCGGTCCTCGGCGACCTCGTCGCGGTCTGCCGCAACAAGCTCGCCGAGGCCACGGGCCCCGGCGACTCCGCGTACACCCAGCTGCCCGTGGGCGCCATGGGCGAGGTCGTCACGCGGTACCACATCAGCCTCGACGTGGCCGACAAGCCGGGCGTGCTCGCCCAGGTCGCGACGGTCTTCGCCGAGCACGGCGTATCGATCGATACGGTCCGTCAGACGGGCAAGGACGGCGAGGCCTCCCTCGTCGTCGTCACCCACCGCGCGCCCGACGCCGCCCTCACCGGCACCGTCGACGCGTTGCGCGAACTCGACACCGTGCGTGGTGTCGCCAGCATCATGCGGGTTGAAGGGGAGTAAGCAGCAATGACCCACCAGTGGCGCGGAATCATCGAGGAGTACCGGGACCGGCTCCCCGTCTCCGCTACGACGCCGGTCGTCACCCTGCGCGAGGGCGGCACGCCGCTCGTGCCCGCGCAGGTGCTCTCCGAGCGCACGGGCTGCGAGGTCCACCTCAAGGTCGAGGGCGCCAACCCCACGGGTTCCTTCAAGGACCGCGGCATGACGATGGCGATCACGAAGGCCAAGGAGGAGGGCGCCAAGGCCGTCATCTGCGCCTCCACCGGCAACACCTCCGCGTCCGCCGCGGCCTACGCCGTACGCGCGGGCATGGTCTGCGCGGTCCTCGTGCCCCAGGGCAAGATCGCGCTCGGCAAGATGGGCCAGGCGCTCGTCTACGGCTCGAAGATCCTCCAGGTCGACGGCAACTTCGACGACTGCCTGAACCTCGCCCGCGGCCTGTCCGAGAACTACCCGGTGGCCCTGGTCAATTCGGTCAACCCGTTCCGCATCGAGGGCCAGAAGACCGCGTCGTTCGAGATCGTCGACGCACTCGGCGACGCGCCCGACATCCACGTCCTTCCCGTCGGCAACGCCGGCAACATCACCGCCTATTGGAAGGGCTACAAGGAGTACGCGGCCGACTCGGTGTCGACGCACACCCCCCGGATGTGGGGCTTCCAGGCCTCCGGCTCCGCGCCGATCGTGCGCGGCGAAGTGGTCAAGGACCCGTCGACGATCGCCACGGCGATTCGCATCGGCAACCCCGCGTCGTGGGACCACGCCCTCGCCGCGCGCGACGAGTCCGGCGGCTTCATCGACGAGGTGACGGACCGTGAGATCCTGCGCGCCTACAAGCTGTTGGCCTCCCAGGAGGGCGTCTTCGTGGAGCCCGCGTCGGCCGCCTCGGTCGCCGGTCTGCTGAAGGCCGCCGAGCAGGGCAAGGTCGACAAGGGCCAGCGGATCGTCTGCACCGTCACGGGCAACGGCCTCAAGGACCCCGACTGGGCCGTCGCGGGCGCCCCGCAGCCGGTCACCGTCCCGGTCGACGCGGCCGCCGCGGCCGAACGCCTCGGCCTGGCATAACAGCGGGGAAACCCGGCAACTCCGTACAGGGGGTGCACAGGGGGCTTACGACACGCATCGTGCGCCTCCTGTGCGCCCTATGTCGCCACAGAACCTTCCTTCGATAGGCTGTACCGAACCCGCCCACCGCATATGCCGCGGTGCCGCCGTCGTCCGCGGCCTTCGGGTGTCCCGTACATGTGGCACGTAGTAGAACCACGCAGCCTCAAGAACACGCAGCTCAAGGAGAGTCATCGAGCGATGGCCGGTCCCGCGTTCCGCGCCGCCGCCGTCCGGGTGCGCGTCCCCGCCACCAGCGCCAACCTCGGTCCGGGCTTCGACGCCCTGGGTCTGGCGCTTGGTCTGTACGACGACGTGGTCGTCCGGGTGGCCGACTCCGGTCTCAACATCGACATCGCCGGGGAGGGCAGCGAGAGCCTCCCGCGCGACGAGTCGCATCTGCTCGTGCGCTCCCTGCGCACCGCCTTCGACCTGCTGGGCGGCCAGCCGCGCGGACTCGAGATCGTCTGCGCCAACCGCATCCCGCACGGCCGGGGCCTCGGCTCGTCGTCCGCCGCCATCTGCGCCGGCATCGTCGCCGCCCGCGCCGTGACCATAGGCGGGGAGGCCCGGCTCGACGACGCCGCGCTGCTCGAACTCGCCACGGAGATCGAGGGGCACCCCGACAACGTCGCCGCCTGTCTGCTCGGCGGCTTCACGCTGTCCTGGATGGACGGGGGAGCGGCGCGCGCGATCAGGATGGATCCCGCCGATTCCATCGTTCCGGTGGTTTTCGTCCCCGGAAAGCCCGTCCTCACCGAGACGGCCCGCGGCCTGCTCCCGCGCACCGTCCCGCACGTCGACGCGGCTGCCAACGCGGGCCGGGCGGCCCTGCTCGTCGAGGCCCTGACCAGGCGCCCCGAGCTGCTGCTGCCCGCCACCGAGGACCGCCTGCACCAGGAGTACCGCGCCCCGGCCATGCCGGAGAGCGCTGCCCTGGTCGAGCGGCTGCGCGCCGACGGCGTGCCCGCGGTGATCTCCGGCGCGGGCCCCACGGTCCTCGCGCTGGCCGAAGACAGTGCGGCCGACAAGGTCGCACGCCTGGCGGGCGAGGGCTGGGCGGCCAACCGCCTGACGCTCGACGCCACGGGAGCGAGCGTGCTGCCGCTTGCGCCCTGAGGCAGAGAACGCAGTGAATTCGGGGTATCCGGATTCGGAGAGGGGGAATGTTTGTTGGATCCGGTAGTGTTAATCTCAAGTCTGCACCCGACCCATCCATGGCGAGGTGCTTTGTGTCCCCGTCCGGGACAACCATTCTTCCGGGAGCCTCCCAATCTGCTTCGTGCCCCGCACTGAGCGGTCCTGAGCACGCTCCGGAACCGGCGTGACCGAGCCGGGTGACACCGCACTTCAGTGGCACCGCACCGGGAATCGCCATCACCAATGAATTCTTCCGCCGCCATGGCGGACCACCGCCCCGGCACGGTCCACAGAACAGCAAGGACCGCCGGACAGCACAACCGGTCGCCGAGCCAGACAGGCCGACGTCCGCTCCAGGGAAGGACCCTTCGTGAGCGACACCACCGATCTGATGGGCGTGACTGCCGACACGCCCGCCACGGACGCCTCTGCGGCGCCTGCCACCGGTGCTTCGGCCGGGTCCCGGCGGCGCCGCGGCACCGGCCTCGAGGGCATGGTGCTGGCGGAACTGCAGCAGGTCGCATCGGGCCTTGGGATCAAGGGAACCGGGCGCATGCGCAAGAGCCAGCTGATCGAGGTCATCAAGGAGGCGCAGGCAGGCGGCGGAGCCCCGGCGAAGAGCGCCGCGGCGTCCGGGGAGACCGCCGAGACCAAGCCCAAGCGCCGGGCCACCTCGAAGGCCCGTACCGGCGAGGACGCCGCCGACACCGCCGCCAAGGCGAGCAAGGCGGACAAGGCGGAGAAGGCCGAGGGCGGCAAGGCCGAGAAGGCCCCCGCCCAGCAGCAGATCGACATCCCGGGCCAGCCGGCCAGCGACGACCAGCCGGCCGGTGAGCGCCGCCGGCGCCGGGCCACCGCCGACGCGGGCAGCCCGGAGACGGTCACCGCCGAGGCGAAGGGCGAGGCGAAGGCCGACGCCAAGGGCGACGCCGAGGGCCGGGGCGGCGACGGCGACAACAGCGCCGAGGGCCGTCGTGACCGCCGCGACCGCCAGGGCCGTGGCCGCGACCGCGACCGTCGCGGCAACAAGGGCGACGACCAGCAGGGCGGCCGCCAGGACCGTCAGCAGGGCGGCCGCCAGGACCGCCAGCGGGACAACGGTCCGCAGGACGACGACGACTTCGAGGGCGGCCGGCGCGGCCGCCGGGGCCGTTACCGCGACCGCCGTGGCCGCCGTGGCCGCGACGACTTCGGCAACGAGCCGCAGGTCTCCGAGGACGACGTCCTGATCCCCGTCGCGGGCATCCTCGACATCCTCGACAACTACGCGTTCATCCGTACGTCGGGCTACCTCCCGGGCCCGAACGACGTGTACGTCTCGCTGGCCCAGGTCCGCAAGAACGGTCTGCGCAAGGGCGACCACGTCACCGGTGCGGTCCGTCAGCCCAAGGACGGCGAGCGCCGCGAGAAGTTCAACGCGCTCGTGCGGCTCGACTCCGTCAACGGCATGGCGCCCGAATCCGGGCGCGGGCGACCGGAGTTCAACAAGCTGACGCCCCTTTACCCGCAGGACCGGCTCCGCCTGGAGACCGACCCGGGCGTGCTCACCACCCGCATCATCGACCTCGTCTCGCCCATCGGTAAGGGCCAGCGCGGTCTGATCGTGGCCCCGCCGAAGACCGGCAAGACCATGATCATGCAGGCGATCGCCAACGCGATCACGCACAACAGCCCCGAGTGCCACCTGATGGTCGTCCTGGTCGACGAGCGTCCGGAAGAGGTCACCGACATGCAGCGGTCGGTGAAGGGCGAGGTCATCTCCTCGACCTTCGACCGCCCGGCCGAGGACCACACCACGGTCGCCGAGCTCGCCATCGAGCGCGCCAAGCGTCTGGTGGAGCTGGGTCACGACGTCGTCGTGCTGCTCGACTCGATCACGCGTCTGGGCCGTGCGTACAACCTCGCCGCCCCGGCCTCCGGCCGCATCCTGTCCGGTGGTGTCGACTCCACGGCGCTGTACCCGCCCAAGCGCTTCTTCGGCGCCGCGCGCAACATCGAGGACGGCGGCTCGCTGACCATCCTGGCCACCGCGCTGGTCGAGACCGGCTCGCGCATGGACGAGGTGATCTTCGAGGAGTTCAAGGGCACCGGCAACATGGAGCTCAAGCTCGACCGGAAGCTCTCCGACAAGCGCATCTTCCCGGCGGTGGACGTGGACGCGTCCAGCACCCGCAAGGAGGAGATCCTGCTCGGCAGCGACGAGCTCGCCATCACCTGGAAGCTGCGTCGCGTGCTGCACGCGCTCGACCAGCAGCAGGCGATCGAGCTGCTGCTGGACAAGATGAAGCAGACGAAGTCGAACGCCGAGTTCCTGCTGCAGATCCAGAAGACGACGCCGACGCCGGGCAACGGCAACGACTAGTCGTCCTCAGCGGTCCGGAAGGCCGCCCCGTCACGGACGTGACGGGGCGGCCTTTTCGGTGCGGAACGAGACCAAAGCGAGACCTTGGCCACACGCATAAGAGATTCTCACGGTCACCGGCAGTAGCCCCGCTCCCCACGAATGCGCAGGTGGGAGGCCAAAAGGCCGAAAAGAGCGGACACGGGGCGTGACCGGCGGACGCCGGGGCGCACACGGACGCCTGTGCAACCCTTCAAGCGGTTTCCACGTCTGACAAGTGAACGACGAACCAAAACCTGGCCCTGAAAGCAGGGGGTAACCGACCGCGAGGACTGAGGAGCACATGGCCGACGAGAGCACGCCGGCGGATCCGGCCGATACGAAGAGCAAGCGCCCGCGCGGCGGTGGCGGCCGACGCCGCAAGCCCCGCAAGCGCAACAAGGTGCTCGTCGTCGGCGCATGGACCGCGGCCTCCGTGGTGGTCCTCGGCGGAGCCGGGCTCGGCTTCGTGTACTTCAAGCTCAACGGCAACATCAAGGGCGTCGACATCAACGCCGCGCTCGGCACCGACCGCCCCCTGGACGTCGACAACGGCTCCCAGGACATCCTCGTCCTCGGCTCCGACTCGCGCTCCGGCGACAACGCCAAGTACGGCAAGGACGAGGGCGCGGCCCGCTCGGACACCGCGATGATCGTCCACGTCTACAAGGGCCACAAGACGGCCAGCGTCGTCTCCATACCCCGCGACACCCTGATAACCAGGCCCGAGTGCGCGACCGAGGACGGCAAGACCGACCCCGGCGGCCGGCGGCAGATGTTCAACACGGCGTACGAGGTGGGCGGCCCCGCCTGCGCCGTCAAGACCGTCGAGAAGATGTCCGGCATCAGGATGGACCACTACGTCGAGGTCGACTTCACGGGCTTCAAGAAGCTCATCGACACCCTCGGCGGCGTCGACATCACCACGAAGAAGGCCATCCACGACAAGGACAGCCACCTCGACCTGGAGGCCGGCACCCACACCCTGAACGGTGAGCAGGCCCTCGGTCTGGTCCGCACCCGGCACGGCGTCGGCGACGGCAGCGACCTCGGCCGCATCCAGCTCCAGCAGGCGTTCATCAAGGCCCTGCTCGACCAGGTCAAGGACGTCGGCGTCTTCAGCAACCCGAAGAAGCTCTTCGACCTCGCGGACGACGCGACCAGCGCCATCACCACCGACTCGGACCTCAACGACGTGAAGTCCCTCGCGAGCTTCGCCAACGGGCTCAAGGGCATCGGCGCGGGCGACATGAAGATGGTCACGCTGCCCATCCAGTACGACCCGAACGACCCCAACCGCGTGCTGCCCCTCGAAGAGGCCGACCAGCAGGTCTGGGACGCGCTCAAGGCCGACAAGCCCATTCCCAGGTCAGCCACCGAGAAGTCCGCCGGCGACAAGGGCTCCGCGGGCGACGTGGTGAGCAGCCACTAGCGGCCACGAGCAGCCAAGAGCGGCCACCGGCACCCGTCAGGAATAGATCGGCCCCCACCCCGGTTTTGGGAGATACGGCCGGTCCTGGCAGACTGGTACGTCGGCCCCGGTTCACGTACGAGCAATCCGCGCGTACGACCCGGTGCCCTCCCGAAACTAGGAGACACCTTGAAGCGCGACATCCACCCCGAGTACGTCGAGACGCAGGTCAGCTGCACCTGTGGCGCGTCGTTCACCACCCGCAGCACGATCTCCAGCGGCACCGTCCGTGCCGAGGTCTGCTCCGAGTGCCACCCGTTCTACACGGGCAAGCAGAAGATCCTCGACACCGGTGGCCGCGTGGCCCGCTTCGAGGCCCGCTTCGGCAAGGCTGCAGGCTCCGCCAAGAAGTAGCGAGCCACTGCGCCGGTCATCGGCCGTCCTCGGAAGGGGGCGGCCGGGACCGGCGCTTTTGCCGTCCCGCAGCCAATTCGCGTAGAACCACCGCGTAGAAAACCAGGAGCCCCCGATGTTCGAGGCGGTCGAGGAACTGATCGGCGAGCACGCCGATCTGGAGCAGAAGCTCGCCGACCCGTCGGTCCACGCCGACCAGGCCAACGCGCGCAAGCTCAACAAGCGCTACGCCGAGCTGACCCCGATCGTCGCGACGTACCGCTCCTGGAAGCAGACCGGGGAGGACATCGAGACGGCCCGCGAGCTGGCCGCCGACGACCCCGACTTCGCCGCCGAGGTCAAGGACCTGGAGCGGCAGCGCGAGGAGATCACAGAGAAGCTGCGGCTGCTGCTCGTGCCCCGGGACCCGTCCGACGACAAGGACGTCATCCTGGAGATCAAGGCGGGCGCGGGCGGCGACGAGTCGGCGCTGTTCGCCGGCGACCTGCTGCGCATGTACCTGCGGTACGCGGAGCGCGTCGGCTGGAAGACCGAGATCATCGACTCCACCGAGTCCGAGCTCGGCGGCTACAAGGACGTCCAGGTCGCCGTGAAGACCAAGGGCGGCCAGGGCGCCACCGAGCCGGGCCAGGGCGTCTGGGCGCGGCTGAAGTACGAGGGCGGCGTGCACCGCGTGCAGCGTGTGCCGTCCACCGAGTCCCAGGGGCGCATCCACACCTCCGCGGCCGGTGTCCTGGTGACGCCCGAGGCCGAGGAGATCGACGTCGAGATCCACGCGAACGACCTCAGGATCGACGTCTACCGCTCCTCCGGACCCGGCGGCCAGTCCGTCAACACCACCGACTCCGCGGTGCGCATCACGCACATTCCCACCGGAGTCGTGGCCTCCTGCCAGAACGAGAAGAGCCAGTTGCAGAACAAGGAGCAGGCGATGCGTATCCTGCGCTCCAGGCTCCTCGCGGCGGCCCAGGAGGAGGCGGAGAAGGAGGCCGCGGACGCCCGCCGCAGCCAGGTCCGCACCGTCGACCGCTCCGAGAAGATCCGCACGTACAACTTCCCGGAAAACCGGATCTCGGACCACCGCGTCGGCTTCAAGGCGTACAACTTGGACCAGGTGCTCGACGGCGAACTCGACGCGGTCATCCAGGCCTGTGTCGACGCCGACTCCGCCGCCAAGCTCGCCGCCGCGTAAGCCCACCCCTTCGTACGACCCGTCCCGGAGGACCAGCGTGAACCTGCTGCTCGCGGAAGTGGCCCAGGCCACCCAGCGGCTGGCCGACGCCGGCGTGCCCTCGCCGCGCAACGACGCGGAGGAGCTCGCCGCCTTCGTGCACGGCGTGAAGCGGGGCGAGCTGCACTCCGTCAAGGACGCCGACTTCGACGCCCGCTACTGGGAGACGGTCGCGCGGCGCGAGGCGCGCGAGCCGCTCCAGCACATCACCGGGCGGGCCTTCTTCCGCTACCTGGAGCTCCAGGTCGGGCCGGGTGTCTTCGTGCCGCGCCCCGAGACCGAGTCGGTCGTCGGGTGGGCCATAGACGCCGTGCGCGCCATGGACGTCGTCGAGCCGCTCATCGTCGACCTGTGCACCGGCTCCGGCGCCATCGCGCTCGCCATGGCCCAGGAGGTGCCGCGCTCGCGCGTGCACGCCGTGGAGCTGTCCGAGGACGCCCTGAAATGGACGCGGAAGAACGTCGAGGGGTCCCGGGTCAAACTCAGCCAGGGCGACGCCAGGGACGCCCTGCCGGAGCTCGAGGGACAGGTCGACCTGGTGATCTCCAACCCGCCGTACATCCCCCTCACCGAGTGGGAGTACGTCGCTCCGGAGGCCCGCGACTACGACCCCGAGCTCGCCCTGTTCTCCGGTGAGGACGGGCTCGACCTGATCCGCGGCATCGAGCGCACCGCCCACCGGCTGCTCCGCCCCGGGGGTGTCGTCGTCATCGAACACGCGGACACCCAGGGCGGCCAGGTCCCCTGGATCTTCACCGAGGAGCGGGGCTGGGCCGACGCGGCCGACCACCCCGACCTGAACAACCGCCCCCGCTTCGCGACCGCCCGCAAGGCGATGCCGTGAGCACCCAGACGTCACGTCAGCAGTACCTGTACGAGGAGGCCCGCTAAATGGCACGGCGATACGACACCAACGACGCGACCGACCGTACGACCGGTCTGCGCGAGGCCGCGTCCGCCGTCCGCCGTGGCGAGCTGGTCGTCCTGCCCACCGACACCGTCTACGGCATCGGTGCCGACGCCTTCTCGCCGGAGGCCTGCGCCGACCTGCTCGACGCCAAGGGCCGCGGGCGCAACATGCCCACCCCCGTCCTGATCGGCTCGCCGAACACGCTGCACGGCCTCGTCACGGACTTCTCCGAGATGGCCTGGGAGCTCGTCGACGCCTTCTGGCCGGGCGCCCTCACCCTCATCGCCAAGCAGCAGCCGTCCCTGCAGTGGGACCTCGGCGACACCCGCGGCACGGTCGCCATCCGCATGCCGCTGCACCCCGTCGCCATCGAGCTGCTCACCGAGTTCGGCCCCATGGCCGTCTCCTCGGCCAACCTCACCGGCCACCCGGCCCCCGAGGACTGCGACGCGGCCCAGGAGATGCTCGGCGACTCCGTCTCCGTCTACCTGGACGGCGGCCCGACCCCCGGCATCGTGCCGTCGTCGATCGTCGACGTCACGGGCAAGGTGCCGGTGCTGCTGCGGGCGGGCGCGCTCTCCGCCGAGGAGCTGCGCAAGGTCGTCCCCGACCTCGAGGTGGCGAATTGACAGCCCCTGAGACGGGGCGTGGCATAGCGGGCTTCCCGGGCTCTGCGGGAACCTTCCGCATCCTCCACGTCAGCACCGGCAACGTGTGCCGCTCGCCGATCACCGAGCGGCTGACCAGGCATGCCCTGGCCGACCGCCTCGGCGACCCCGCCACCGGCGGCCTGATCGTGGAGAGCGCGGGCACCTGGGGCCACGAGGGCGCCCCCATGGAGACCAACGCCGAGACGGTCCTCGCCGACTTCGGCGCGGACCCCACCGGCTTCATGGGCCGCGAGCTCCTCGACGACCACGTCATCCGGGCCGACCTCGTCCTCACCGCGACGCGCGACCACCGCGCCCAGGTCATCTCCATGGGCCACTCGGCGGGCCTGCGCACCTTCACCCTCAAGGAGTTCACGCGGCTCGTGCGGGCGATAGACCCGACGACCCTGCCGGACCCCGACGGGGACGGCGTCGTCGAGCGCGCCCGCGCCCTGGTGCGGGCCGCGGCGGCGCTGCGCGGCTGGCTCCTCGCGCCGAGCGTGGAGGCCGACGAGGTGTACGACCCGTACGGGGCGCCCCTGCCGTTCTTCCGTTCCGTGGGGGACGAGATCAACCAGGCGCTCGACCCCGTGGTGACGGCGCTGACCGGGGTGCCCGCGCACATGTAGCGGCGGGCCCGCGCGGGCCCGCCGCTACGGGCCTACATTGGATCTGAGGTCACCCCTGCGAGGCCCCGGAGCCCACGATGACGGTCACCACGGCAGCCAACGACGCCCCCGCGGCGTACACGGATCTCGACGCGCTGCGCCGACAGGACCCCGAACTCGCCGACGTCCTGGCCGGTGAGGTCGCCCGCCAGTCCGACGGGCTCCAGCTGATCGCCGCCGAGAACTTCACCTCGCCGGCCGTCCTCACCGCCCTCGGCTCCCCGCTCGCCAACAAGTACGCCGAGGGCTACCCCGGCGCGCGGCACCACGGCGGCTGCGAGCTGGTCGACGTCGCCGAGCGGATCGCCGTCGACCGCGCCAAGGCCCTGTTCGGCGCCGAACACGCCAACGTGCAGGCGCACTCCGGATCCTCCGCGGTCCTCGCCGCGTACGCCGCGCTGCTGCGCCCCGGCGACACGGTCCTGGCGATGGGCCTGCCGTACGGCGGCCACCTCACGCACGGCTCGCCCGCGAACTTCTCCGGGCGGTGGTTCGACTTCGTCGGGTACGGCGTGGACCCCGAGAGCGGCCTGATCGACTACGAGCAGGTGCACGCGCTGGCCCGCTCCCACCGCCCCAAGGCCATCGTGTGCGGCTCCATCTCCTATCCGCGGCACATCGACCACGCGGCCTTCCGCGAGATCGCCGACGACGTGGGGGCGTACCTCATCGCGGACGCGGCGCACCCGATCGGGCTGGTCGCCGGGGGAGCGGCGCCCAGCCCCGTGCCGCACGCCGACGTCGTCTGCGCCACCACCCACAAGGTCCTGCGCGGCCCCCGGGGCGGCCTGCTGCTGTGCGGCGCCGACCTCGCGGAGCGCATCGACCGGGCCGTCTTCCCCTTCACCCAGGGCGGCGCCCAGATGCACACCATCGCCGCCAAGGCCGTCGCGTTCGGCGAGGCGGCGACACCGGCCTTCACCGCGTACGCCCATCAGGTGGTCGCGAACGCGCGCATGCTGGCGGAAGGGCTGGCCGCGGGCGGGTTCGCCGTCACGACCGGCGGAACGGACACCCATCTGATTCTGGCCGATCCGGCACCCCTGGGAGTGGACGCGCACACCGCCCGGGGGCGGCTCGCGGCGGCCGGGATCGTGCTCGACGTCTGCGCGCTGCCGCACGGCGGGGCACGCGGGCTGCGCCTGGGCACCGCGGCCGTCACGACCCAGGGCATGACCGGGCCCGACATGGTCCGCATCGCCGGCCTGCTGGTCGACGCGGTGCGCGAGGAGTCGTCCGTACGAGAAGAGGTACGTGATCTGGTGGGAAGATTTCTGCCGTATCCGGGCTAGGACGGGGCAGGTGCGTCGGGAACCGGAGCACACTCGTGCAACCATCGTCGCTACCCGGAAGTCCCCAACCGTATGCGCGCAAAGCTAGGGTGTGGGGCTGAGATGGCCAGCGAGACCTGTGGGGAAGCCCGTGCGTGAATACCTGCTGACGCTCTGCATCACGGCCGCGGTGACCTATTTGCTGACCGGCCCGGTGCGGAAGTTCGCGATCGTGGCCGGCGCGATGCCGGAGATCCGCGCTCGTGACGTACACCGGGAGCCCACGCCCCGGCTCGGCGGGATCGCGATGTTCTTCGGCCTGTGCGCGGGCCTCCTGGTCGCCGACCACCTGCCCAACCTGAACGCGGTCTTCGAGAACTCCAACGAACCGCGGGCGCTGCTCTCCGGAGCGGCGCTCATCTGGCTGATCGGTGTCCTCGACGACAAGTTCGAGATCGACGCGCTGATCAAGCTCGGCGCCCAGATGATCGCCGCGGGCGTCATGGTCATGCAGGGCCTGACGATCCTGTGGATCCCGGTGCCCGGCGTGGGCACGGTGTCACTGACCTCGGGCCAGGGCACGCTGCTCACCGTCGCGCTCGTCGTCATCACCATCAACGCCGTCAACTTCGTCGACGGCCTCGACGGTCTCGCGGCGGGCATGGTCTGCATCGCCTCGGCCGCGTCCTTCATGTACGCGTACCGCATCTGGTACGGCTACGGCATCGAGGCCGCGGCCCCCGCCACCCTCTTCGCCGCCATCCTCATGGGCATGTGCCTGGGCTTCCTGCCGCACAACATGCACCCCGCCCGGATCTTCATGGGCGACTCCGGCTCCATGCTCATCGGCCTGATCCTGGCGGCGGGCGCGATCTCCGTCACCGGCCAGGTCGACCCGGCCGCGATGAAGCTGAACTTCGGCACCGGCCGCGACGCCACGCACGCGATGCTCCCGGTCTTCATCCCGCTCCTGATGCCGCTGACGATCATCGCCATCCCCTTCGCGGACCTGGTCCTCGCGATCGTCCGGCGCACCTGGAACGGCAAGTCGCCGTTCGCCGCCGACCGCGGTCACCTGCACCACCGCCTCCTGGAGATCGGCCACTCGCACAGCCGCGCGGTGCTGATCATGTACTTCTGGTCGGCGCTCATCGCCTTCGGCACGGTCGCCTACTCGGTGCACTCCACGAGCATGTGGATCCTGCTGCTCATCGTCGCGCTCAGCGCGGTCGGCCTCGTGCTGCTCCTGCTGCCGCGGTTCACGCCGCGCATCCCGCGGTGGGCCGAGACCTTCGTGCCGCCGCGCTACCGGCGCCGCCAGGGCGGCACGGTCGCGGCGCGCGGCGGCGTCGGGGCGGGCCCCGGCGGGGCCGGGGCGGACCAGGGTCAGACGGCCGCCGAGGAGCGGACGCCGGCCGCTGCGGGGGCCGCGTCGGTGGGCCTGAAACTGCACGGCAGCACGGCGCTCTCGGAGCGCTCCCGGGTCCGGTCGCACGAGCGCGAGTAGCGGAGCGGGGGCGTACGGGGAGAGCCGAGGGGCGCGCTCCGGTGCAGCTCAGCGCCGTCACCCGTCCGAGTGGCACCCCTCGGTCACCCTGTTCGACGGGAACCGGCATCATGATCGACGAGCCCGAAAAACCCCCGTGTCACGTTGATCCATTCGTGTGACGGTCGGCACACTTTCGGGTAAAGACTGCATCAAATAGTTTGTGATACGGTTCACGAGAACCCGAGATATATTGAGGCGGCCCCAGCGAGACCGGTCGCCCTGGTGAGGTGCGCCTCGTCCGTGTCCGGGCCAGGTCCCGCTCGACGACCGCAATGCAACGTCCCCAAATTTCGCCGGAGGAGCTGCCGTCATGCAGTCCAACGACGCCCGCACTCTCCTTCACTGTGCCCTGCCCACCGCTGCCGCGGGCGTGGCGGGAGTCGCGGTCAGTGCCGCCGTGGCCGGTGGCAAGGGTGCGCTCGGCGCCGCCTTCGGCACGCTTCTCGTCCTGCTCTTCATGGGCGGAGGCCTCGTGATCCTGCAGAGGAGCGCGCGCTCCTTCCCGCATCTGTTCCAGATGATGGGCCTGCTGGTCTACACCGTGCAGATTCTGTTGCTGATGGTCGTCCTGACGGCACTGCGCGGAACATCCGCGTTCAACCCCAAGGCCTTCGCCTTCACGCTCCTCGCCGCCACGTTGGTGTGGATCGGGGCGCAGCTGCGCGCCCACATGAAGGCCAAGGTTCTGTATGTGGAGCCGGAGTCGACCCGGGCGCAATCGTGACCTGTAGGGCCGACGTAAGGAGGCCTCTGCTCATTTGCTATGGTCTCGCCACAACTGCGGCAGAGCTGGCGCGGGCGGCAGCCGTGCCTGTGACGCCTTACGGCTCGGAGCCCAGCCGCCGCCCCCAAATCCGCAAGTCCAGTCCAGTGCCGTTCCGCGGACATCGACCGCGCCGACACATCGAGGTTGCCGTACCCATGCGCCACGTTGAAGGAGCTCGCGGTGAGTAACGCCCAGACGCTCGCCTTCGAGACCGATTGCCACATTTTTGAAGGGTGCGGTTTCCCGACCCCCGGCCTGCACTCCTTCCTCTTCGAGCCGATTTTCACCGTCGGTGGCATTGAGTTCAACAAGCCAATGCTGCTCGCCTTCCTGAGCTCGATCGTCGTCATCGGCTTCTTCTGGGCGGCTTTCAACAAGCCGAAGCTGATCCCCGGCAAGCTCCAGATGGTCGGCGAGGCCGGTTACGACTTCGTGCGTCGTGGGGTCGTCTACGAGACGCTCGGCAAGAAGGAGGGCGAGAAGTACGTCCCTCTCATGGTCTCGCTGTTCTTCTTCATCTGGATCATGAACATCTGGTCGATCGTTCCGTTCGCCCAGTTCCCGGTGACCTCCGTCATCGCCTTCCCGGCGGGACTCGCGGCCATCGTCTACATCCTTTGGGTAAGCCTGACCTTCAAGAGGCACGGCTTCGTCGGCGGCTTCAAGAACATCACCGGCTATGACCGCTCGCTCGGCCCGGTCTTCCCGATGGTCATGTTCTTCGAGTTCCTGTCGAACATGATCATCCGGCCCTTCACCCACGCGGTCCGGCTCTTCGCCAACATGTTCGCGGGGCATGTCCTGCTGGTGATCTTCACCATCGCGAGCTGGTACCTGCTGAACGGAATCGGCATCGCCTACGCGAGCGTCTCGTTCGTGATGGTCATCGTGATGACGATCTTCGAGCTGTTCATCCAGGCGCTCCAGGCCTACGTCTTCATCCTGCTGTCCTGCAGCTACATCCAGGGCGCGCTCGCCGAGCACCACTGAGCACGCTCCTCCCCCGATACATCCGGTGGCCAACCCCCACCGGCCCGTGAAAAGAAGGAAGTTACGGCATGTCCGCTCTCGAGACCCTCGCCGCGGTCAACATCCAGGGCAACTTCGGCGCGATCGGCTACGGCCTCGCCGCGATCGGCCCCGGCATCGGCGTCGGCGTCATCTTCGGTAACGGTACGCAGGCCCTCGCCCGTCAGCCCGAGGCCGCCGGCCTCATCCGCCAGAACCAGATCCTCGGCTTCGTGCTCTGTGAGGCCCTGGCGCTGATCGGTCTGGTCATGGGCTTCGTTTACCCGGTTCCTTCCTGACCCGGTCTCGTTGACGAGAAACTTCAACGGAAGGCACTGATGTGATCTCCCTGGTACAGCTGGCGTCGGAGGAGCCTCAAAACCCTCTGATTCCGCCGATCCCTGAGCTCGTCATCGGCCTGATCGCGTTCGTCATCGTCTTCGGCTTCTTCGCGAAGAAGTTCCTCCCGAACATCAACAAGGTTCTGGAAGAGCGTCGCGACGCGATCGAGGGCGGTATCGAGAAGGCCGAGGCCGCGCAGACCGAGGCCCAGAGCGTGCTCGAGCAGTACAAGGCTCAGCTTGCCGAGGCTCGGCACGAGGCCGCGCGCCTGCGCCAGGAGGCGCAGGAGCAGGGCGCTCAGCTCATCGCCGAGATGCGGGCCGAGGGCCAGCGTCAGCGCGAGGAGATCGTCGCCGCCGGTCACGCGCAGATCGAGGCCGACCGCAAGGCCGCCGCTCAGTCGCTGCGTCAGGACGTGGGCCAGCTGGCCACCGACCTGGCCGGCAAGCTCGTCGGTGAGTCCCTCGAGGACCACGCCCGGCAGAGCCGCACCATCGACCGCTTCCTCGACGAGCTCGAGGAGAAGGCCGAGGCGGCTCGATGACAGCGCACGGAGCCAGTCGCGAGGCCCTGGCCGCCGCGCGCGAGCGCCTCGACGCGCTGACGGACAGCACCTCGGTCGACGCCAAGCAGCTCGCGGACGAGCTCGCCGCCGTCACCGCGCTGTTCGGCCGTGAGGTCTCGCTGCGTCGGGTCCTGACCGACCCGGCGCAGTCCGGCGAGGCCAAGGCCGAGCTCGCGGGACGTCTGCTGGGCACCCAGGTGGGCGGCGCGACCGCCGACCTGGTGGCCGGCATGGTGCGCTCGCGCTGGTCGCGGTCGCGTGACCTGGTCGACGCTCTCGAGGAGCTCGCCAACGTCGCCGACCTGACCGGCGCGCAGAAGGCCGGCGCGCTGGACAACGTCGAGGACGAACTGTTCCGGTTCGGCCGAATCGTCTCTTCCAGCACCGAGCTGCGGGCCGCGCTCGTCGACCGTTCCGCCACCGGCAAGGCCAAGAGCGAGCTGCTGCGCAGCCTGCTCGGCGGTCGCGCCGAGGACATCACGGAGCGGCTCATCGAGCGTCTTGTGACCGTGCCCCGTGGCCGTAGCCTGGAAGAGGGACTCGAGTCCCTCTCCAAGCTGGCTGCGGACCGTCGCAACCGCATGGTCGCCGTCGTCACTTCCGCCGTTCCGCTCACGGACCAGCAGAAGCAGCGTCTCGGCGCCGCCCTTGCCAAGGTGTACGGACGCCCGATGCACCTGAACCTCGACGTGGACCCCACGGTCCTCGGCGGGATCACGGTCAAGGTGGGCGACGAGGTCATCAACGGCAGCATCGCGGACCGCATCGAGGAAGCCGGCCGCCGCGTGGCCGGCCAGTAACTCAACACAGCATTACCGACGGCCCTAGTTGGGCCGTGCAGAGGATTCCTGGGGGTCGCCCCCAGACCCCCAAAGAAACTTCGGGCCCAACAAGGAGAGCAGGGAACCCAGATGGCGGAGCTCACGATCCGGCCGGAGGAGATCCGGGACGCGCTGGAGAACTTTGTCCAGGCGTACAAGCCGGACGCGGCCTCGCGCGAGGAGGTCGGTACGGTCACCCTTGCCGGCGACGGCATCGCGAAGGTCGAGGGCCTGCCCTCGGCCATGGCCAACGAGCTGCTGAAGTTCGAGGACGGGACCCTCGGTCTCGCGCTGAACCTGGAAGAGCGCGAGATCGGTTCGATCGTCCTCGGTGAGTTCAGCGGCATCGAGGAGGGCCAGTCGGTCAGCCGTACCGGCGAGGTGCTGTCGGTCGCCGTGGGCGAGGGCTACCTCGGCCGCGTCGTCGACCCGCTCGGCAACCCGATCGACGGCCTCGGCGAGATCGAGACCAGCGGTCGTCGCGCCCTCGAGCTGCAGGCCCCCACGGTCATGCAGCGCAAGTCGGTGCACGAGCCGATGGAGACCGGCTACAAGGCCGTCGACGCGATGACCCCGATCGGCCGTGGTCAGCGTCAGCTGATCATCGGTGACCGCCAGACCGGCAAGACCGCCCTGGCCGTCGACACGATCATCAACCAGCGCGACAACTGGCGCTCGGGCGACGTGAACAAGCAGGTCCGCTGCATCTACGTCGCCATCGGTCAGAAGGGCTCCACCATCGCCTCCGTGCGCGGTGCCCTGGAAGAGGCCGGCGCCCTGGAGTACACGACCATCGTCGCCGCCCCGGCGTCCGACCCGGCCGGCTTCAAGTACCTCGCGCCGTACACCGGTTCGGCCATCGGCCAGCACTGGATGTACGAGGGCAAGCACGTCCTCATCGTCTTCGACGACCTCTCGAAGCAGGCCGACGCCTACCGCGCCGTGTCCCTGCTGCTCCGTCGCCCGCCGGGGCGCGAGGCCTACCCGGGTGACGTCTTCTACCTGCACTCCCGCCTCCTCGAGCGCTGCGCGAAGCTCTCGGACGAGATGGGCAAGGGCTCGATGACCGGTCTCCCGATCGTCGAGACGAAGGCGAACGACGTGTCGGCGTTCATCCCGACCAACGTCATCTCCATCACCGACGGCCAGTGCTTCCTGGAGTCGGACCTGTTCAACGCCGGTCAGCGTCCCGCGCTGAACGTCGGTATCTCCGTCTCCCGAGTCGGTGGTTCCGCGCAGCACAAGGCGATCCGCCAGGTCTCCGGCCGACTCCGCGTCGACCTCGCCCAGTTCCGTGAGCTGGAGGCGTTCGCCGCCTTCGGTTCCGACCTGGACGCCGCGTCGAAGGCGCAGCTGGAGCGCGGTCAGCGCATGGTCGAGCTGCTCAAGCAGGCGCAGTACGAGCCGATGGCGACCGAGGACCAGGTCGTGTCCGTGTGGTCCGGTACCACCGGCCGCATGGACGAGGTGCCCGTCAAGGACATCCGCCGCTTCGAGCGCGAGCTCCTGGAGTACCTGCACCGCAAGGAGCAGGGCCTCATGACCTCCATCAAGGAGGGCGGCAAGATGTCCGACGACACGATCACCGCCATCGGTGACGCCGTGGCGGAGTTCAAGAAGCAGTTCGAGACCTCGGACGGGAAGCTTCTCGGCGAGGACGCTCCGGCCGCCGCCGGTAAGTGACGACGGAAGGGACCTGACTCATGGGAGCCCAGCTCCGGGTCTATAAGCGTCGCATCAAATCCGTCACCGCGACCAAGAAGATCACCAAGGCGATGGAGATGATCGCCGCCTCGCGTGTCGTCAAGGCGCAGCGCAAGGTGACGGCCTCCACGCCGTACGCGACCGAGCTCACCCGCGCGGTCTCGGCGGTCGGCACCGGCTCGAACACCAAGCACCCGCTGACCACCGACGCGGAGAACCCGACCCGTTCCGCGGTCCTGCTCCTCACGAGCGACCGCGGTCTGGCCGGCGCCTTCAACTCCAACGCCATCAAGGCGGCGGAGCAGCTCACGGAGCGTCTTGAGGCCGAGGGCAAGGAGGTCGACACGTACATCGTCGGCCGCCGTGGTCTGGCCCACTACAACTTCCGCGAGCGCAAGGTCGCGGAGTCGTGGTCGGGCTTCACCGACGAGCCCACGTACGCGGACGCCAAGAAGGTCGCGGTGCCGCTGATCGAGGCCATCGAGAAGGAGACGGCGGAGGGCGGCGTGGACGAGCTCCACATCGTCTACACCGAGTTCGTCTCGATGATGACGCAGACGGCCATCGACAGCCGGCTGCTGCCGCTCAGCCTCGAAGAGGTCGCGGAAGAGGCGCCCGCCAAGGGCGAGCTGCTTCCGCTGTACGACTTCGAGCCGTCGGCGGAGGACGTCCTCGACGCCCTGCTGCCGCGGTACGTCGAAAGCCGTATCTACAACGCGATGCTCCAGTCGGCTGCCTCCAAGCACGCCGCCACGCGCCGCGCGATGAAGTCGGCCACCGACAACGCCGGGGATCTGATCAACAGCCTCTCCCGGCTTGCCAACGCGGCCCGCCAGGCCGAAATCACCCAGGAAATCAGCGAGATCGTCGGCGGCACCGCAGCCCTGGCCGACGCGACCGCGGGGAGTGACAAGTAATGACGACCACTGTTGAGACGGCCGTTGCCACGGGCCGCGTCGCCCGGGTGATCGGCCCGGTCGTCGACGTGGAGTTCCCCGTCGACGCGATGCCGGACATCTACAACGCGCTGCACGTCGAGGTCGACGACCCGTCGACCGAGGGTGCGAAGAAGACGCTGACCCTCGAGGTCGCCCAGCACCTGGGCGACGGCGTGGTCCGCGCGATCTCGATGCAGCCCACCGACGGCCTGGTCCGCCAGGCTCCGGTCACCGACACCGGCGCGGGCATCTCGGTGCCGGTCGGCGACGTGACCAAGGGCCGCGTCTTCAACACCCTCGGTGAGGTGCTCAACGACGACCCGTCCACGGTCGCCGGTTCCGAGCGCTGGACGATCCACCGCAAGGCCCCGGCCTTCGACCAGCTCGAGTCCAAGACCGAGATGTTCGAGACCGGCCTGAAGGTCGTCGACCTCCTCACCCCGTACGTCAAGGGTGGAAAGATCGGTCTGTTCGGTGGTGCCGGTGTCGGCAAGACCGTTCTGATCCAGGAAATGATCGTCCGTGTGGCCAAGCTGCACGACGGTGTCTCCGTCTTCGCCGGCGTCGGCGAGCGCACCCGTGAGGGCAACGACCTCATGGTCGAGATGGAGGAAGCCGGCGTTCTGGACAAGACCGCGCTGGTCTTCGGTCAGATGGACGAGCCGCCGGGCACGCGTCTGCGCGTCGCCCTGGCCGGTCTGACCATGGCGGAGTACTTCCGCGATGTGCAGAAGCAGGACGTGCTGTTCTTCATCGACAACATCTTCCGCTTCACGCAGGCCGGTTCCGAGGTCTCCACGCTGCTCGGCCGCATGCCGTCCGCCGTGGGTTACCAGCCGAACCTGGCCGACGAGATGGGTCTCCTCCAGGAGCGCATCACGTCGACCCGTGGTCACTCGATCACCTCGATGCAGGCGATCTACGTCCCCGCGGACGACCTGACCGACCCGGCCCCGGCCACCACGTTCGCCCACCTCGACGCGACGACGGTTCTCTCCCGTCCGATCTCCGAGAAGGGCATCTACCCGGCCGTGGACCCGCTGGACTCCACGTCCCGCATCCTGGACCCGCGCTACATCGCGCAGGACCACTACGACGCCGCCATGCGCGTCAAGGGAATCCTGCAGAAGTACAAGGACCTCCAGGACATCATCGCGATCCTCGGCATCGACGAGCTCAGCGAAGAGGACAAGCTCGTCGTCGCCCGTGCCCGTCGCGTGGAGCGCTTCCTGTCCCAGAACACCCACGCCGCCAAGCAGTTCACCGGTGTGGACGGTTCGGACGTGTCCCTCGACGAGTCGATCGCGGCCTTCAACGCGATCTGCGACGGCGAGTACGACCACTTCCCGGAGCAGGCCTTCTTCATGTGCGGTGGTCTCGACGACCTCAAGAAGAACGCCAAGGAGCTCGGCGTCTCCTGAGCCCAGTAGCTCGAATCGGAGAGGGGCGGGTGCACCCCGCACAGGGGCCGTGTCCCGCCCCTCTTCGTACGCCCACTAGAATTTGACCCAACACCCGGCTGAACCGCCGGGTGGTGACCCGAGGAGCCACCCTTGGCTGCTGAGCTGCATGTCGAGCTGGTCGCAGCGGACCGCAGTGTCTGGTCCGGTGAGGCCACCCTGGTCGTCGCGCGTACTACGTCCGGCGACATCGGCGTCATGCCCGGTCACCAGCCGCTGCTCGGTGTGCTGGAGTCGGGCCCGGTGACCATTCGTACGAGCGACGGCGGCACGGTCGTCGCCGCTGTCCACGGCGGATTCATTTCCTTCGCGGACGACAAGCTGTCGCTGCTGGCCGAGATCGCGGAGCTGTCCGACGAGATCGACGTCCAGCGCGCGGAGCGGGCGCTGGAGCGCGCGAAGTCGGAGGCCGACGCCTCCGCCGAGCGGCGCGCCGACGTCCGACTGCGTGCGGTGGCGACGCGCTGACCCCAGCGCGCGGCGTAACGTGACTCAGCCGCGGCCAGGTCCGGGAACAAAACCGGACCGGGTCGCGGCTGAGGCAATGCGGGTGCAATGTAGTGGTCCGTTTTCGAAGAGGCGAGGAGGTCGGTGCCGATGATCCTCACTCTGCTCGTGTGCGGACTTGCTGTGATCGCGCTGGTGTTGGTGGGACTCTTCGTCTTCGGGCTGCGACGCCGGCTGATCCAGCGGTCCGGGGGCACGTTCGACTGCAGCCTGCGCTGGAACGCCCCGGAGAAGGGCGACACCTCCGGCAAGGGCTGGGGCTACGGCGTCGCCCGCTACAACGGTGACCGGATCGAGTGGTTCCGTGTCTTCTCGTACGCTCCCCGGCCGCGCCGGGTTCTCGAGCGTTCGGCCATCGAGGTCGTCGACCGCCGCGCACCCGACGGCGAGGAGGAGCTGGCCCTGCTCTCCGACGCCATCGTCCTCGGCTGTCTACACCGGGGCGTCCGCCTCGAACTGGCGATGAGCGAGGACGCGCTCACGGGCTTCCTGGCCTGGCTGGAGGCGGCGCCTCCGGGGCAACGGGTGAACGTGGCGTAGTCGCCGTACGGCATGAAGAAGCCGGGGGAGACAGGGGGCGATCCTGTCTCCCCCGGCTTCGTTCGGGGGGTGCTGTCCGGGCTACTTCAGCCCGTCGTTGATGGCGCTCACCAACTCACCGTTGGCCGTGTCACCACTGAACTCCCAGAAGAACGCGCCGCCGAGGCCCTGGTTCTTGGCCCAGGTCATCTTGGCGCGGACGGTGGCCGGAGTGTCGTAGGACCACCAGTTCGTGCCGCAGTGGGCGTAGGCCGTGCCGGCGACCGTGCCGTTCGACGGGCAGGAGTTCTTGAGGACCTTGTAGTCCTCGATGCCCGCCTCGTAGGTGCCGGGCGCCGCGCCCGTCGCCGTGCCGCCCGGCTCCTTCTGGGTGACGCCGGTCCAGCCGCGGCCGTAGAAGCCGATGCCGAGCAGGAGCTTGGCCGAGGGCACGCCCTTGGCCTTCAGCTTGGCGATGGCGTCGGCGGAGTTGAAGCCGTCCTGCGGGATGCCCGGGTAGGACGTGAGCGGGGAGTGCGGGGCCGTCGGGCCCTTGGCCGCCCAGGCGCCGAAGAAGTCGTACGTCATGACGTTGTACCAGTCGGCGTACTGCGAGGCGCCGCCGTAGTCGGCCGAGTCGATCTTGCCGCCGTTGGAGGCGTCGGCGGTGATGGCCGCCGTCACCAGGCTCTTGGCGCCGAACTCGGTGCGGAACGCCTGCATCATGTTCTTGAAGACGGCCGGGCCCGAGGTGTCACAGGACAGACCGCAGGCGTTGGGGTACTCCCAGTCCAGGTCGATGCCGTCGAAGACGTCGGCCCAGCGCGGGTCCTCGACCAGGTCGTGACAGGACTTGGCGAAGGCCGCCGGGTTCTTCATGGCGTCCGTGAAGCCGCCGGACCAGGTCCAGCCGCCGAAGGACCAGAGGATCTTGATGTTGGGGTACTTGGCCTTGAGCTTGCGCAGCTGGTTGAAGTTGCCGCGCAGGGGCTGGTCCCAGGTGTCGGCGACGCCGTCGACGGACTGGTCGGCGGTGTAGGCCTTGTCGGTCGCCGCGTAGGCGTCGCCCATGGTGCACTTGCCGCCCTGGACGTTGCCGAAGCTGTAGTTGATGTGCGTGATCTTGTCGGCCGAGCCGGAGGTCGCGATGTTCTTCGCGTGGTAGTTGCGCTGGTAGACGCCCCACTCCGTGAAGTAGCCGAGCTTGACCTTGTCGCCGGGGCCGGGGCCCGGGTCGGTGCCGCCCTCGGTGCGGACCTTGACGGCGCCGCTGGCGGGTCCCGTCTGGTCGGCGGTGTCGCGGGCCTGGACCGTGTACGAGTAGTCGGTGCCGGCGGTGAGGCCGGAGTCGGCGTACGTGGTGCCGGTGACCGTGGCGACCTTCGCGCCGTCGCGCAGCACGTCGTAGTTCTTGACGCCCTTGTCGTCGGTGGCGGCCTTCCAGTCGAGCTTCACCGACGTCTTGGTGATCTCGGAGGCGACCGGGGTGCCGGGGGCGCTCGGCGGGTTGTCGCCGGGGACGCTGCCGCCGTCGCAGCTGCCGCCGTTCAGGGTGCACTTGGAGGGGGCGCCGGGGCCGGTGCCGTTGAAGCCGAAGGAGACCGAGGCGCCGGGGGCGAGCGTCCCGTTCCAGCCGAGGTTCTTGGCGGTCCAGCGGGTGCCGGAGTTGGTGACGGTGGCGTCCCAGGCGGAGGTCACCTTGGTGTCGGCGGGGAAGTCCCACTGGACGTTCCAGGAGCTGAGCGTGGTGGTGCCGGTGTTCTTGATGGTCCACTTGCCCTCGAAGCCGTTGCCCCAGTCCTGGGTCTTGGCGTACGTGGCGGTGGCCTCCGGGGCCGCTTCGGGGGCCGCCTGCGCGGCGCCGCCGAGGGCGACCAGGGTGGCGAGCGGGAGCAGCAGGGTGGTGACTCCCGCCACGGCTCTGTGCCTGAATCCGATTCTCGAACGTGCCTTGCTCTTCGTGAAGCGCACGAGGTGCTCCTCGGGTGAGTTCCGGGGGTTAGGGGTGGGACCCTGCGCCGCCCGTGAGCACGTGGACACGTGGGGGAGTGCTCACCGCAGTGCGGCGAGAATAGAAAGGTCTGGACCATCGGTCAAGAGGTCTGAACCAATGGCCGAATTGTGCCCCTCTGGCGCCCCTCAGATGCCCAACTCCTGCGCGAGCACGGCGGCTTGGACCCGGCTGCGCAGCTCAAGCTTGCCCAGCATCCGGCTCACGTGCGTCTTCACCGTCGCCTCCGCCATGGACAGGCGGGCCGCGATCTCCGCGTTCGACAGGCCCTCGCCGATGCAGGACAGGACCTCGCGCTCGCGCCGCGTGAGGCTCTCGACGACGGCCGGGTCGGGCGCGTTCTCCCTGCGTACGACCTGTGCGGGTGCGGCGAACTCGGCGATCAGGCGGCGGGTCACGGCCGGGGCGATCAGGCCCTCGCCGCGCGCGACCGTGCGGACGCCCTCGATGAGGTCCTTGGCCTCGGTGTTCTTCAGGAGGAACCCGGACGCGCCCGCCCGCAGCGCCCCGAAGACGTACTCGTCGAGGTCGAAGGTGGTCAGGACGAGGACGTCCGCAAGACCCTCGGAGACGACCTGGCGCGTTGCCGACACCCCGTCCAGACGCGGCATCTGAATGTCCATCAGGACCAGGTCGGGGCGGAGCTCGCGGGCGAGTGCGACGGCCTGCTCGCCGTCCGACGCCTCGCCGACGACCTCGATGTCGGACGCGCTCCGCAGGATCAGCACGAGTCCCGCGCGCACGGCTGACTGGTCTTCGGCGACAAGCACCCGGATCATTCCTTGGCTCCTTCGTCTGCGGGGTCGACGGGCAGGGTCGCGAAGACGCTCCACACCTTGCCGTCGTGGTCGGTGTCGGCGCTGGTCTCGGGGCCCGCCTCGAAGGTGCCGCCGAGCAGTTCGGTGCGCTCGCGCATGCCGACGACGCCGGCGCCCGAGCCGGGGGCGCGGGGCCCCGACGGATCTCCGTACGGACTGGTCACGCGGATCGTCAGGGCGCGGGGCTCCTGGGCCAGGGACACGGTGACGAGGCCGGGCGCGGCGTGCTTCAGCGCGTTCGTCAGGGACTCCTGGACGATGCGGTACGCGGCCAGCTCGACGGGCGCGGGCAGCTTCGGGCCCTCCGGGGCACGGGCGTCGTCCAGGGCCACGTCCAGGCCGTTGGTGCGGGCGCCCGCGACGAGCGCGCCGAGGCCGTCGAGGGTGGGTGCGGCGGCCGGCTCCAGGTCGCCGCTGTCGGAGCGCAGGATGCCGATGAGGCGGCGCATCTCGGCCAGCCCCTCGACGCTGTTCTCGCGGATGACGGCGAGCGCGTCCTTGCTGGTCTCGGGGTTGTCCAGGGACAGCGCGGCCGTGGAGTGGATGGCGATCGCCGAGAGGTGGTTGGCGACCATGTCGTGCAGCTCGCGGGCCATCCGGGCGCGCTCGGCGGTGACGGCCTGGACGCGGTCCATCTCGGCGAGCAGCGCGGTCTGCTCGGCCCGCAGCTTGGCGGCCTCGGTGGCCTCGCGGTGGTTGCGCACGAGGACGCCCGTGGTGGCGGGGCCGAAGGAGACCACGCCGGTGAGGACGCCGATGAGGATGGCCTCCGGCTTCTGGAACCAGGCCAGGAAGCCGATGGTGACGGCCACCGTCACCAGGCCGGTGGTCAGCGGGATCCGCCGGGCGGCGGCCGGGGTGCCGTACACGACGGCCGCGTACACGATGTCCGTGAACATCATGAGCGACGCGAGATTGCCCTCGGTGAACTGGTCGGCGACCATCGCGAGGGTGCCGAGGGCCAGCGCGGTCTGGGGCGCCGTCCTGCGGACCAGCTCCAGACAGGCCAGGACGGCCAGTGGGATCAGCGCCCAGGTGCCGTCCAGCATGCGGCCCGGCGAGGTGTGCAGCCCGAGCGACCACAGCACGACCCCGCAGACCAGACTGAGCGCGGCGATGGAGACGTCGACGCGGTGCGGGCGGGGCAGGGACACGGCCATGCCCCCATCCAACACGGTCCGCCGGGGCGAAGGCCTGGTCCTGGGGGAGGACCCCGGCCCTTGGCGACTACATCGAACTGCCTACCGCGGCCGTGGCACGGCTCCGGCTACATCGAAGGATGCAGCCCCACTTCGTCACTGACGACGACGCTTCGCGGCCGGCGCGACGGGAGCCTTGAAGGGTGATCGAGAGAACGAACCCGAGGAGCGAGCCGTGATCGTCGCACTGATCGTCATCTGCGAGGTGGGCTTCTGGGTCCTGCTGGCCGCCGGGCTCGCCGTGCGCTATCTGCTGCGGATGCCGCGCCTGGGCGCGGCCATCCTGCTGTGCGAGCCGCTCCTGGAGGTCCTGCTCCTGGTGGTGACCGCGGTCGACCTGAAGAACGGCGCCGACCCGAGCTGGAAGCACGGCCTCGCCGCCGTGTACATCGGCTTCACCGTGGGCCACGGCCACCGCACCGTGAAGTGGCTCGACGGCCACGCCGCCCACCGCTTCCAGGGCACGCCGGTGCCCCGCCCGCCGCGCTACGGGCGGGCCAGGGCCGTGCACGAGGGCAAGGTCTGGCTCGGCACCGTCGTGGCGGCGGCCGTCGCGAGCGGACTCCTGCTGATCGCCATGTGGTACGTCGACGACCCGAGCCGCACGTCGTCCCTGCAGTCGTGGATGTACACGGCCTGGCGCGCGGCGGGCATCCACGGTCTGATCGCCCTCAGCTACACGCTCTTCCCGAAGAAGGCCCCGGCGGGCGAGTCCGGGAGGTCCGAGCACGGGAAGGACGACCGGCCGAACTCGCTGACCAGGCTCTAGCGGTCGCCGCCCGGGACCCACAGCACGTCCCCGACCTCCTTGTTGGCCGCACGGGCCAGGATGAACAGGAGGTCGGAGAGGCGGTTGAGGTAGGTGGCCGTCAGCGGGTTCATGACGTCGCCGTGGACCTCGAAGGCCGCCCAGGTCGAGCGCTCGGCGCGGCGCACCACCGTGCACGCCTGGTGCAGCAGCGCGGCGCCCGGGGTGCCGCCCGGCAGGATGAAGCTGCGCAGCTTCTCCAGCTGTTCGAGGAAGCGGTCGCAGTCGGCCTCCAGCTTGTCGACGTAGGCCTGCTCGACGCGCAGCGGCGGGTACTCGGGGTCCTCGACGACGGGCGTGGAGAGGTCGGCGCCCACGTCGAAGAGGTCGTTCTGGACCCGTACGAGGACCTTCACGACCTCTTCGTCGAGGTTGCCGAGCGCGATGGCCGTCCCGATGG
Organism: Streptomyces silaceus; assembly: GCF_001419745.1. GTDB lineage: Bacteria > Actinomycetota > Actinomycetes > Streptomycetales > Streptomycetaceae > Streptomyces > Streptomyces silaceus. The sequence goes on along the minus strand of NZ_LIRJ01000024.1, from coordinate 10,764 downwards.
CCGCGTTGGCCTCGTTGGCGTCGGCGTACGCGGCGATCCGCAGATCGGTCTTGGTGGTGCGGCTCATGTCCCCGAGGGCCGTCGTCCCCTGGTCGCCGGTCCTGGTGTAGATGCGCGTCAGATTGACCATGCGGCCAGCGTAGTTACGCCCCGGCCTTCTGGAAGACACGTGTGCCGACCGTCACGGCGAGCAGCACGAAGGCGAGGGCCATCAGGACGCCGTACAGCATCGTCGTCGACGCGTAGTCGCCCACGTACCCGGCCCGCACCGCGTCCACCAGATAGCGGAACGGCATGAAGTGGGAGAGCACGTCCAGCCAGGTGGGCGCGAGCGCCATCGGCAGCATCAGGCCCGAGAGCAGCATCGAGGGCATGCTGATGGCGTTGACCGCCGGGCCGAACTCGTGCGGCTCGGCGACCTTCATCCCGAGCGCGTACGAGAGCGAGGAGAGCCCCGCGGTCAGCAGCGCCACGAACGCGAACCCGATGAGGACACCGGCGAGCGGCGCGCGCAGCCCCATGACGAGCGCGGCGAGCACCAGCAGCACCGCCTGGAAGACGAAGAGCGCGGCGTCGCGCAGGATCCGCCCGAGCAGCAGCGCGAGCCGGCTGACGGGCGTCACCCGCATCCGCTCCACCACGCCGAACTGCTTCTCGATGATGAGCGCGAAGCCGCTGAAAGTGGCCCCGAACAGGCCGAGTTGGAGCAGCAGGCCCGGCACGAGGACCTGCCAGGAGTCGCCCCGCGAGGCGAGCGGCAGATCGGTGAGCAGCGGCCCGAAGAAGAGCAGATAGAGCAGGGGAGTGAGGACGCCGAAGAGGATCTGGAACGTGGAGCGCAGCGTCTGCCGGGCGTACCGCCCGAAGATCAGCGCGGTGTCGGAGAGCAGTGCGGGCATCGAGGGGGTCCTGGGGTCTCAGACGGCGACGGGCGCCGTGTCCTTGGGGGTGACGTCGCGCCCGGTGATGGCGAGGAAGGTGTCCTGGAGGGTGGCGTCGATCGAGCCGCCGTACCGGAGCTTCAGCGCGCTCGGGGTGCCGTCGGCGGCGACGACGCCCTGGTCGACGACGACCAGCCGGTCGGAGAGCGCGTCGGCCTCGTCGAGGTAGTGCGTGGTGAGGAAGACCGTCGTGCCGTGCTCGTCGCGCAGCTGCCGCACCAGGCGCCACAGGTCGGCGCGGCTGCCCGGGTCGAGCCCCGTGGTCGGCTCGTCGAGGAAGAGCACCTCGGGCCGGTGCGTGAGCCCCATGGCGATGTCGAGCCGCCTGCGCTGGCCGCCGGAGAGCGCCGCGCAGGGGCGCTCCAGCAGTTCGGTGAGGCCGAGTTCGCCGGCCAGCTCCTCGGCGCGCGCGACCGCCCGAGGCTTCGTCAGGCGGTAGAGCCGCCCCTGGGTGACGAGCTCCTCGCGTACGGAGACGCTCAGGTCGACGCCCCCGGACTGCGCGACGTACCCGATCCGGGCGCGCACCCCGGCCGGGTCGCGGGCCAGGTCGCGACCGGCGACGGTGGCGGTGCCGCCGGTCGGCGCCAGCAGCGTGGTCAGCATCCGCAGCGTGGTGGTCTTGCCCGCGCCGTTCGGCCCGAGGAAGCCGAGGATCTCGCCGCGCTCGACGCTCAGGTCGATGCCGCGCACGGCCTCCACGGGGCCGCTCCTGGTCGGGAAGGTCCGGGCGAGCCCGGAGGTCCTGATGATTGCCATGGCGACCACAAAAACAGAGTCCATGAAATTTTGCAATGCCCCCAAGTTTTCGTGCGGTGCAAAATTTGAGGGTGGCCAACGACGCCTACGATGGGCGGATGACTGAAGGGCTCAGGGAGCGCAAGAAGCGCCAGACCAAGCAGCGGATCTCGGACGTCGCGACGGGGCTCTTCCTGGAGCGCGGCTTCGTCGCGGTGACCATCGCGGAGATCGCGGAGGCCGCGGACGTCTCCGTCAACACGGTCTACAACTACTTCCCGGCGAAGGAGGACCTCTTCCTCGACCGGGGCGACGACGTCGTCGACCGGCTCGCCCGTCACGTGCGCGGCCGCCGCGAGGGCGAGTCCGCCGCCGACGCCGTCCTGCGCGAGCTGCGCGCCGACGTGGAGAGCGTCTCGCCGACCGTCGGGCTCTTCCCCGGCTGGGCCGACTTCATGAAGGTCATCACCGAGGCCCACGCCCTGCGCTCCCGCCTCTGGGCCATCCAGCAGGAGGCCCTCGACAGCCTCACCGCCGCCCTCGCCAAGGAGTCCGGCGCCGCCGAGGGCGACCCGCTGCCCGGCCTGATCGCCGGCCAGCTCTCCTGGGTGCACAGCACCCTCGTGGCCTGGATCGGCGAGGAGATGACCAGGCGCCGCGCCCCCGCCGAGGTCTCCCGCGAGGCCCTCGCGCTGCTCGACGAGATGGAGGACCTGCTCAGCGAGAAGGTCCTCAACTACGCGGTGCGCGGCGCCGAATGAGCCGTACCGGTGTGATGTCCGTCATCTGAGACGTGACGCGCATCTCTTCACGGTCACAGGCGCGCTCACGACCGCTAACGTGCGCCGAAGAGGCAAACGTAAACAGCGTGTAAGCCAAGCGTGATAAGCGGTAGGGGAGTCGGAACAGTGGCACGCAAGCTCGCCGTCATCGGCGCCGGACTCATGGGGTCCGGCATCGCTCAGGTCTCCGCCCAGGCGGGCTGGGACGTCGTCCTGCGCGACGTCACCGACGAGGCCCTGACCCGTGGCACCGACGGGATCAAGGCGTCGTACGAGAAGTTCGTGAGCAAGGGCAAGCTCGCCGCCGACGACGCCGAGGCCGCCCTCGGCCGCATCACCACCACGACCGACCTGGACGCCGTCGCCGACGCGGACGTCGTCGTCGAGGCCGTGTTCGAGAAGCTCGAGGTCAAGCACGAGATCTTCCGCACGCTCGACAAGCTCGTGCGCGAGGACGCCGTACTCGCCTCCAACACCTCCGCCATCCCGATCACCAAGATCGCGGCCGTGACGGAGCACCCGGAGCGCGTGGTCGGCGCCCACTTCTTCTCGCCCGTGCCGATGATGCAGCTCTGCGAGCTCGTCCGCGGCTACAAGACCAGCGACGAAACCCTCGCCCGCACCCGTGAGTTCGCCGAGTCCGTCGGCAAGACCTGCATCGTCGTCAACCGCGACGTCGCCGGCTTCGTGACGACCCGTCTGATCTCGGCGCTCGTCGTCGAGGCCGCCAAGCTCTACGAGTCGGGCGTCGCCACCGCCGAGGACATCGACATCGCCTGCAAGCTCGGCTTCGGCCACGCCATGGGCCCGCTCGCGACCGCCGACCTCACCGGCGTCGACATCCTGCTGCACGCCACCGAGAACATCTACACGGAGTCGCAGGACGAGAAGTTCGCGCCGCCGGAGCTGATGCGCCGGATGGTTGACGCCGGTGACATCGGGCGCAAGAGCGGGCAGGGGTTCTACAAGCACTGAACCAGTACTGACGTACGCCGTCTGACGGCTCGTCTGACGTTGAGACGCTCCGGGGGTCACCCCTCGGAGTGAATTCGGTATCGGTTCGCTTACAGACGGCAACTTCCTCGCCCACGCGGCAGTCAGTTGCAGTGACATACGCAGAACGCGTTACGGAACAGACGTCACAGCAGACACAGCACTCTCGGGGAGCGCATATGCACATCAGGGGCGACCAGGCCCAGCTGGTCGTCGGGGGACGCCTCGACGTACGCAGCGCGGCGGACGCCCGTACGGTCCTGCACTCGGCCGTCGACGACGGAGCCGGCGACCTCGTGCTCGACCTGTCCGAACTCGACTCGTGGGACGCCACGGGACTCGGCGTGATCATGGGCGCGCACCGCCGCGCCGGACGGTGCGGACGCAGACTCGTCCTGCGCCACGTGCCGCCGCAGATGCAGCGCCTGCTCGTCGCCACGAGGCTGCACCGCATCCTCGCGATCGAGGGCGGCATCGGAGTCGAATCGCTCCCCAGAGTCTGACGCGCGTCGGCCCACAAGGGCCGAGAGCGCACAATCCTCACGAACCTGTGACGTCTCGGACGGGGCGGTACCCCGCCCTCTCGTAGATACTGAGCAAAGGTCTAGGGTTCGGTCGCCCACCGATATACGAACCCGCACGGGGGCGCCGGACCAGAAGCGACAGCGCAGTGTGCACGAAGGCCGGAGGGGGCTCTGCACACCACGCATCTGGGGGGCTAAGACCATGGACCCGATGAACCGGGGACCGGAAGAGTACGGCCACGACGGCATCGACGACGACGCGGCGGGCCCCGGGCGGCCGCCGCGCGAACCCATGACACCGGACTTCGGCCAGCCCGCGCCCGCGCTGGCCCGCACCGTGCAGCTCGTCTCGGGCGACTTCCTGCTCACCGTCAATCCCGTCGACGGCAGCGAGATCGAGCCCTGCCCGCCCGGCGAGCGGCCCGCGCGCCCCACCAAGCGCACCGCCGCCGAGCGCGCCGAGCTGCGCCGCGCCGCGCAGCCGCCCGTGCCGCCGGGGCCCGCGCTGCCCCGGCTGCCGCTCCTGGAGCGCCAGGAGGACCGCGAGCGCCTCGTACGGCTCCTCGCGCGCGGCCGATCCGTACGGCTCACCGGGCCAGCCGGATCGGGCCGGACCACACTCCTGAACGCCGTCGCCGACGACTGCGCGGACCTCGCGCCCGACGGCGTCGTCCACCTCTCCGGGTACCGCAGGACGCCCACGGAGCTGCTCCACGACCTCTTCGCGACCGTCTACGACGCGCCGCTGCACCGCCCCGACCGTGCCCTCCTGCTCGAACTCGTCCGCGAGATCGGCGCCGTCGTCGTCCTGGACGACCTGGAGTTCGGCGGCGCGGCCCTGCAGGAACTGCTGGACGCCACGCCCGAGTGCGCGTTCCTCGTCTCCGCGACGCCCGACGTCGCCGCGCCCTCCGCCGACTCCCACCTCGAAGAGGTCTTCCTCGGCGGCCTCGGCCGCGGCGGCGGCCTCGAACTCCTGGAGCGCGCCGTCGGCCGGATCCTCGACGACGAGGAGGCCAACTGGGCGGGCGACCTGTGGTTCGAGTCCGAGGGCCTGCCGCTGCGCTTCGTGCAGGCGGGCGCCCTGCTCCGCCAGCGCGACCAGCTCCGCGCCGACCCGCACGCCTTCGAGGAGCACGGCTACTTCGGCGACGCCCCGGTCGACGCGCCCTTCGACGCCGCGGACGACCCTCCGCTGCCCTCGCTCGCCGACGGCGCGGCGCCCGCGGCCCTGCTCGCCTCGCGCCTGAGCCCGTCCGCCCGCGCCACCCTGCGGTTCGCCGTCGCGCTCGGCGGCGAACTGCCGCACCAGGCCCACCTGCCGGCCCTGGTCGGCGACACCCACGCGGACGCCGCCCTCGCCGAGCTGGTGAGCTGCGCCCTGGTCACCCCCGTCGGCGCGCACTACCGCCTCGCCGCGGGCGTGCGCACCCAGCTGGAGACCGCCGGGTACGCCGACGACGCGGCCGACCACGCCCGCACCGCCGCCCAGCACTACGCCTGGTGGGCCGGGCACCCCTCCGTCACCCCGGAGCGGGTCGCCGCCGAGGCGGACGCCGTGCACGCCGCACTGAGCGCCCTGGTCACCTCGGAGAGCGGCGCCGCCGTGCTGCTGGCCCGCACCGCCGCGCCCGCCTTCGCCGGCGGACTGGACTGGGGCGCCTGGGAGCGCGCCCTGCGGTCCGGCCAGGAGGCGGCGCGCAATGCCGGGGAGGTCGCCGAAGAGGCGTACTTCCACCACGAGTTGGGGATCCTCGCGCTCTGCGGCGGGCAGCTCGACCGGGCCCGCGCCGAGCTGGAGGCCTCCATAGGGCTGCGCGGCGCGCTCGCCGACAAGCGCGGCATGATCTCCGGGCGCCGGGCCCTCGCGCTGGTCGCCGACCGCTCCGGCGGCGCGCTGCCCGGCGACCGCTCGGCCGCCGGTGAGGAGGTCCCCGACGCGCGGTACGAGGAGTCGGCGTCGCCGCCCGGCGGCGTCCCCGCGGCCTTCGCGCAGCCCGCGCCGCCCGCGGAGCCGGACACCCTGGTCACCAGCCGTATCGCCCCCGCGGCGGCGGGTGCGGGCGCCGGTTCGGGCGCGGCACCGAGCCGCCGCTCCCTCATCAGCGGCACCCGGCGCAACCTCGTCGCGGCCGGCGCGGGAGCCCTGCTCGCCGCCGTCCTCGGCACCGTCGTCACCCTCGGCGCCACGTCCGGCAACGACGACCCGCCCGCGAGCGACAAGGTCAAGACGGAGCAGTCGGCGAAGGAGGACCGCGACGGCGGCGGCCTGACCGCCGACAAGCCGCAGAAGGACTCCACGAGCCGCCCCGACGACCCGGGCAAGGACGGCGTGGTGGGCACGTCGGACGACCCGGAGCCGACCGGAAGCGGCGAGCCGTCGGACGAGCCGAGCGGCAGCGCGGACCCGTCGGACGAGCCGACCGACAAGCCCACGCAGAAGCCGACGGACAAGCCCACCGACAAGCCGACGCACAAGCCGACCGACAAGCCCACGGACAAGCCGACCGAGCCGACGGACAAGCCCACGGAACCGACGGACAAGCCGACGGAGCCCACGGACAAGCCGACCGAGCCGACGGATCAGCCGTCGTCCCCGCAGACGAGCAACATCCCGCCCTCCTCGCCGAACACCTCGACCTCGGCGAGCGGCCCGGCGAGCTCCCCGGCGTCCGCGAGCGGGTCCTCCGCGTCGGCCTGACGCACCGGGCGCGCCCACGGGACACACGGGACACGAAGAGGGCCGGGTCCCTCAGGACCCGGCCCTCTTCTCCGTCGTACGTACGGTCGTCCGTGGGTCAGAACAGCCGCAGCTTGTCGTCCTCGATGCCGCGCAGCGCGTCGTAGTCCAGGACGGCGCAGCCGATGCCGCGGTCCGTGGCGAGGACGCGGGCCTGCGGCTTGATCTCCTGGGCGGCGAAGATGCCCTTGACGGGCGCCAGGTGCGGGTCGCGGTTCAACAACTCCAGATAGCGGGTGAGTTGCTCGACGCCGTCGATCTCGCCGCGCCGCTTGATCTCGACGGCGACGGTCTGCCCGTCGGCGTCGCGGCAGAGGATGTCCACCGGGCCGATCGCCGTCATGTACTCGCGACGGATGAGTGAATATCCCTCTCCGAGTGTCTCGATCCGGTCGGCGAGGAGCTCCTGAAGGTGTGCTTCCACGCCGTCCTTGATGAGGCCCGGGTCCACGCCCAGTTCGTGCGAGGAGTCGTGCAGGATCTCCTCCATCGTGATGATGAGCTTCTCGCCCGCCTTGTTCACGACGGTCCAGACTCCGGCGTCGTCCCCCGAACCCTCCTTCAATGTGCAGGGCGGGGACATCCAGTTCAGCGGTTTGTAGGCCCTGTCGTCGGCGTGGATGGACACGCTGCCGTCCGCCTTCACAAGGATCAGACGGGGTGCCGACGGGAGGTGGGCGGTGAGCCGGCCCGCGTAGTCCACGGAGCAACGGGCGATGACGAGACGCATGGTGCGCAACGCTACTCGACTCGGGGCGGTGCACGCGATTCCCCCGTCCACCACCCCCCACCACCGTTCCGGGGGCACACGACTTGTCCGTCGATGGACGTGTTCGATCCTGGCCGGTTATGCGCCCAATCTTCTGGTGCGGTTACCGCCCGTTGCCTACCGTAGACAGCGGGAGGTCGTCGTCCGTGCACGCTGCGTATGCGAACTCCCTCCCTGTCCGTAAGCCCCCGCTCACCGGGGGCGCGAGAGGAGAACCCATGTCGCTCGACGTCTCACCGGCACTGTTGGAACAGGCCGAGCGAGGCGAGGTGGACGAAGCAGCATTCGTCGACTGCGTCCGGACCTCCCTGCCCTACGCGTGGGAGATGATCAGCTCCCTGGTGGCCCAGCTGAAGGTCGACGGCGGAGAGTTCGCCGACAACCAGACGCCGCCGCCGGACGAGCAGGCACGCGGCCAGCTGCTGCGCGCCCTCGCGAGTGACGCCATTCGTGGCGCCCTGCAGCGGCACTTCGGTGTGCGTCTGGCGTTCCAGAACTGCCACCGTGTGGCCGTGTTCCCGTTGGACCCGTCAGTGGACGACCGGCTCGCCCGTTTCACCTCGATCAGGGGCCAGCTGCTCAACCAGTCGCCTGAACTGCGGGACTGCTGACGCTTGTTGCTGCCGCTCCGTACGCGGGAGGTGGTTCAGTCCGGAGCGGCAGCTCCGCACGACGGAAGCAGGGTTCTCACCTGAGCTGGGGCAGCACTTCGGCACCCAGCCGCCGTACGTTCTCCTCCGTGGCCGCGAGGTCGCCCGAGCCTTCCACGAGCAGTGCGAAGCGCGTGATGCCCGTGCGCTCCGACGTGGCGGCGATCCGGTCCGCGCACACCTGCGGGGTGCCCACGGGGTGCAGCCCGCAGAGCAGTTCCGTGTAGGCCTGCGGGTCCCGCATGGCGCGGTGGCGGCCGTCGACCGTCACATGGGCGTCCAGCCCCTGCTTCAGCCAGCCGGGCATCGCCTTCTGCAAGGTCTCGGCGGCCTCCACGCGCCGGTCGGCGATCTGTGCGACGCCGGCGGAGACGTGGGAGGCCCCGGCGATCTTCTCGGGACCGTGCCCGGCAGCACGCGCCCGCCGATTCCACAAGGCCACCATTTCGGCCTTCTCGTCGTCGCCCACGTGCATGCCGAGGAGCATGGGCAGACAGCGCTCCGCGGCGAGCCTGACGCTGGACGGCGAGGTGCAGGCGACGACCACCTCGGGGCCGCTCTCGCCCTGGCCGCCGAGTGCCTCCTGCGGGCGGGGCACGACGGCCACCTCGCGGAAGGAGTACCGCTCGCCGGAGCTGCCGACCCGGGGCTCGCGCAACCACGTGAGCAGCAGGTCGAGGGATTCCGGGAACCCCTTCTCGTACGCCTCCAGACCCGACCCGAAGACCTCCAGGTCCACCCAGGGGCCGCCGCGTCCGACGCCGAGCGAGAACCGTCCGCCCGACGTGAGATGCAGCAGTGCCGCCTGCTCGCCGAGCGCGACGGGGTGCACGGTCGGGAGCACGCTCACCGCCGTGCCGACGCGGATCCGCCGCGTCCGCCCGAGCAGCAGTGCCGCGAGGGTCACCGCCGACGGGCACGTGCCGTACGGCACGAAATGATGTTCGGCGAGCCAGACCGAGTCCAGCCCCGCCTCCTCGGCCACCTCGGCGGACCGCACCGCGCGGTGCAGCGCCTCCCCCTGCCCCTGTCCCGGGAACTGGGCGGCCAGAACAAAACTACCTACACGCATCGAACTCCTGCCTCCTTGGCGCCGACGCAGGCACTCCCCCTACGGGCAACAACGCATGACACGTGCCAAAGGCACGGCCTGGCATGAAGATTGTTGGATTTTCCGCGCAATGCCGGGGGTCCCGGGCCGCCGCCGTGGATCGAGTACCCCTCGACCGGGCGCGTAGGCTGGTCACACCCCCTGCCCGCCGTCCAGCTCGTGAGGTGTTCTGTGTCCCCCCGTCGCAACCGGCCCAAGGGCGCCGGAGAGCCGAGGACGTCCGCGGACGCGGAACCGTCGGGCCGCTACGGCGGCTTCCAGAGCAGTGAGAGCTGGCAGGGCGAGGAGTGGAGCGTGCGCCATGTCGCGGGCGCGAGGGCGGCGGGCAAGCGGTACCGCTGCCCCGGATGCGACCAGGAGATCCCGTCGGGGCTCGCGCACGTGGTGGCCTGGCCGGAGCACTCCGGCGTCGACGAGCGCCGGCACTGGCACAAGGCGTGCTGGAACGCGAAGGACCGCCGCACCACGCGGGTGCAGCGGTCCCGTAACGCGCCGAGGCACTAGCCCTCGTACGGCGAGGCGTCGCGCCTAGACGTCGCGCTTCTCCAGGAGCGCGAAGGCGCCCGCGACGGCGACGGCCGTGACGACCACGAGCAGCACCAGCTGCGAGGTGCCGGTGGAGTCCGCGCCGTCCGCGCCGAAGATCTTGGCGAGCGAGTTGATCGCGTTGTACTCCGACATCTTCTCGCCGAGCTTCTGCGTGCTCTCCCAGATCATCAGGAACGCGGGCAGGATCGCCGGTACCAGGACCACGCCGAGCATCGCGGTGATGGCGCCCGCGGAGTGGCGCAGGATGGAGCCGACCGCGAGGGCGAGGACGCCGAGCAGCGAGACGTACAGACCGCCCTTGAAGACCGTGCCGATCCAGGGGTTGTCGCCCGACTCGGGGCCGCTGTGAGCGCCCGACGCGGCCAGGCCCACCAGCAGGATGGAGCCCGCGGAGACGACGAAGGCGACCACGAAGTAGATCAGGATCTTCGCCAGCAGGACGCGGCTGCGCTGCGGGGACGCGGTGAACGTCGTGCGGATCATGCCCGTGCCGTACTCGGACGAGGTGACCAGGACGCCCAGCGTGATCAGGCAGATCTGGCCGAGCATCAGGCCGAAGAAGGCCGGCACGGTGAACGGCATGTCCTGGTAGTCGCTCGACTGCGTGTTCGCCACGGCGAGCAGGCCGATGCCGATGACCAGGAGCAGGAAGATGCCCAGGGTCCACATCGTCGAGCGGACCGACTTGATCTTCGTCCACTCGGACGAGAGGGCGTTGCCGAGGTGGGTCTTCTTGACCGGGATCGGCGAGGTGTAGGCGTTGTTCATCGCCTGCTGCCAGGCGGACGGCGGCGCGGGGGCGGCCGGCGCCGGGGCCGCGGGGACGCCCTGCGCCGGGCCGCCGGGGGCGGGGACGCCCGCCTGCGCGTACGCCTGCTGGGGCTGTGCCTGCGGCTGCGGCTGCTGCTGCGGAGTCGGAGGCGTGGTCATCGCTGGTCCTCGCTGTCGCGCTTGGTCATGTCGGAGG
>NZ_LIRJ01000239.1 GCF_001419745.1 Streptomyces silaceus | reverse complement strand
TTCGACGCAGGCCGTCGGCTTCGACGCAGGCCGTCGGCTTCGGCTTCGGCTTCGGTTTCAGTACAGAGCCATCAGCTCCGGCGCACGGCCGTCAGCTGTTCGCGGTGGCCGACCCGACCATCCGCTCCATCGGCCCGACGGCCAGCGCGCCACTGATCATCACGGTCAGCGTGATCACCACCGCGGCGATCGCTCCGCCCAGCCAGACCATGGTGTCGACGGGCAGGGTGTAGGCCCCGACGACCCGCAGCAGCGCCTCGCCGAAGAGCGCCCCACCCCACAGGACCGAGAACCTCCGCTCCAGCCGGACGAACTGCCCCCGCTCCGCGCTCAGCCGCTCCCAGGCCGCGACCCGCTCCGCCTTCCCCTTGGTCACCCAGGGCTTGAGGGCCGCGGTCATCAGCGGCCGGCCGCTGATGACCGACAGCAGGACCGCGATGCCCACGGTCGCCGTGATTCCGCTGTCCTTCGCGAGCATCAGCCGCGGGTCACCGGCCACCAGGCTCAGCAGCAGGCCGACGACGTTGGCGGTGAGGATCAGCGCCGCCAGCCCATTGACCTGCCGCTCCTTGACCAGCCCCCACGCCGTCCGCCCGGCCGGCACCACACTGCTCCAGGCCAGCGCCGCCAGCGTCCCCATCCCGAAGCCCTTGCTGAGCAGGTAGTACAGGGCGGTGGGGACCAGGGCGTCGAGCACGAGCGGCTTGAGGGACTCGACACGGGCCTTGCGTACGTCGTCGCGTCCGTCGTCGCTGCGTACGTCTTCCCTGCGTACGTCGTCGTTTCCGGCGGGGGCCGAGTTCGCGACGGAGGTCGACGTGAGTGCCGTGGTGGGGGCCTCTGTGACGAGCTGGCTCATGATCGGGTTCCTCCGTCGCTGTGTGCGTCCCGTTCCTTCGTGACACCCATAGCTTCGCCGTCGGCCCCGGTCCGCCGACAGAAACGATCGTCCGGAGCTGGCAATGACAAATGTCAGTCCCGCCCCGCGGTCCCTGTCATACGCGCAGGTCAGACGAGCAGGTCAGGCAACTCCCGCAGATCCCCGAAGAGTTGGGTGGCCCCCGTGAGCCGCTCGGCGGGCGTCATGGCGGTGAATCCGAGGACGTCCATCCCGGCGGCGACAGCGGCCTGCACGCCCAACGGGCTGTCCTCGACGACCACGCACTTCTCGGGCGCGACGCCCATGCGCTCGGCCGCGTACAGAAAGAGGTCGGGCGCCGGCTTCCCGCGCCCCACGTCCTGCGCGCTGAAGATCCGCTCGTCATCGAACCACGCGTCGAGCCCGGCTTTGCGGTGCCCGACCCGGATCCGCTCGTGGCTCCCGGAGGACGCGAGGCAGTACGCGACCCCGTCCCCTGCCAGCTTCTCCAGCACCTCGACGGCCCCGTCCACGGGCTCCAGCTCCCGCTCGAAGGCCGCGAAGACCCGCGCGTGAAAGACCTCGTCGAAGTCCTCGGGCAGCTGCTGCCCACTGCGCTCCAGAACGAGATCGTGTACGCGATGCACGGCGGCCCCCATGTAATCGCGCAGTGAGTCCTCGTAGGAGGTGGGGTGCCCGAGCTCGGTCAGATAGCCGGCGAGGATCGTGTTGGAGAGCGGTTCGCTGTCCACGAGGACACCGTCATTGTCGAAGATGACCAGGTCGTATCGCATGTCCCGACCCTAAGCCTTCCCGGAAGTACCCCAAACGCAAGAAAGCCCCGGACCGTTCCCGGTCCGGGGCTTTCTTCAAAAGGAGTTCGGCGGCGTCCTACTCTCCCACAGGGTCCCCCCTGCAGTACCATCGGCGCTGTGAGGCTTAGCTTCCGGGTTCGGAATGTAACCGGGCGTTTCCCTCACGCTATGACCA
>NZ_LIRJ01000238.1 GCF_001419745.1 Streptomyces silaceus | reverse complement strand
GGGGGCGGCCCGTACCGGACGGGGCCGCGGCCCTCCGTCTCCGTCCGCCGCATCCGTACCTCCGTGCACTCACGTGACTGTGTCCTGCCCCGTCGCACGCGTGCGAACCCAGGACATTCCGGGACAGGGCCGTACGTGCCCATCACAGCGCGCCCCCACCCCTCCCGCCCGCTCTGGCCCCCGCCCGGGTGAGCGTCCCGCGCCGTCCGCGCGGTGCGCGGCCCGGCGGACGACGAAGGCCCGGACCGGTCGGTGCCGACCGGTCCGGGCCCCTGCTCCCGCCCTCAGCGGGCCAGGGAGACGAGTTCGCGCTCCAGGCCGCGGCCCTTCGTCTCGACCAGCGCCGCCGCGACGTCCGCGAGCTTGCGGTTGGTGGTCTGGGAGATCCGCCGCAGCACCGCGAACGCGGCGTCCGCGTCGCACGCCAGGACGTGCATGACGATGCCGCACGCCTGGTCCACGACGGGCCGCGTGCGCAGGGCGGCGCCCAGCTGGTCCAGTTCGGCCAGGGCGGCGCGGTAGTGCCGGTCGCGCACGAAGCTGGCGGTGGCGAGGTCGCCGAGCGCCTGGGCGGGCCCGTGTTCCGCCTCCTCCAGCGTTCCGGGGCGGAAGCTGAACAGGCTGAGGGTGACGGTGAGCCCGCCGCGCTGGAAGGGCAGCGTGACGCTGGAGCGCACGCCCGAGTCGAGGGCCATCGCGCGGTACTCGGGCCAGCGCTCGTCGCGCAGCAGGTCGCCCGAGTCGACCGGCTCGCCCTGTTCCTCGGCGGCGGGGATGGGGCCGTCGCCCGAGCGCAGCTGGACCGAGACGAGTCCGGCCAGGTCGGGGTGGGTGACCGCAGTGGGGTGTTCGTCGCCTCCGTCCGAGACGGTGGTGCTCGCGCCGCAGCACGCGGGCGTGCACCGGGCCGCCCGTTCGGCGAGTTCGGAGAGCCTGCGTCCGGGGAGTGATGACTCCGGCCGGAGCAGGTCGGGATCCGGCAAAGGCGCCATGACATGACTCCTCTCTCTCATCGGCTTCCCTGCGAGCCCTTCGGAAAACGGCCGCAGCCGTTAGGTTCGACACATGTCTCAAATGGAGGAGTTCGGTGAAGAGCTGGCGGATTTCCTGCGCCGGGTCGCCGAGTTGAAGTCGGCACGTTCCGTACCTGCCGACGAACTGCTGACCGTGCTCGACGCGGCCATCTTCGAACTCGACCATGTGGCCCACCAGTTGTGGCCGACGTACGAGCGCCTGACCACGGACGCGCAGCCGCCGGGCGCCACGGACCGGGACGAGCAGCGGCTGCTGCGCGCCCTGTTCCAGCGGATGCCGCTGCCGGTCGCCCTGATCGACAGGGAGACCGTGGTCCGCCGGATGAACTTCGCGGCGACGGGCCTGACCGGGGTGCGCGCCGGATACGCGACGGGCCGGCCGATGGCCGGGTTCCTGGTGCACGCCGACCGGGCCGCGTTCCGCGCGCAGGCCGCGGCGGTCGCCCGCGGCGAGGGCGACCGGAGCCTGATCGTCCACCTCCAGCACAGTCCCCGCGTGCCGGTCCGCGCCACGCTCACGGCGCTGCACACCGGCACCGAGCCGCGGCCGGCCGTCCTGGCCGTCCTGCAACCCCCCGGGCCCCGCGCCCAGGGGCCCAGCGCCCTGGGCCCGGCGCCCGACCTCGGCGAGGCGACCCGGCACGCGGCCCAGCTCGACCTCGCGGACGCCATGACGACGGCCCTGCTCACCGCACCGGCCGGGGACGGCGGAGCCGTCCTGGAACGGGCGGCGGAGGTGCTGCACGGGCGGTTCGCGGACTGGGTGATCGCCGACGAGGGGGCCGCCCGGCTGCGCCGCAGGGCCGTGCTCGGCCCCGCGGACGCGCCCGTCGCCGACCTCCTCGCGCAGGACCCCGCCGCGTGCCCCCTCGTCGTGGAGGCGGCGCGCGGCGGGGCGGCCGCGCTGCAGGTGCGCCCCGAGGACCCGGACGCCTTCGGCAGGGACGCCTCCGGCGCGCACGTCCTGGTCCGCGCCGAGGTCACCTCCCTGCTGTGCGTGCCACTGACGGCGGGGCCGCACGAGCCGGTGGACGGCGTCCTGACGCTGTTCCGCAGCGGTGCGCGGCTCGCCTTCTCGATGGCCGAGGCACGGGCGGTCGACGTGCTGTCCCGCCATGTGTCCCTGGCCATGCGCCGGTCGCTCTGACGGGGCGCGGCGGCTAGGCCGCGTCCCGCATGACCTGGTCCCGCAACCGGTCGCAGCAGCGGCTGATGAGCCGTGAGACGTGCATCTGCGAGATGCCCATGTGCTCGGCGATGCGGCTCTGTGTCATGTCGCCGAAGAACCGCATGTAGAGGATGGTCCGTTCGCGTTCGGGCAGCTGCGCGAGGCGCGGTTTGACGGCCTCGCGGTCGACGACGACGTCGAGTGCGGGGTCGGGGCCGCCCAGGGTGTCCCGCAGGGCGTATCCGTCCTCGCTGCCGGGGAGTTCGGCGTCGAGGGAGAGCGCGGTGAAGCTGTCGAGCGCCTCCAGGCCCGTCGCCGCGTCCTCCACGCTCATGTGCGCGTGCTCGGCGATCTCGGCGGTGCTGGGGGCGCGGCCGGGGCACGTCTGGGTGAGGTCCTGGCGCGCGAACCGGACGCGGTTGCGCAGGTCCTGGACGCGGCGCGGCACGTGCAGGGTCCACATGTGGTCGCGGAAGTGGCGCTTGACCTCGCCGGTGACGGTCGGGACCGCGTAGCTCTCGAAGGCGTTGCCACGCCGGGGGTCGTAGCGGTCGACGGCCTTGACCAGGCCGAGGGCCGCGACCTGACGCAGGTCGTCGAGGGACTCGCCGCGATTGCGGAACCGGCCGGCGAGGCGTTCGGCCATGGGGAGCCAGGCCCGGACGATCTCGTCGCGCAGGGCGTCCCGTTCGGGTCCGTCGGGCAGTTCGACGAGCCGGGCGAAGGCGGCTGCGGTGTCGGGAGCGTCGTCGTGCGGGTGACGCCGGCTCTTCGGAGGTGTCGCGGTGCAAGTGTGGGTACGCATGATGCGTCGCAACTCCCTTGTGTGTGCCTTGGGTTGGACGGTCAACCGTGGGAGTGCGCGCGTCCGGACACGACGGGACACACCCGGGGCCAACGGCGTGGCCGCTCCCACGGACGTGCCTCCGTTCCGAAGCACTGTTCATGCGCCTGCCCCGGTCCCGGGGGACCAAACACGGGGAGGTTTCCGCCCCGGCCTGCCGGACACCCGGGCGGGACGGCTGTGTCCCCGACCCGTCCGGAGGGTTCCGTCATGAGCGTCAAGGTCGCCGACCACATCCTGGAGAGGCTGCGTGCCTGGGGTGTCGAGCAGGTCTTCGGCTATCCCGGCGACGGCATCAACGGACTGCTCGCGGCCTGGGGCAGGGCCGAGGACCGGCCGCGTTTCGTGCAGTCGCGGCACGAGGAGATGTCCGCGTTCGAGGCCGTCGGGTACGCCAAGTTCGGCAGGCGCCTCGGGGTGTGCGTGGCGACCTCGGGCCCGGGAGCGGTCCATCTCCTCAACGGTCTCTACGACGCGAAGCTCGACCACGTGCCCGTCCTCGCCGTCGTCGGCCAGACCGACCGCAGCGCGATGGGCGGCTCGTACCAGCAGGAGGTCGACCTGCACACGCTGTTCAAGGACGTGGCGTCCGACTTCGTGGAGACGGTGACGGTGCCCGAGCAGCTGCCGAACGTCCTGGACCGGGCGATCCGCACCGCCTACGCGCGCCGCTGCCCCACCGCCGTGATCGTCCCGGGCGACGTCCAGGAACTGGAGTACTCCCCTCCCCCGCACGCGTTCAAGATGGTCCCCTCCAGCCTGGACCGCAGTGCCTGGACGGCGATGCCCTCGCCGACCGCCCTGGAGCGGGCCGCCGAGGTCCTCAACTCGGGCGACAGGGCCGCGATCCTGATCGGCCAGGGCGCGGCGGGCGCCCGCGCCGAGGTCGAGGAGATCGCCGAGCTGCTCGGCGCCGGGGTGGCGAAGGCGCTGCTCGGCAAGGACGCGCTGAGCGACGAACTGCCGTACGTCACCGGCGCGATCGGCCTGCTCGGCACGCGCCCCAGCTACGAGCTGATGCGCGACTGCGACACCCTCCTGACGATCGGCTCCAGCTTCCCGTACACGCAGTTCCTGCCCGAGTTCGGCGCGGTCCGCGCCGTGCAGATCGACATCGACCCGCACATGGTCGGGATGCGCTATCCGTACGAGGTGAACCTCGTCGGCGACGCGCGGGCGACGCTGCGCGAGCTGATCCCGCTGATCGACAAGGACCGCCGCGGGGTGAGCCGTGAGTGGCACGACGAGATCAGCGCGAACGTCGTGCGCTGGAACGGTGTGATGGACCGCAGGGCGGCGCTGTCCGCGGACCCGGTCAACCCGGAGTACGTGGCACGCGCTCTCGACGCGCTGCTGCCCGAAGACGCGATCGTCACCGCCGACTCGGGATCGGTGGCCAACTGGTTCGCGCGGCATCTGACGATGCGCGGTGACATGCGCGCCTCGCTGTCGGGGACGCTCGCCACGATGGGCTGCGGGGTGCCGTACGCGATCGGCGCGAAGTTCGCGCACCCCAACCGTCCGGTGTTCGCCCTGGTGGGCGACGGCGCGATGCAGATGAACGGCATGGCCGAGCTGATCACTGCCGCCAAGTACCGCCACCGCTGGGAGGATCCGCGGTTCGTCGTCGGCGTGTGGAACAACGGGGACCTGAACCAGGTGACGTGGGAGATGCGGGCGATGGGGGGCGCGCCGTCCTTCCTGCCCTCGCAGTCGCTCCCGGACGTGCCGTACGCGGAGTTCGCGCGCTCGATCGGGCTGACCGGCATCCGCGTGGAGCGCCCCGAGGACGTCGAGGCGGCGTGGCGGGCCGGACTCGACGCGGAGGGTCCCGTGGTCCTGGACTTCCGCACCGACCCCGCCGTACCGCCGATCCCGCCGCACGCGACCTGGGAACAGATGGAGGCGACGGCGGCCTCGGTCCTCAAGGGCGACGCGGACCGGGCGGCGGTGGTGAAGCAGGGCCTGAAGGCGAAGGTGCAGGAGTTCCTGCCGGGCACGCGGAAGGGCAAGGGCGCCTCGTGAGGGCGGTTCCCGTCAGGGCCGTCCGCAGACGCGCCGTCAGGGACCGGGCGTCCCCGAGGCGCCCCGCGACCGCGCGTTCAGCCGCCCAGGGCGTGCTGACGCAGGGCGCCGTCCACCACCTCGTCCGGCTCCTCCGCGGGCGGCAGCAGCAGTTCCTCGTACCGGCCGAGTGCCAGGATCAGGCCCAGCAGCACCACCGGGAGGAACACGGCGAGAACTGCCATGACTCCCTCCCTCCCCGAATCGTCGTGGGGGGTGTCGGGGCCGGGTCTCCCCGGCCGGGGCGGGCAAACCTGCCCGTGGAACGAGGCATACCGCTGTGACACGGGGGTACTGCGAGCGGAGTCGTCCGACGAGCACAGGCAGGACCCCACTCAGGAAACAGACGGAGCACGCAGGCAGGAAAGGCCCACAGCCATGGCTGATTTCGTAAGGGACGTCATGACCACGGGCGTCGTGGCGGTGCGCCCCGACGCCTCTCTCGTCGAAGCGGCGCAGCTGATGCGCGCGCAGGACATCGGTGACGTCCTGGTCGCCACGGACGGTCAGGTTCTCGGGGTGCTCACCGACCGGGACATCGCGCTCCGTGCCGTCGCCGACGGCGCGGATCCGCTGACGGTGAGCGCACAGGCGATCTGCACGCCCAACCCGGTGGTGGTGGGCCCCGACGACGCGGTGTCCGCCGCGGTCGGCCTGATGCGCGAGCACGCGGTGCGCCGGCTGCCCGTCGTCGAGGACGGGCAGCCGGTGGGCATGGTGAGCCTCGGCGATCTGGCGCTCTCCCGGGACCCGTCGTCGGCGCTGGCCGACATCAGCGGCGCGGAACCGGACAACTGGCCGGGCATCGCCCAGGCCTGACGGACCGTCGCGTCACCCGGCCGGACCCGGCCGGGTCCGGCTCACACCCGTCGCCCGAGGAGGCTCAGCAGCTTCGTCTGGACGTCGGCTCCGGCCGGCGGCTCCACCGCCGCGGCGAAGAGCCCGCTCTTCTCCAACTCGGCGGCGTACGGCGAGATCTCGCGCACGGAGAAGCTGACGAGGTCCTCGGGCAGCGTCTCGTCGGCGCCGATGGCCCGGGACAGGTCCCAGGCGTGCACCACGAGGTCGGTGGTCATCTGGCCGCAGTAGAAGGCGGCGGAGGTGTCGCCGAAGGAGAGGTGGGCCGTGCGGTCCAGGGCGTCCGGGGCGCGGAAGGCGGCGCGCGACGCGGCGGCCGCGGTGTCCCAGGAGGCGACCGGATCGGGGCCGAGCACGTCACCGTCGAAGGCGTCGCCGACGGACTCGACGGTGGCGCCGTCCAGCAGGGGCGGCACCCACAGCTGCTCCGTCGTGAGGTGGGCCACCAGCTCCCGCACCGTCCACTCGGTGCAGGGCGTGGGCGCGTCCCACTGGTCGGCGCGGACGGCGTGCACCCGGTCGGTGAAGAGGTCGAGCGCCTCGCCGTGCCGGTCGAGCAGCGGCGGTGTGGTCCTGCCCTTCCGGCCGCCGGCCCTGGACGTGTCCGTGGCCCTGTCCGTGGACTTGTCCGCCCCGCCCGTCATGACTCCGCGCCTCCCCGCTCCCGCGCGCCCGCACGGGTCCGGCCGCCGGCGATGGACCTGCGCGGATGGCGGCGCAGATACTCGCCCTCCAGTTGCGCCATGCGTTCGTTGTGGGCCCGCAGGGCGTCGTTCGAACCGTGCAGCAGGGTCGTGTGGCGGGTGCGGTGGATCGTCTCCAGCTCCTTGATGAGCTGCTGGTCGTCCAGCCGACCCGGATCGACTCCGGTCATGGATCGCTCCGATCGCTCGGTCGTGTCGCGCCCCGCCCCCGGGTACCCGCTCGGCCCGTCCTACCCAGCATGCACCGCCCGGGGCCCGCGTGCGCACCGCACGGCGGAAGTGGTGCACGCCGTACCGGACGGGCGGCGCGCTAGCGGGCGCGGACGACCCGCCGCTCGTCCCACACGGGCTCCGGCGTCTCACGGACCCGGCCGTCGCTGCCGAAGACCAGATAGCGGTCGAACGAGCGGGCGAACCAGCGGTCGTGGGTGACGGCGAGGACCGTGCCCTGGAAGGACTCCAGGCCTTCCTGCAGCGCCTCGGCCGACTCCAGGTCGAGGTTGTCGGTCGGCTCGTCCAGGAGCAGGGCCGTGCAGCCCTCCAGCTCCAGGAGGAGGATCTGGAAGCGGGCCTGCTGGCCGCCGGAGAGCCGCTCGAAGTTCTGCTCGGCCTGGGCCGTCAGCTCGTACCGCCGCAGGCGCGACATGGCGGCGCCGCGGTCCTGCGCGTGCTCGCGCCACAGGATGTCGAGCAGCGGGCGGCCCACCAGCTCGGGGTGGGCGTGGGTCTGCGCGAAGTGGCCCGCCACGACGCGCGCGCCGAGCTTCCAGGCGCCGGTGTGCGCCACCGGGTTGTCCGGGTCGCCCGCGAGCAGGCGCAGGAAGTGCGACTTCCCCGAGCCGTTCGAACCGAGGACCGCGACCCGCTCGCCGTAGAAGATCTCCAGGTCGAAGGGTTTCATCAGCCCCGTCAGCTCCAGGCCCTCGCAGGTCACGGCCCGCACGCCGGTGCGGCCGCCCTGCAGACGCATGGTGATGTCCTGCTCGCGCGGCGGCTCGGGCGGCGGTCCCGCCTCCTCGAACTTGCGCAGCCTGGTCTGGGCCGCCTGGTACCGGGACGCGAGCTCGTGGCTGATCTCGGCGGCCTGGCGCAGATTGCGGACCAGCTTCTTCAGCTGCTCGTGCTTCTCGTCCCAGCGCCTGCGCAGCTCCTCGAAGCGCGCGAAGCGCTCCTTGCGGGCCTCGTGGTACGTCGCGAAACCGCCGCCGTGCACCCACGCGTCGGCGCCGCCGGGGCTCTGCTCGACGCTGACGATCTTCTCGGCGGCGCGGGCGAGCAGCTCGCGGTCGTGGGAGACGAACAGGACGGTCTTGCGGGTCTCCTTGAGCCGCTCCTCCAGCCAGCGCTTGCCGGGTACGTCGAGGTAGTTGTCCGGCTCGTCCAGGAGCAGGACCTCGTCGGAGCCGCGCAGCAGGGACTCCAGGACCAGGCGCTTCTGCTCACCGCCGGAGAGTGTGCGGACCTCGCGGAACTGCGCCTTGTCGTAGGGGACGCCGAGGGCGGCCGTGGTGCAGATGTCCCACAGCGTCTCGGCCTCGTACCCCCGCACCTCCGCCCAGTCGGAGAGCGCCTGCGCGTACTGGAGCTGGGCGGCCTCGTCGTCGACCGTCATGATCGCGTGCTCGGCGGCGTCCACGGCCTTCGCGGCCTCGCGGATGCGGGGCGTGGCCACGGAGACGAGCAGGTCGCGCACCGTGCTCTCGTCGCGCACGGAGCCGACGAACTGCGGCATCACGCCGAGGCCGCCGCTGACCGTGACGGAGCCGCCGTGCGGCTGGAGCTCGCCGGAGATCAGCCGGAGCAGGGTGGTCTTGCCCGCGCCGTTCGCCCCGATCAGGGCGACGACCGCGCCCTCGCCGACCCGGAAGGAGACATCACCGAGCAGCGCCCGCCCGTCCGGCAAGTAGTACTCCAGGTGTGCGGCTTCGACGTGTCCCATGAGCGGAATTGTCCGTGGCCGCGGGGCATCCGGGCAAACCGTTTCCCGGCGGGCGCCCGTACGGCCCGCCGGCCCCGCTCACCTGCGGGTTTCTCGGGCCGGGGCCTGAACGGCGGTCCCCGGGGTACGCGAGGCGCCATGTGTGCTGACCATTCGGAGGCGTCCGACCTCGATCTGCCCCTGCCCGTCGCGGGCCACCGCCCGCTCACGTCCCGCCTGATCGGGTTCGACCGCCGCCTGTTCGACGCGGTGGCGGCGCGGCACTGGCCCGGCGCCGACCGGGTGCTGCCGCGGCTCAGCCGGAGCGCCAACCACGGGGTGCTGTGGTTCGCGGCGGCCGCGGGGATCGCCGCGACGCGCACCCCGCGGGCGCGGCGGGCCGCGGTGCGCGGGGTGACCTCGCTGGCGCTCGCCTCCGCGACGATCAACACGCTGGGCAAGCGGTCGGTGCGCCGCGCCCGGCCGGTGCTGGACACGGTGCCGCTGATCCGGCAGCTCAAGCGGCAGCCCATCACCACGTCGTTCCCGTCGGGCCACTCGGCGTCCGCCGTGGCCTTCGCCACGGGCGTGGCGCTGGAGTCGCGGGCGTGGGGCGCCGCCGTCGCGCCGCTCGCCGCCGCCGTCGCGGTGTCCCGGATCTACACCGGCGCGCACTTCCCGAGCGACGTCCTGGTGGGCGGGGCGCTCGGCGCGGGCGCGGCGTTCGCGGTGCGGGGTCTGGCGCCGACGCGGGCGCAGCTGGCGCCGCCGGGGCGGCCCCGGGTGGCGGCACCCGCGCTGCCGGGCGGCGAGGGCCTGGTCCTGGTGGCCAACGCGGGCGCGGGCACGGCGGACCGCGTCAAGGCGCTGCACACCGCGCTGCCGCGCGCGGAGATCGTGGTCGCCGAGCCGGCCGAGCTGGGCGCCGAGCTGGACAAGGCCGCGGCCCGCGCGCAGGTGCTCGGTGTGTGCGGCGGCGACGGCACGGTCAACGCGGCGGCCACGGTCGCGCTGCAGCACGGGCTGCCGCTCGCGGTGCTGCCCGGTGGCACGCTCAACCACTTCGCGTACGACCTCGGGGTCGAGGACGCCCGTGATCTGTCGCGGGCGCTGGAGGCGGGCGAGGCGGTCGCCGTCGACGTGGGCCGTTTCCGGACCGGCGGCGAGGCGGAGCCGGACGCGCCGGGGGCCGGGGTGACGGGGTACTTCCTCAACACGTTCAGTCTCGGCGTCTACCCGGAGCTGGTGCGGCTGCGCGAGCGCTGGGGGCCCCGCATCGGCGGCAAGCCCGCCGCGGTCCTCGCGGCGCTGAAGGTACTCCGCTCCGACGAGCGGCCGATGGTCGCCCGGTTCCGGGGCAGCGAGCGGGCGTTGTGGCTGCTGTTCGCGGGCAACTGCACGTACCACCGGCCGGGTCTCACGCCGGGCCGCAGGCTCGACCTGGCGGACGGGCTGCTCGACGTGCGCATCGTGCACGGCGGACGCCGGCCGGGCGCGCGGCTGCTCGCCGCCGCGCTGGCGGGTCCCGAGACGCGCTCCCCCGCACAGGCCGCGGTGCGGCTGCCCCGGCTGCGGGTGGACGGTCTCGGTCCGGGCACGGCGGTGGCGTACGACGGCGAAGTGACGCCGGTCCAGGGCTCCTTGCACCTGGACAAGCTGCCGGAGGCGCTGACCGTCTACCGGCCGCTGTCGGCCCTGCGCTGACCGCGCGGCGGACGACCGTGCCACCGGGCCGCCGGGCTGTCCACGGGCCCGCTGCCCACGACCGGGGCCCGCTGCCCACGACCGGACTGCCCACATAGTGATACGCGGGTCTCACATTTCGGCATGGCGGCGTACGGTGCCTGCTACACGCACACGAAGGAGCAGCCGCCATGCCGAAGGAGACCGCCGTCTACACGCACGGCCATCACGAGTCCGTGCTGCGTTCCCACACCTGGCGCACCGCCGCCAACTCGGCCGCGTACCTGATCGGTTCGCTGAAGCCGCACATGAAGGTCCTCGACATCGGCTGCGGCCCCGGCACCATCACCGCCGACCTGGCGGAGCTGGTCCCGGAGGGCCATGTCACGGGCGTGGACCAGGCACCGGGCATCCTGGACACGGCACGCGCCACGGCCGCCGAACGGGGCCTGGAGAACGTCGAGTTCGCCGTCGCGGACGTGCACGACCTCGACTACCCCGACGACTCGTTCTGCGTGGTCCACGCGCACCAGGTGCTCCAGCACGTGGGGGACCCGGTACGGGCGCTGAGCGAGATGCGGCGGGTCTGCAAACCGGGCGGGATCGTGGCGGTGCGCGACGCGGACTACGCGGCGATGACGTGGTACCCGGAGGCGCCCGCCCTGGACCACTGGCTGGACCTGTACCGGCGGGTGGCCCGCGCGAACGGCGGTGAGCCCGACGCCGGGCGCCGTCTCAAGTCCTGGGCCCTGGCGGCCGGGTTCACGGACATCACCACGACCGCGGCCACCTGGTGCTACGGCTCCGAGGACGAGCGTGCCTGGTGGAGCGGACTGTGGGCGGACCGCACGCTGGCCTCCGCGTACGCCGAGCGCGCGGTGGGCGGCGGGCACGCGACCGAGGAGGAACTGCGGGCCGCCTCGACGGCATGGCGGGAGTGGGGCGCCGCCGAGGACGCCTGGTTCGCGGTGCTGCACGGCGAGGTCCTCTGCCGGAAATAGCCCGGAAACAGCGGTGCCGCCCCGCCAGGGACCACCGCGTCGGAAACAGTGTCCCGACTCACTCAAATCTCGGCTTCAAAAGGCCAGTTGGGGACACTCGGACGGCAGGAGGTACACACCATGGTTCCTATTCTGCTGGTCCTTCTTCTGGCGCTGCTCCTCTTCGGGGCGGGGTTCGCCGTGAAGGTTCTCTGGTGGGTCGCCATCGCCGTGCTCGTCATCTGGCTGGTCGGCTTCATGATGCGCAGCACGACCGCCACGGGCACCAGGTCCCGCTGGTACAGGTGGTAGCGAACGCAGACGATCGCCCCCGCAGTCACTCCCCGGGCAGCTCATTCCCGGGGAAGCAGGGGACCCAGCGGCCCGAGGTCCAGATTCAGGTCCTCGGGCCGCAGTCCGTACCGCTCCCGGAGCTCGGCCATCCGGTCCTCCAGGAGCATCAGCGTGAGGCCGATCCGTTCCTCCTGGTCCTCCGACAGCTCACCGGTGTCGAAGCGGCGCACGGCCTGGCGCTCCATCAGCTGCCGCAGCAGCTCGACGACCGTCAGGACCAGTTTCACCAGGTCCCGCTCGACGGTGTCGGGGTCGAGATCCATGCGGTTGCGGCGTTCTCGGTCCACGGTTCGCTCACTCCCGTCCCCGCGGTCACTCCCGTTCCCGCGGTGCTGACGCCTCCGGCCAGGGCGAGGGCACTTGTTCGTTCACGGAGCTGATCAGGGCGTTGAGGTCGATGCGTACGAGGTCGACGTCCGCGATCCGCAGGGTGATGTCGCCCGTGATGACGACACCGCCCGCGAGCAGCCGGTCGAGCAGATCGACCAGGGCGATCTCACGGCGCTCCACGACGGTCATGCGGCGCCGTCCGTCTCCTCGCCGCCCGTCCGCTCGCCCGCGCCCGCCTCTTCACCGGTGAAGGAGTACGCCGCCCAGGGGCCCGTCAGCTCCACCCGCAGGCCCACCGCGTCCCGTTCCTCGTCCTTGGTGCGGTCCACGGCCTCGACGAACTCCTCGGAGTGCGAACGGGCCACCAGATACGCGGCGTTGAGGATGTTGCGGCCCGGCTCGCGGGACAGCGCCGCGTTCTGCGGGGCGTGCAGCCGGGCGTCGACGGCTCGCGCCGCCAGCGTCTGGTGCAGCCGCCGCGCGAAGGCCTCGGCCCGCTCCCACGCCCCCTCGTCCGCCGTGCGCTGCCGGCGCCGCTGCCGCAGGTAGTCGCGCCCGGAGCGCGGCGCGCCCCGCGGCTCGGCCTGCTCCGCGCGGCGCTCCATGTGGACCTTCACGCCCCACTCCACGCACCCGTCGATGCGGTCCAGGACGCGCCGGAACCGCTCCGCGCCGTCCTCCAGCATGACGCGTACGCCGCTGTCGTCCCGGAAGACGGTCGCGAGCCGCAGCGGCAGCGGGCAGGTGACGGTGGTGAGCGCGGCGACGACCCGCTGATGGGCGCGGGCCGTGTCGGCGAGCCAGTCCAGGTCCTCCAGGTGCGCGCGCAGGGGTTCCTCCGCGAAGTCGCCCTCGGGCACCGGGCCGACCACGGCGACCAGGCCCTCGTGCGCGAGCTGACGCGGCGGCTCGCCGCCGACCCCGGTCAGGTCGGCGGCGAGCGGCGCGGCGAGCGGGCGGCAGACCGCGTAGACGTAGCGCAGGTCACCGTGTGCGACGCTCACGTTTCTCCTCCTTCTTCTCCTCCTTGGCGGGTGCCAGGTCGGCCTTCGCCGGTTGTCGGTCGCTTTCCGCCGGTTCCAGGACGCGCAACTCCTCCAGCTCCGCGACGCGTCGGCGCAACTCGGCGTTCTCGCGCTTCAGTTCGGCCTTGCCCGCGCCCGAGGACAGCGCCGGGTCGTCCTCCCACCAGTCGATGCCCATCTCCTTGGCCTTGTCGACCGAGGCGACGATCAGGCGGAGCTTGATGGTGAGCAGCTCGATGTCGAGCAGGTTGATCTTGATGTCACC
The DNA here is from genome assembly GCF_001419745.1 of Streptomyces silaceus. Taxonomy (GTDB): domain Bacteria; phylum Actinomycetota; class Actinomycetes; order Streptomycetales; family Streptomycetaceae; genus Streptomyces; species Streptomyces silaceus. The sequence continues at coordinate 5,046 of NZ_LIRJ01000238.1, read as the reverse complement.
GGCGATGACGACGCCCTTGTCCAGGACGCGTTCGAGGATGTCGGCGAGGTTGGCCCCGCCGCCGTCACGGCCGTAGGGGTCGGGCAGTCGGCCGGCGGCCGCCGTCATCGGCGGCCCCGCCCCGCGCCGGCCCCGGAGTGCTCACGGCGCTCGTCCCCCTCCGCGTCGCGCTCCCCGGACTCGATCTCCTCGCCGTCGGACTCCTCGTAGGCCGTGTCCGGTTCGTCGTACTCGGCCTCGGCGTCGTACTCGGCGCCCTCCTCGTCCTCGTACGCGTACTCCGGCTCGTCCTCGTCGTCGTACGCGAACTCGGGCTCGCCCTCTTCGTCGTACTCGGCCGCGGGGTCGTCGCCCTCGGGCCCGCCCTGCCCGTCGTGCTCCTCTTCCTCCTCCGCCACCGCCTCCTCGTGGGTGCGGACGACCTCGCCGTCGCGGATCTCGCCGCGCCAGCCGTCGCTCGCCTCGCCGCGCAGCGAGATGTGCCGGGCGAAGTGCTTGAGGTCCAGGCGTGCCCTGCGGCCCTGGGCGCGCCAGATGTTGCCGGTCTTCTCGAAGAGGCCCTTCGGGTAGTACTCGATGATCAGCAGCACCCGGGTGAGGTTCTCGGCGAGCGGGTGGAAGGTGACGACGCCCTTCGTCGTGCCCTTGCCGCCCTCGGACGTCCAGGTGATCCGCTGGTCGGGCACCTGCTCCGTGGTGTGCGCCTTCCAACTGCGGTTGGACCAGAAGACCTTGAGCTTCCAGTCGGAGTCGGTGTCGCTCGCCACGGTGGCACCCTTGACGCCCCTGGCGAAGGTCGAGAACTCCTGGTACTGCGTCCACTGGTCGTACGCGTCACGGATCGGGACGCCCACGTCGACGTACTCCAGGATGACCGTGGGCTTCTGGCCCGCGCCGCCCTTCTTGCGCTTGCCGCCGATGCCCTTGAAGGCGTCCTTGACCTTGTCCTTGAGGTGGCTGCCGCCCAGTTCCAGGGCGCTGCGCACCGGCCCCTTGCCCTCCGCGACCTTCCGCCCGGCGTTCAGGGCCAGCTTGCCGAAGCCGGGGCTCTTGCCGTCGGCGATGTCGTTGAGCTTGACGGTGGCGTCGCCCAGCCGGTGGCCCACGCCGACGAGCGCGCGCTCGGCCTGGGCCATGAGGTAGGCCTGCGCCTCCTCCTTCAGACGGCCGGCGGCGGGGCTGCGCGTGATGTTGCCCAGGGGTGACTCAGCCATGGTCGCGGTCTCCCTTCGGCCGGTCCGCGCGGGCGGTGGAGCTCGCCCTGCGGGCGGTGCCGCGGGCCGCCGCCGCGGTCTTCTGCTGGGCCGTCCTCTTCTGGGCGGTCTTCTTCGCCGGGGCCTTCCTGGCGGGCGGCTCGGCGGCGGAGCGCGCGGACGGCTTCGTGGACCTGGCGGCCGGTGCGGCGGCGGACTTCGGCGCGGCCGTCTTCTCCGCCGCGGCCTTCTTGCCCTGCCGCCGCGGCGCCTCGTCGCGCCCGGACGATTCGATGTCGCGCCCGGACGGCCCCGAGCCGTCGACCTCAGCGTCGGTCTCCGCGTCCGCGTCGGCGAACTCCTCGTCCTCCTGTCCGGCATCGCCGGGCAGCACGCCGGAGAGCCGGTCCTGGACGCCGAGCGTGCGCTCGTGCAGGCGGTCGGCGAGGCCCTCCATCTGCCGGTTCACCAGGGAGCCCGTCGCCGCCTTGCCCACACCGCGCAGGTCCTCGCGCAGCTGGTCGCCGATCTCCTTGAACTGCGGGTTGTTCTCCAGCTGCTGGGTCACGGCCGAGACCAGCGCCCGAGGACTCAGCTGCAGCCGTTTGCCGGCCACCATCGTGCCCACGGCGAACGCGAACTTTGCCTTCTTCGTGCGTCCGAGGACGTACCCCGCACCCACGGCGAGTCCCACTGCCAGTCGGTTCATGTGTCAGAAATCCTGTTCTGTCCTGTGGTGCAGCCGGTCGAGGAGCTCGTCCTCGCGGCGTTCGAATGCGGCCTCGTCGATCTCGCCCGCCTCCAGGCGCTCTTCCAGGAGGGAGAGTTCACGGCGGATGGCCGAGGGGTCGTAGTACTGCCGTTCCGCCTCGGCGACCACTTGGCGCAGCACCCAGAGGGAGCCGCGGGCCGGGGCGAGGGGCAGCAGGAGCAGTTCGCCGATCAGACCCACGCGATCACCCCGCGGGCTGGGCGGGTCCCGGATCGACGAAGCTGTACGGGGGCAGCGGACCGTGCAGCCGCAGCTCCAAGTGGGGCTGGGTGGTCCGGAGTTCGTCGACCGCGGCGAGGAACCCGTCGGCCGACTCGCGGTTCACCAGGAACGAGATGTTGGCCAGCCATCCGGTGCCCTCGGGGCCGACGCCGACCGCTTCGGCCGCCGGCTCCAGGGCGCGCCGCACCTCGACGGCGTCGCTCGCCTCGCGGGCCCGCACGGTGGAGGTGACCATCTCGCCGAGTTTGAGCTTCTGCTCGTAACTGCCGCCGCCCTGGGCCTGGTTGGCCTCGACCATGGCGCGCAGGTCCGGGTTCTCGGCCAGGACCTGGTGAAGCACGGCCTGTTCGTTGTGGGTCGCCTTCACGTTGTACTCGACCTTGCCGCCGAGGCTGCGCAGGCGTTCCTCGTAGTGGTCGGCCCGCTCCCCGAGGACCGTCACGACCGCCTCGTCGTCCGGCGCGACACTGCCGAAGCGCATCGGGAGCACGGAGCCGGCCGCGCCCGCCTCGGAGAGGACGTTCTGGTGGGCGAGCAGGTCGCGCCGCTTGGGCCTGAGGTCCTCGGGGGAATCGCTGACGATCGCCGCGAGCTCGCCGTGCTTCAGGACCCGCACCACGCACGGCGGTTCGCCGATGCCCTCCATGCCGTCGGGCAGCGCCGGATGCGCGCTGCTCGCGATGCCGTAGATGTACGTGCTCACTGTTCCCTCTCCTCCTTCCTGCGGGAGGCGGTGGAGCGGCGGGCCCGCGGCCGTTCCTCGGTCTGCCCCTCCTCGCGTGCCTGCTTGAAGGCGTCCGAGATGGTCTCGGCGGCCCCCGAGAGCGCGCCCTTGGACTTGCCGCGCGCGCCGGACTCGGTGATCTCGCCGACCAGGTCGGGCAGTCCGGGGCTCTTGTGCGGGCCCGACTCCAGGTCGAGGCGGTTGCACGCCTCGGCGAACCGCAGATACGTGTCGACGCTCGCGACGACGACACGGACGTCGACCTTCAGGATCTCGATGCCGACGAGGGAGACCCGTACGAAGGCGTCGATGACCAGGCCTCGGTCGAGGATGAGTTCCACGACGTCGTAGAGGCCGCTGGAGCCGCCTCCGCCGCCGGACTGCTGTGCCGGGACAACGGTCATGCCGATCCGTCCTCCTTGTCTGTGATGGTTCGGGTACGTGTGCGCGGGGCGGGGCGGCCTACGGGCCGCCAGGACCGCGCGCGTCCGAGCGCCCGCGTTCGTACCGGCGGATGCGCCGGTATCCGGTGAGCTCGCCCTGCGGGTCGAGCCGCACCTCATAGCTCGCGAGCAGGCTCATCGTGTCGGGGACCCGTGCCAGTTCGAGCACCTCGATCTCCAACAGCCAGCCTTCCTCGGTGCGTTCGAAGGACGACACCGACTCGGACGTCATGCCGGTGAGTTCCGAGAGCTGGACACGGGCCTCACGGAGCACCGCCAGGGGGCCCGGCAGTGCGTTGTCCGTGTCCGTGTCCGGGGTCTTGCGTGACGTGTTCACCTTGGCCACCTCCGGGCCCGAGTGACCCTTTGGCCCTTGGCCAAACCTCGTCGGTCGAGTGAGCATCAGACGCGCAGCGCCCGCAGCTTGCGGCGGGCCGGGCCGAGCGCGCGGCCGTGGCGCAGGACGCCGGCCCAGGGGTCGGTGCGGGCCTGCTCGACGGCGTCGTCGACGGTCCAGCGGCGGGCGTGCACCGCGGGGTCGTCGAGCTGTTCCCAGGCGAGCGGCACGGCCACCGGGGCGCCCGGCGCGGGGCGTACCGAGTAGGGGGCGACGGCCGTCTGCGCGTACGCGTTGCGCTGCACGTCGAGGTAGAGCCGGTCGCCGCGCGCCTCCTTGCGGACGGCCGTGGTGAGCTGTTCGGGGTGGGCGGCCGCGAGCGTGTCGGCGACGTCCTTGGCGAAGGCGCGGACGTCGTCGACGTCGTGCCGGCCGTTGAGGGGCACGACGACGTGCAGGCCGCGCGAGCCCGTGGTCATCAGGGCGGACGGCAGGCCGACGTGGTCGAGCAGCTCGCCGAGCAGCCGGGCCGCGTCGCGCGCGGCGGCGAACGCGTCCCCGGGCGCGGGGTCGAGGTCGAAGACCAGCCGGTCGGGGTGGTCGAGCCGTCCGGTGCGCGAGAGCCAGCGGTGCAGCGTGAGGCAGGCCTGGTCGGCGAGGAAGAGCAGGGTCGCGGTGTCGTCGCACACGGTGTGCGTGACGGTGCCGCCCTGCTTGGCGACCTCGGCCCGGGTGATCCACTCCGGGTAGTGGTCGGGGGTGTCCTTCTGCATGAACCGGGGGCCGCCGACACCGTCGGGGTGGCGCTCCAGCATCAGGGGGCGGCCGCGCAGGTGGGGCAGCATGAAGGGGGCGACAGCCCGGTAGTAGTCGAACAGGTCCGCTTTCGTACGGGCCTTCTCCGTCCGGGCCTTCTCCGTACGGCCCTTTTCCGTACCGTCCTTGCCGCCGTCGTGACCGTTCTCCCGGCTGTTCTCGCGGCCGTTCCCGCGCGCCGGGAAGAGGATCTTCTCCGGCCGGTGCAGCCGTACGGTGCGACGGCCTGCCCGTACCGTCCGCGCGTCGTCCATGGGGCCTCCTTCCGCTGGGTCCGCCGGTTCGGACGGGCGCGGCGGGTACCCCCGAACGGGTCGGGCAGTCGCCCTGGGTCCCCGGGCACGGTGGGGTTTTCCCTGGTGGGGAGGGTGGCTGGCCCCACCTCGAAGTCGGGGGACGCCGGGCGTGCCCGGCGCCGTCCGCGCCGGAAGGATCAGAGGTACCGGCCAGCCGTCCCTCGCCAGGGACCCGCCCAGGAGGACCGCCATGACGCACCGCACGGACCTGCACAGCACCGACCCGCACCGCGCCCCTCGCCC
>NZ_LIRJ01000237.1 GCF_001419745.1 Streptomyces silaceus | reverse complement strand
GGCGCAGGGCGCGGGCCGCCTGCCGCTCGGGCGGGAGCAGCCGGCGCAGATAGCGGCGGAGCTGCTCGGGGAGCGCGAGGGCGGCGAGGGCCTTGGGGGCGGCCGGCAGGTCGACGACCACGGTGTCGTACGTGCCGTCGTGGGCGGCGTCGCGCAGGGCGCGCAGCAGGGCCAGCTCCTCGCTGCCGGGCAGCGGGGTGAGCTCGTCGCCGTCGAGCCGGTCGGCGCCGAGCAGGTCGAGGGCTCCGGCGGCACGTTCCTGCAGGGCGAGCAGGTCGTCCCGGAAGCGGTCGTCGGGGGCGAGGTGCCGGGCGGTGAGCCCCGGGTGCGCGTCCGGCCCGCCGAGCACCGCGCCGAGGGTGTCGGCGCGGTCGGCGGACAGCACGAGGACCCGGTGGCCGGCGCGCGCCGCGGTGAGCGCGGTGCCCGCGGCGACGGTGGTCCGCCCGGAGCCGCCGGGGCCGGTGACGAGAAGGGTGCGCATAAGGGTGAACGGTACGTGAGCGACGCCCCGGGACGCCGGGGCGTCGGTCCGAAATGGCGGGCCCGGTGGGGCGTACGACCGGAACACCGGCCCACCGACGCCGCGACGCCCGTCCGGAAAGCGGGCCCACCGGGACATCCGCCCGGACACCGCCCCGCCGAACCACCCAACCGGAATGCCCGGCCCGCCGGAACAGCCGGCCGGGCGCCGGGCCCGACTGGGCGTACGACCGGGCCTGCGGTGCGCCGGAGCGCCCGGGCCGGGCAGCGGGTCGCCGGAGTGCCGGGCCGGGCCGACGGAACGCCGGGCCGCCAGCGGGTCGCCGGAGCGGGCGGGCGGGCTACTTGCCCGTCTCCACCCGCTTCTTCAGGCCCGCGAGGGCGCGGTCGATGATGACCTTCTCCGCCTTGCGCTTGATCATGCCGAGCATCGGGATCTTGACGTCGACGGTGAGCTGGTAGGTGACCTGGGTGCCGGAGCCCGCCGGCTTCAGGAGGTAGGAGCCGTCCAGCGAGCGGAGCATCTGGGACTTGACGAGGGTCCAGCTCACCTCGTCGTCGCCGGTCCAGGTGTAGCCCAGCGTCTGGTCGTCCTTGATCGCGCCCGCGTCCATGACGAGGCGGACCTGCTGCGCGCGGCCCTGCTCGTCGGTGGCGAGGACCTCGGCCTCCTTCACCTCTCCCGTCCAGTCCGGGTAGCGCGCGAAGTCGGCGATCACCTCCATGACCTCGGCCGGCGCCGCCTCGATCGTGATGCTCGAGCTGGTGTGTTCCGCCATCGCTGTGGCTCCTCCAGATGCGCCGGGATGAGGTGGTGTGTACCGCGTGAAGGCTACCGCGCGCCGGGCGGTCACCACTCCAGGGCCCAGGGCCTGCCGGACCCGGCGAAGTGCCCGACGTTCACGCATTCGGTCGCGCCGATGCGCATGCGCCTGACCAGGGGCTGGTGGACGTGGCCGAAGAGCGCGTACTTCGGACGGGTCCTGCGGATGGCGTCGAGCAGCGCCCGGCTGCCCCGCTCGAAGCGGCGCGCGACGGTGTCGTAGAGGAGCTCGGGGACGTCCGGCGGGATGTGGGTGCACAGGACGTCGACCTCGCCGACGGCCTCGATCTTGGCGGCGTACTCCTCGTCGCCGATCTCGTAGGGCGTGCGCATCGGGGTGCGCAGGCCGCCGCCGACGAAGCCGAAGACACGGCCGCCGATCTCGACGCGCTCGCCGTCCAGGACGGTGGTGCCCGGGCCCGCGTACTCGGACCACAGGGTCGGCATGTCGACGTTGCCGTACGTGGCGTACGTCGGAGTGGGGAAGGCCGCGAAGAGTTCGGCGTACTGCTTGCGGACCGCCGACTCGATCGCCGGGGCGCGGTCGATGCCCGCCCACAGTTTCCGGCCGAATTCCCTGGCCTCGTCGAAACGGCGCGCGGTACGCAGCTCCACCAGCCTCGTCGCGTTCCCGGCGCCGAACAGATCGGGGAAGATGCCGCGCGAGTGATCGGCGTAGTCGAGGAAGAGCACGAGGTCACCGAGGCAGACGAGCGCGTCCGCGCCCTCGCCCGCGCGCGCGAGCCCCTCGGCGTTGCCGTGCACGTCACTGACCACGTTGACCCGGAAAGCTGGCATACCGATCACCCTAGGACGGGCGCCGCGCAGCGGGTAGGGGGCTTCCGACAGCCGCCGGACCTGCGGTTACTTCCGAGTCGGGAAGACGGTGGCGTACTGTGCGAATCAGACCACAACGACGTGTGACGCACCGAACATCTGGGCCTGCCCCCCTACCGAACCAGCCATACCGATGGGTAACGTCCGGGCAGTCCAGTAGTGCTCAGCCCCCCACTGATTGAGCACCTGCCCGATCTTGGACCGCACCGTCGCAGCACACAACGTCGTGGCGCCGGCGCCCTATGTAGGAGCAGCAGTCTTGCGCGAGTTCAGCCTTCCGGCCCTGTACGAGGTCCCAGCGGACGGCAATCTGACCGACATCGTCCGCCGCAATGCCGCGCAGCACCCGGATGTCGCCGTCATCGGCCGCAAGGTCGACGGCACCTGGCAGGACGTCACCGCCAAGGCTTTCCTCGCCGATGTGCGCGCCACCGCCAAGGGCCTGATCGCCGCAGGCGTGCGCCCCGGCGACCGCGTCGGCCTGATGTCCCGCACGCGCTACGAGTGGACGCTGCTCGACTTCGCCATCTGGAGCGCGGGCGCGGTCACCGTGCCGGTGTACGAGACGAGCTCGCCCGAGCAGATCCAGTGGATCCTCGGCGACTCCGGCGCCGTGGCCTGCGTCGTCGAGCTGGACGCGCACGCCGCCGCCGTCGAGTCCGTGCGCGACCGGCTGCCCGGCCTCGCGCACGTGTGGCAGATCGACAAGGGCGGCGTCGAGGAGCTGCACCGCACCGGCGCCGAGGTCCCCGACGCGACCGTCGACGAGCGCAGCGCGGTCGCCAAGGCCGACGACCCGGCCACCATCGTCTACACCTCGGGCACCACGGGCCGCCCCAAGGGCTGCGTCCTCACGCACCGCAGCTTCTTCGCGGAGTGCGGCAACGTGGTGGAGCGCCTCAAGCCGCTCTTCCGCACCGGCGAGTGTTCCGTCCTGCTCTTCCTGCCCGTCGCACACGTCTTCGGACGGCTGGTCGAGGTCGCCGCGCTGATGGCGCCGATCAAGCTCGGCCACGCGCCGGACATCAAGCACCTCACCGACGAGCTGGCCGCGTTCAGGCCGACGCTGATCCTCGGCGTCCCGCGCGTCTTCGAGAAGGTCTACAACAGCGCGCGGGCCCGCGCGCAGGCCGACGGCAAGGGCAAGATCTTCGACAAGGCCGCGGACACGGCCATCGCGTACAGCCGCGCGCTCGACACGCCCTCGGGCCCGTCGTTCGGCCTGCGGATCAAGTACAAGGTCTTTGACAAGCTGGTCTTCAGCAAGCTGCGGGCCGTCCTCGGCGGCCGCGGCGAGTACGCGATCTCCGGCGGCGCCCCGCTCGGCGAGCGCCTCGGCCACTTCTTCCGCGGCATCGGCTTCACGGTCCTGGAGGGCTACGGCCTGACCGAGTCCTGCGCCGCCACCGCCTTCAACCCGTGGGACCGCCAGAAGATCGGCACGGTCGGCCAGCCGCTGCCCGGCTCGGTCGTACGGATCGCCGACGACGGCGAGGTCCTGCTGCACGGCGAGCACCTGTTCAAGGAGTACTGGAACAACGAGGGCGCCACCCAGGAGGCGCTCGCCGACGGCTGGTTCCACACCGGCGACATCGGCACGCTCGACGAGGACGGCTATCTGCGGATCACCGGCCGCAAGAAGGAGATCATCGTGACCGCGGGCGGCAAGAACGTCGCCCCGGCGGTGATCGAGGACCGCATCCGCGCGCACGCGCTCGTCGCCGAGTGCATGGTCGTCGGCGACGGCCGGCCCTTCGTGGGCGCGCTCGTCACGGTCGACGACGAGTTCCTCGGCCGCTGGGCCTCCGAGCACGGGAAGCCGGCGGACTCCACCGCGGCGTCGCTGCGGGACGACCCGGATCTGCTCGCGGCGATCCAGAGCGCGGTGGACGACGGCAACGCGGCGGTGTCCAAGGCGGAGTCGGTGCGCAAGTTCCGTGTCCTCGCGTCGCAGTTCACCGAGGAGTCGGGGCACCTGACGCCGTCGCTGAAGCTGAAGCGGAACGTCGTGGCGAAGGACTACGCGGACGAGATCGAGGCGATCTACCGCGGGTAGCGTGGGCGGGGGCGCCCCCTCGCCGCGGGGGCTCCTGATCGCTTGCGGCTCTCGGCCGCGCGTGGTCGCTCGCGCGGTTCCCCGCGCCCCTGGAAGGCGGCTCCGCCGCCTCCAGGGATGGCAGCCCGGTAGGCGCTACAGAAGCTCCTTGAGCCTCTCCGCCAAGAGGTCCCAGCGCCACTTCTCCTCGACCCACTCGCGGCCCCGCTCCCCCATGCGCCGCCGCAACTCCTCGTCGCCGAGCAGGGTGACGATCCGGTCCGCCGCCTCCTCGGGCACGCCGCCCCGCACGACCCACCCCGTCTCGCCGTCGAGGACGGCGTCCGGCGCTCCGCCGGAGTCGCCGGAGACGACCGGCAGGCCCGTGGCGGACGCCTCCAGGTAGACGATGCCGAGGCCCTCCACGTCCAGGCCCCCGCGCCGGGTCCGGCAGGGCATGGCGAAGACGTCGCCCGCGCCGTAGTGCGCGGGCAGTTCCTCCCACGGCACCGAACCGGTGAACCGCACGGAGTCCGCGACGCCGGTCTCGGCGGCCAGCTTGCGCAGGTCCTTCTCGTAGGGACCGCCGCCGACGATCAGCAGGACCGCCTCGGGCTCCCGCGCCAGGATCGCCGGCATGGCGAGGATCAGCGTGTCCTGCCCCTTGCGCGGCACGAGCCGCGAGACGCAGACCACCACGGGCCGGTCGCTCAGGCCGAGCCGCGCCCGCACCGCGGCGCCGCCGGAGCCGGGGTGGAAGGTCTTCTCGTCGACGCCGGGCGGCAGTTGGACCATGCGGCCCGCCGCGGCGGGCGTCAGCGCGGCGGCGATCCGCGAGCGCGTGTACTCGCCGAGATAGGTGATCGTGTCCGTCGACTCGCCGATCCGGCGCAGCAGCCGGCGTGAGGCGGGCAGCTGGGCCCAGCCGGCCTCGTGCCCGTGCGTCGTGGCGACGAGCCGCGTCGCGCCCGCCTTCCGCAGCGCCGGGGCCATGAGCCCGAGCGGGGCGGCGGCCCCGAACCACACGGACGTACAGCCGTGTTCGCGCAGGAGCGAGACCGCGCGGCGGGTGGCGCGCGGGGTCGGCAGCAGCATCGTCGTGGGGTCGCGCACGACCTGGAAGGGCTGCTCGGCGTCGAAGGCGGCGGTGGCCTCGGCGCCCTCGCGGCCGCGCTTCCAGGTGGAGGCGTAGACGACGAGCCGGTCGGGGTCCAGGCGCAGCGCCATGTTGTGCAGGAACGCCTGGATGCCACCGGGCCTGGGCGGGAAGTCGTTCGTGACGATCAGGGTCTTGTGCATCGCGCCCGACAGTACCGAAAGCGGTGGGCGGTGCCGAAGGCCGTCGGCGGTACCCGCCGGGCGTCGCCGGCGCCGAACGGGCCAGCCTCTTCGACCTGACCCGGCTCCGCCCGGCATCATGGCTGCTCGAATCACGACGAAGTACGTGAAATGGGGCGAGGAACGCATGGCGCGCATCCTGACCGTCTGGGTCCTGACGAGGGCCGTGCTGCTGCTCTGCGTCTTCTCTGTGCTGACGGCCCCGGGCCCGGACGTGACCAGCGACGTGTCGGTCATCTACCAGGGCTGGTACGAGGTCCTGCGCACCGGCACCTTCCCGCTCGACGACGTCACCTGGCAGTACCCGCCCGCCGCCGCCCTCGCGATCCTCTCCCCCGCCCTGCTGCCCTTCCTCGGCTACGCGTCCGCCTTCTTCGTGCTCTCCTTCCTCTGCGACGCGGCGGTCTGCGGGCTGCTCCTGTACGCGGGCCGGCGGCCCGGTACGTCGTCGCGGGGCGCCTGGGTGTGGGTCCTGGGCGTGGCGCTGCTCGGCCCCATCGTCTACGCCCGCTACGACGTGATGGTGACCGCCGTCGCGGTCGCCGCGCTGCTCGCCGGGGCCCGGCATCCGCGCACGATGGGCACGCTCGCGGGGTTCGGGGCGCTGCTCAAGGTGTGGCCGGTGCTGCTGCTCGTCGGCACGCCGCGCGGGCGGGCGACCCGGCGGTCCTGGGCCGCGGCGGCGGGCACGGCCACGCTGCTCACGCTGGTGTTCCTGGTGGCGATGCCGGGGGCGCTGGCCTTCCTCACCTTCCAGCGCGACCGCGGCACGGAGGTGGAGTCGCTCGGCGCCCTCGTCCTGCACGTGGCGCGCAACCTGGGCTGGCAGGGCGAAGTGCGGCTCAACTACGGCTCGGTGGAGTTCCTCGGCCCCTACGTGCCGCTGGTGAGCACGGCGGCGCAGCTCCTGACGGCGGCGGCGTTCGGCTGGCTGCTGGTGTGGCGGCTGCGGGCGCGGAGCTGGTCGGCGAGCACGCCCGCCGACGCGGCGTTCGTGGCCGTGCTGCTCTTCACCGTCACGAGCCGGGTGATCAGCCCGCAGTACATGCTCTGGCTGATCGGGATGGCCGCCCTCTGCCTGGTGTTCCGCACGAGCCGCATGGAGGTGCCCGCGCGTCTGGTCCTCGCGGCGACACCGGTGACCTTCCTGGAGTTCCCCGTGTGGTTCTCGCACGTGGTGGCGAGCGATCCGCTGGGGGTGGCACTGCTGGTCGTGCGCAACGGCCTGCTCGTCGCGGCGGCCCTGGTGGCCTGCCGGAACCTGTGGCGGCAGACGGTGTCCGAACCGCGCGCCCAGGAGGGGCGGTCCGCCCGGGAGCGGGTCAGCCGAGCTCGGAGCGCAGATACGTACGCCAGCGCGCCGTGAAGTCCTCCGGCGTCGTGTCGAGGACCTCCGCCAGCGCGTCCTCGACCGCGCCCGCCCGCTCCTTGTGGGCGCCCACCGCGCCGTAGAAGTCCGTCAGCTTCCGCTCGCCCCACCGTTCCGCGATCATCCGGCAGGCCAGCCACGCGCCCTCGTACGCCCCCGCGAGCCGCTCGGCGTCCCCCGCGAAGCCGAAGTCCTCGTCGTCGGGGAGCGCGCCGGGCAGGCGCCCGCTCTGGACCGCGCGCCGCAGCTCGGGCGCCGCCTGGTCCGGGGTGCGCCCCGTGCCGCGGTAGCCCACCCAGTCCGCGAAGCCCTCGGAGAGCCAGAGCGGGGTGGCCGCGGAGGTCTGCGCGCGGGTCGCGACGTGGGTCGTCTCGTGGGTGAGGACGACCTGCTTGCCGAAGTCGCCGAGGATCCCGTACGCCTCGGGGTTGAGGATGATCCGGTCCGCCGGCGCCCGCCGGGACCCGCCCGCCTCGCCCGTCGTGACCGCCGCGATGCCCCGGTACCCGGCGGCCGGTGCCCCGAGCAGCCCCGCCATCCCGGCCAGGGACCGCGGCGCGAGGACGACGACCCGCCCCGGCCACTTCGCGGGCCAGGCCTCCCGCACCGCGGGCACCGCGCGGTCGGCGAGCTCGCGGTAGGCGCGCAGCTCCGAGGGGCTCTGTCCGACGCCGAGGACGAGGCTGCGCGCGCCCCGCTCGGCGATCACGCGCCCCTGGTCCCAGAGCTGTTCGCCCGCCTTCTTCGCGGGCCGCTCGGCGGTGACGTACCACTGCCCGCCCCGCCGCTCCAGGGACAGCGTGCGCTCGGCGGTGAGCGGGGCGCTGTCGTAGCCCTTGAGGCGGTAGTCCAGCCGGGCGCTCGCCGTGGCCTCGGATCCGGAGCGGTCGAGGCGGGTCAGGCGGTACTCCCAGGACGCCAGCGGGATGCCGCGCGCGTTGTCGAAGAGGTCGGCGCCGCCGGGGCCGCGCTCGGTCTTCTCGTACGCCCGCTCGTCGCCGTCGAGGACGGCCCGCGCGCGCCGTTCGAGCAGCGCGCGCACCGCGCCGGTGGCGGCGTCCGGCGCCGGATCACCGCCGCATCCGGCCAGCACGGCGAGGCAGAGCGCGAGGCACAGCCCCACCGCCCCCGACCCACGCCTGTGACCAGCCACCTTCCCGAGGGTACGGGGCGCGGCCGGTCGGCGGCGGGTCAGACCCGGGTCACGGACGACACCGGCATCATGCCGACGGGGTCGTAGCGCACGGCCGCTCCGGGGTACGGGGCGTGCACGACCTGGCCGTTGCCCACGTACATCCCGATATGGCTGGCGTCGTCGCGGTAGGTCACGAGGTCGCCGGGCTGCGCCTCGGCCAGGGACACCTGGCGCCCGGCGTACCGCTGGGCCTGCGAGGTGCGCGGCAGACCGACCCCGGCCTGGGCGTACGACCACTGGGTCAGGCCCGAACAGTCGAAGCCGGAGGGACCGTTGGCGCCCCAGACGTAGGGGCGGCCGACGGCGGAGCGGGCGGCGGCGAGGGCCGCGGCGGCCCGCGCGGAGGACGGGACGCCGCTGCCGAGGTCCGGGATGTCGGTGCGTCCGTCGGCGCCGGAGCGCGAGGACCTGTCGTACGCCTCGCGCTCCTCGCTCGGCAGCGAGTTGAGCAGCCGTCTGGCCTTGGCGAGCTTGTGCTCGACGGTGCGCTTGTGGCGCGCGACGGTGGTGCGGCTCTTCTCCAGTTCGGCGAGCTTGCGGCTCGCCTCGGAGCGTTCCTGGGCGAGGCTGCGCTGGGCCCGCTGCAGATCGGCGAGTTCGCCCGCGTGCCGGGCGCTGATGCGGTCCAGGGCCGCGGCCTTGTCGAGGTAGCCGTCCGGGTCGGAGGAGAGCATCAGGGCGAGCGAGGGGTCGATGCCGCCGGAGCGGTACTGCGCCCCGGCCAGCGAGCCGAGCGCGCCGCGCATGCGGTTGATGCGCTCCTGGCCGCGGGCGACGCTGTCCTTGGCCCGCTCGACCTGCGCGCGCAGCTTGTCCGCGCGCTCATCGGCCTTGTTGTACGCCTCGGTTGCCTTCTCGGCCTGTTCGTACAGCCGGTCCACCTGGGCCCGGGTGTCGGACGGCTTGTCCTGCGGCGCGGCACCCGCGGGCGCGGCGGCGAGGGCCGCGGCCGCGGTGGCCGCGGCCGCTGAGAGGACGGTCACGCGCGTGCTCCGGTCGAGACCGGACTGCGCGGGACGGCGATGGGACCCCACGGGAAGCCGCTCTCCCTTCCGCTGACGAACCCCCCGGCTGTCCGGGGGAATGCGCGCCGACAGTAGCCGTGCGACCACGGAGGGGCCAACGACCCCGGACGGCGCGGACAGGCCTGCGCCCCGTCTCTGACGCAGGTCATCAACGGGGCGCGGGGTCAGCGGAAGGTGCCGGAATTCGCCCGTTTGGGCGGTGTCGGCGGGGTGTTGACGTCAGGTGAGGCCATGGCCTCGGACCCGGACGGAACTCAGATGCGGACGCCGAACTGGAAGTTGCCGAGGTACTCCATCGCCTCGTAGCGCACCACGGCGCCGGGCTTCGGGGCGTGCAGCACCTGGCCGTTGCCGGCGTACAGGCCGACGTGCGCGAGGTTGTTGAAGAACACCAGGTCGCCGGGCTTCAGCTGGCTGCGGCCGATCTTCGTGCCGTCGTTCTGCTGGGTGTACGTGGTCCGGGTGATGGAGACGTCGGCGTGGGCGTACGCCCACTGGGTCAGCCCGGAGCAGTCGTAGGAGTTGGGGCCCGAGCCGCCGGAGACGTAGGGCTTGCCGAGCTGGGTGGCGGCGGCGCTCAGGGCGGCGGCGCCGCGGTTGGAGGCCGGGGCCTCCTTGCCGAGGTCCACGCGGTCGCCGGCGGCGCGGCTCGCGCGCTGCTCCTTGGCCGCGAGGTCCGCCTTCTCCTTGGCGGTCAGGGTGTTGAGGAGCTTCTGCGCCTCGCCGAGCTTGCCCTGGACTTCCTTCTTCTTGCGGCCGAGCTCCTTGCGGGTGTCGGCGAGGTCGTCCAGCTTGCCCGCGGCCTCCTTGCGCTGCTGCGCGAGGTCCCGCTGCTTCTCCTGGATCTTCTTGAGCGCCTCGACCTGCTTGCCGCTCAACTGGTCCAGGGCGGACGCCTTGTCGAGGTAGTCGTCCGGGTCGGAGGAGAGGAAGAGCTGCAGGGAGGGGTCGATGCCGCCGGAGCGGTACTGGGCGCTGGCCATCGAACCGAGGCCGTCGCGCAGGTCGTTGAGCTCCTCCTGGCCGCGGGCGACCTTGTCCTGGAGGTCGCCGATCTGCTTCTCGAGCTTCTCCTGCTTCTCCTTGGCCCCGTTGTACTTGTCGGTGGCCCGGCCCGCGTCCTCGTAGAGCGCGTCGACCTTGGACTTGACCTCGTCCTTGCTCGGCTTCGGAGCGGCCTGGGCGGCACCCTGCGAGGTGAGGGCCACGGCAGCGGCAGCGGTCGCGGTGAGCACGGTCACGCGGGTGCGGCTCGGCTGCTTGGGTCGACGGTGGGACGCCACGAACGCGGCTCCTTCTTCCTCCGACCGCCTACCGAGACCCGGTGGGCGGGCACCATCGCCGCCACCCCGGATGGGTGATCAACCGAGCGAAGGTTCGGGCGTGACCCTAGTGACCTTCTTGTGATCAGTTCAAATCCCACCGGCAAAAAACCGCTCGACGCGCGCATTCTTTACCGATGACGCACTGTCAGTGATGATCTTCTGACGCTACGTCGCGTGACCGGTCTCTTAATTCGGGCATACGGCACGGGAGTTACGTGTGCACCTTTAGCCCCACGAAAGCCGCTTGCCCAGCCGTGCGGAAGCAGCTCGCTCAGCCCCGCGAAAGCCGCTTCAGGAGGACCGCCGAAGCCACCGGCCGCGCACCGGCCTTGGCGATGCCGTCGGCGACCTCGCGGTCGGTCGAGACGACGACCACGGGCCGTCCCGGCGGCTCCGCGCGCACCAGCTGGCGGATCAACTCGTCGGCCGTGACACCGGGCTTGGAGAACAGCACCCGCACCCCGCGCGGCGGCGCGAGCAGCACGGGCGCGGCCAGCTCCGCGCCGTCGAAGACGCAGGTGACCTCGGCGCCCGACTGCAGGGCGAGCTGCGAGAGCGAGCCGAGCAGCCGCAGCCGCTGCTTCTCCAACGGCATCGTCGGGTAGCCGGTCTTGGTGACGTTGTAGCCGTCCACGACCAGGTGCGCCTGCGGCAGCGCGAGGAGCTGGTCCAGGATGGCCGGGTCGTTCTCGGAGAGGGCGCGGGTGGCGATGTCCTTGGGCGACATCCGGCCCGGCTCGACGGCGTCCACGGTCTCCGCCGGCCGCACGGAGACGGGCGGCAGGGCCAGTTCGCGCCGCAGCCCCTGGGCCGCGTCCAGGACCGTGTCGAGCAGCAGCCGCACCCGCATGTCCTCGACGCTGCGTCCCTCGCGCGCGGCCCTGCGGCTGGCCTCCAGGGCGGCCTCGGTCTCGCCGAGCCGCGCCTTGAGCCGCCGGGTCTCGCTCTCGGCGGCGGACACCTGCGCCTGCCCCTCGGCGCGCACGGCCTCGGTCTCGGCGGCCGCCTTGCGCAGGGCCGCCTCGCCCCGCTTGACGTCGCTGAGGGCCCCGCGCAGCTTGCGGTGCATCGATTCGGCTTCCCTGCGGGCCGCCTCCAGCTCGGTGCGCAGCCGCTCGGTCTCGGCCTTGGTCTGGCCGCGGGCCGCGGCGAGCTCCTCGCGCAGCCGGTCGAGCTCGGCCCTGGTCTCCTCGTCGGCCCGCTCGGCGTCGGCCCGCTGGGCCTCCTCGCCGGCGGCGGTGACCAGCTTCACCCAGCCCGTGGGGCGCAGCACATAGGCCGCGGCCGCCACGTCCAGGGGATCGGCGGCCGGGGGCGGCGAGCCCGCGTCCAGGGCACCGGCGAGCTCGGGCTGGGCCTCTCTGAGACGTTCGCCGATGCGCTGCCGGAAGAGCGGCTCGCTCTCCAGCGCCGCCGCCATGGCGTTGCCCGCGAACTTCGCGCGCCGGGTGGGCGTGAAGCGGACGTACTGCCGCAGCTGGGCGGGCAGTTCGGCCGGGGTGAGGCCACCGAAGCCGTCCGAGACGATCTGGACGACCCGCCGGCGCACCCCGTCGGGCAGCGGGCGGTCGAGCACCTCAGCGGCGCCGTCGTCCGGCTCCCCGCCTGCGCTCTCCACCATCCGTCACCCCACTAGCTGTGCGGGCCCCGCTCCCTCAGGAGTCGGTGCCCGGCCTGTCCACGAGTTCCACTTGATCCACGGCGTTGCACCAGCGGCAGCGCACCGACTCGATGGTCTCACTGACCACCTCGCGTTCCTCGACCTTCGCCTCACCGGCGAGGTCGAGATGGACATACTCGACGACCTTGGAGGTGCGGGTCACGTCGAAACGCGTGAGATTGCCGCAGAGCGTGCAGCGCCACCGGGTGGTGGCGGTCGGCAGGGGAACCGTCATCGTGGCTGTTCGCTTTCTTCGGTGACTCGTTCGATGCTTCTTCGGCGACGTCATCGGCGCGTGGTGCCCACCGCGGTTCCCCGCGATGCGCATTGCCCGTAACCCTAAGGCCTGTAAGGGGCGCCATGCGGCGGCCTCCGGTGCGGCATGGCGGTCTGTGCAGGTAGCGCCCGTTACGTCATGCTCTGTTCATGATCAAGACATGGAGCGCACGGGCGGGCCGGCTGCTGCGGGGCCAGTCCGCCCCGGTGACGTACGGACTGATCGCCGTCTGCTGCCTGGTCTTCGTGGTCTCGCCGGTGTCCGGGTTCAACCCCGTCTACGGCCGCGGTGACGCGCTGCTCGCCGCGCAGCAGACGTACTTCGAGCGGTGGGGGGTGGTACCCGTCGAACTGTTCAGCGGGGTCCCGCGCGCCGCCCTCGGTCCGTTCACCGCTCTGTTCGTGCACGGAAGCTGGCTTCATCTGCTCGGGAACATGCTGTTCTTGTACGTATTCGGGGCCATGGTCGAGGAACGCATGGGGCACCTCCCGTATCTGCTCTTCTACGTCGTGTGCGGTTATCTCGCCCTGCTCGCCTACGCCGCCGCGCACGCGGGCTCCGGCCAGACGCTCGTGGGCGCCTCGGGAGCGATCTCCGCCGTCCTCGGCGCCTTTCTCTATCTCTTCCCGAAGGCGCGCGTCACCAGCCTCTTCCCGTTCCTCTTCTTCCTGCCGCTGCGGTTTCCGGCCTGGGTGGTGCTGCCGTTCTGGGTGGCGATCCAGTGGCTGGCCGCGGGGCAGGGCGGGAACGGCACGGGGGTGGCCTATCTGGCGCATCTCGTGGGGTTCTCCCTCGGGTTTCTGCACGCGTGGGTCGCCTACGGGTTGCGGGCTAGAGTGAAGGGCACAGCACCGGCCACCGAGGGAGACAGTCAGCCGTGATCACCGCGATCGTGCTCATCAAGACCAGCGTGGACCGGATTCCGGAGATCGCCGAGTCGATCGCCGCGCTCGACTCCGTCAGCGAGGTCTTCTCCGTGACCGGCACGTACGACCTGATCGCGATGGTGCGGGTGTCGCGCCACGACGACCTGGCGGACGTCATCCCCGGCCGCATCAGCAAGATCCCCGGCGTGGAGGGCACGGACACGCACGTGGCGTTCCGTACGTACTCGCAGCACGACCTGGAGGCCGCGTTCGCGATCGGGCTCGACTCCTAGCCCTGCCGCTCCCCCGGCACCACCGCACGCCCCGGGGCGTATGAAGGTTTCTTCATCCGCGCCTCATCCGGACGGCGCGGTACGCCCGCCACCCTCGCTGTCATGGTCTTCACCCACCGCATGGCCGCCCTGGCCGCCGTCGTCGCGATCCCGCTCGGCATCGCCGCGACCAGCTACGCCCTGACCGACAGCCCGGCGCCGCCCAAGGCCCCGCCGAAGGTGGAGCTGGAGAGCGGCTCCCCGTCGTCGACACCGTCCTCGCCCCGGCCCACCCCGACCGACGAGAAGGTCTCGCCGCCCCCGGTGAGCGAGAATTCCTCGGGCGATGACAACGACGACGACGGCGACGACGGCCGGGGCGACACCCACGACGACGACGGCCCCGGTGACGACGGCTGAACCCCCGCGCCGCTGGATATCGGCCCGTGTCCGCATCCTGCTGTGGCTGCTCGTCGTGATGACCGTCGCGCTCACCGCGGTCGCGGCCACCACCCGCTCGGTCCTGCTGCGCGACGTCGACCACCGCATCGACCGGCTCCTGACCCAGGAGACCGGGGAGTTCACCAACCTCGCGCGCGAGGGCGTCGACCCGCACACGGGCGAGAAGTTCACCGACCCCGACCCGCTCCTGCGACTCTTCCTGTCCCGGCAGTACGCCGACCCCGACGAGGAACTCCTCGGCCTGGTCGGCCGCCCCGGCACGGCGCCCGCGAAGAAGGAGCAGTCCCGCGAGCCGCGCATCGACCACCCGCTGGCCGAGGACCCCGCCGCGCTGCGGGCCGTGTTCGAGTCGCCCGACGCGACCGGCACGCTCCACCGCGACCGGGGCGAGGTCCGCTGGGCGAAGGTGGAGATCGAGGAGGGGCCGAACCACCCGGCCGCGGCCTTCGTCGTGGCCTTCCACCCGGCGGGCGAGCGGGCCAGGGCCGGCGACGTGTTCACCATGCTGCTCGCCATCTCCGGCGTCGCGCTGCTGCTGACGACGGGCATCGGCTGGGCGGTGGCCGGGCGCATCCTCAAGCCGGTGCGGCTGGTGCGCACGGCCGCGGCCCAGCTCACCGAGCAGGACCTGACCCGGCGCATCCCGGTGCAGGGCAGGGACGACATCGCGGCCCTCGCCGAGACCTTCAACGGCATGCTGGACCGCCTGGAACGGGCCTTCGCCGCGCAGCGCGAGTTCGTCGACGACGCGGGCCACGAGCTGCGCACCCCCATCACCATCGTCCGCGGCCACCTGGAGCTGATGGGCGACGAGCCCGGCGAGCGCGAGGAGACCGTCCGCATCGTGACGGAGGAGCTGGACCGGATGAGCCGCATCGTCGAGGACCTGCTGCTGCTCGCCAAGGCCGAGCGCCCCGACTTCGTCACGCCGGAGCCGGTGCAGCTCGCCGAGCTGACCGCGGACGTCTTCGTCAAGGCACGGGCGCTCGGCGAGCGCGACTGGCACCTGGCCGAGACCGCCGACGCCGAGGCCGACCTGGACCCCCAGCGGATCACCCAGGCGATGGTGCAGCTGGCCCAGAACGCCGTCCAGCACACCGTCCCCGGCCAGCGCGTCTCCATCGGCTCGCGGCTGGCCGCGGGGCGGATCGAGCTGTACGTCGCCGACAGCGGGCCCGGCGTGCAGCCGCAGGACGCCGCGGTGATCTTCGAGCGGTTCCGGCGCGGCACCGCACGGCGCGGCTCCCGCGCCACCGGGGCCGGGCTCGGCCTCGCCATCGTCAGGGCCATCGCCGAGAGCCACGGCGGGCGCGTCGAACTGCGCCCCACGGACGGCGGCGGCGCCACGTTCGTACTCGTACAGGAACCACCGGAAGGGGCGGCGCAGCAGTGAACCGGCTACTGATCGTCGAGGACGAGGAGCGCATCGCCTCCTTCGTCGAGAAGGGGCTGCGCGCCAACGGCTTCACGACCACCGTGGTCGCCGACGGGGACGCCGCCCACGACTACGCCCTGACCGGCGGCTTCGACCTGATCGTCCTGGACATCGGACTGCCCGGCAAGGACGGCTTCACGGTCCTGCGCCAGCTGCGCGAGGCCCGGGTGTCCACGCCCGTCATCGTGCTGACCGCGCGGGACTCGGTGCGCGACACGGTGGCCGGTCTGGAGGGCGGCGCCGACGACTGGATGACCAAGCCGTTCCGCTTCGAGGAGCTGCTCGCCCGGGTGCGGCTGCGGCTGCGCACGGCGGCGCGGGCGCCCGAGGTGACGGTGCTGCGCAGCGGGGAGCTCACGCTCGACCTGCGCACCCGCAGGGCGCGTTCGGGCGAGCGGACGGTGGACCTGACGGCCCGCGAGTTCGTCCTCCTGGAGCTGTTCCTGCGCCACCCCGGGCAGGTGCTCTCGCGGGAGCAGATCCTCTCCCACGTGTGGGGCTACGACTTCGACCCGGGTTCGAACATCGTGGACGTGTACGTGCGCGCGCTGCGCAAGAAGCTCGGCTCGGAGCGGGTGGAGACGGTGCGCGGGATGGGCTACCGGCTGCCGGAGTGAGCACCCGTGCGCCCCGGCGCGACCGCGCGCGGGGCTCGGTGAAGTTCCTTTCATCTACGGCTCATTGAGGGCTCACGGCGCCGCACCACGCTGAACGGCGTGACCTTGAACCCGCGGCAAGCCGTGACCCTCTGCGTCGCGCTCAGCATCTGCGCCCTGCTGGTGGTGCCCGGGAACTTCCCCGGCCTGAGCGGCGACGCCCGTGTGACCCTCGCCGTCTTCGCGCTGGCGACCTGCGCCTGGATCGGCACGCCGATCGACGACACGTACATCGCGCTCGGCGCCGGCCTCGCCCTCACCGCGACCGGCGTGATCAGCAGCGACACCCTCTTCGGCACCCTCGGCGACGAGACGGTGTGGCTGCTGATCTGCGCCTTCGTGCTCGCGGCCGCCGTGGCGCGCAGCGGGCTCTCGGGGCGGGCCGCGGCCTTCCTCGTCAGCGGCGCGCGCACCGTGCGGCAGCTGACGCACCTGACGACCGCCGCGCTGGTCGTCACCGCCTTCGCGGTACCCGCCACCTCGGGGCGCGCCGCGCTCGCGCTGCCCGTGTTCCTCGCCCTCGCCAAGGTCCTCGCCGACCGGCGGCGGCTGGTCGTGATGCTCGCGCTGCTCTTCCCGACCGTGATCCTCCTGTCCGCGGTCGCGACCCTGATCGGCGCGGGCGCGCATCTGATCACGGTGTCGGTCCTGTGGGAGGCGACGGGCGAGCGGATCGGGTTCACGCAGTGGCTGCTGCTCGGCCTGCCGCTCGCCGTCGCCTCCTCGCACCTGGCGGCCGAGGCCGTCCTGCTCACGACGACGCGGCGCGCCGACCGCGAGGGCCCGGTCCACATCACCCTCGACCAGCTCCAGGAGCACAGCCAGCAGCCGGTCACCGGCCCCTGGGAGCCGGCCGAGACGCGCTGCGCCCTGCTGCTCGCCACGGTCGTCGCGCTGTGGTGCAGCGAGCCGCTGCACCAGGTGCCGCCCGCCGTCGTCGCGCTGATCGGCGCGGTCGTCGCCGCCTCCCCCGCGCTCGGCACCGTACGCCTCAAGGACGCCCTGAGGACGGTCCCCTGGGCGCTGCTCCTGTTCATGGCGGCGACGATGGCGATGGGCGTCGCGCTCGCCGACTCGGGGGCGGCGAAATGGCTGGTGTCCGGGCTGCCCCTGGACCTGTCGCCCTGGGTGTTCCTCACCGTCGTCGTGGTGGTCAGCACGGCCGCGCACCTCGTCCTGCAGTCGCGCTCGGCACGCTCCTCGGTGCTCGTCCCGCTGGTCGTCGCGGCGGCCGTCGGCGCGGGCGTCAACCCGGTCGCCGCCGCCCTCGCCTCCACGGCCGCCGCCGGCTTCTGCCACACGCTGCCCGCCTCCGCGAAGCCGGTCACCCTCTTCGCGGAGATCCCCGGCACCCCCACCTACACCCCGCGCGACCTGCTGCGCCTGTCCGCGGTCCTGGCGCCGCTGACGGCCGCGCTGGTCCTGCTCTTCGCCGTGACGCTGTGGCCGCTGCTCGGCGTACCCGTCCGCTGAACCCCCGCCGTCCGCCGTACCACCGGAGTACGCCGCACCACCGAGGAGATCCTCATGCTCACCCGTTTCGCCATCGCCCCCAGCGGCTTCAAGGAGTCCCTGTCCGCGGGCTCCGTGGCCGAGGCCATCGCCGCGGGCGTACGCCGTGTCGTCCCGGACGCCGAGACCGATCTGATCCCGCTGGTGGACGGCGGCGAGGGCACGGCACGCGCGCTGGCCGCCGCGGACGGCGGCCGCCTGGTCGCCCTGCCCGCGACCGGGCCCGTCGGCCAGTCCATCGGCACGCACTTCGCGCTGCTGCGCGACGGCACGGCCGTCGTCGAGATGGCCGCCGTGGCCGGGCTCTCCCTGGTCCCCCGCGACCTGCGCGATCCGGGGGCCACCACCACGTACGGCGTCGGCGAGCTGATCCGCGCCGCCCTCGACACGGGCGCCCGGCGCATCCTGGTCGGCTGCGGCGACTCGGGCACCTCGGACGGCGGCGCGGGCGCCCTCCAGGCCCTCGGCGCCCGGCTCCTGGACGCGGACGGCTGGGAACTGCCGCGCGGCGGACGGGAGCTGAGGCGGCTGAGCCGCATCGACGCGAGCGGCCTCGACCCGCGCCTCGCGGACACCGGGATCCGGGTGGCCTGCAACCCCTTCAACGTCCTGTGCGGCGAGCGCGGTGTCGCCCGCGTCTTCGGCCCCCAGAAGGGCGCCACCCCCACGCAGGTCGAGGAGCTGGCCGCCGCCCTGGAGCACTGGGCGGCCGTCCTCACCCGCGATCTGCGCGTGCCGGGCGACCTGGCGCGCGGCCCCGGCACCGGCGCGTCCGGCGGGCTCGGCGCCGGGCTCGCCGCCCTCGGCGCCGCGCTGCTGCCCCGCTTCGACGTGCTGCTCGACCACATCGACCTGGACGCCCGCCTCGCCCGCGCCGATCTGGTCATCACCGCGGAGGGCGCCCTGGACCACCAGACGCCGCGCGGGAAGATCCCCGCCGAAGTGGCCCGCCGCGCCAAGCGGTTCGACCGCCCGGTCCTGGTGCTCGCCGGCACGATCGGGCACGGCGCCCATCAGGTGCGGGCGGCCGGCGTCGACGCCTACAGCGCGATCCTGCCCGCCCCCGTCTCGCTGACGGAGGCGCTCGGCCGGGGCGGCGAGTTCCTCACCGACGCGACCGAACGGGCCCTGCGGATGATCCGGCTCGGCGCACGGCTGCCGTCGCCGTACGCTCAGGCGGCGGCGGTGTCGGGCACGCAGCGCCCGTCCTCGGTGCGGTAGCTCCACCGCGCGCCGTCGGACACCAGCTCCTTGACGGCGCGCACGAAGCGCTCGACGTGCTCGTCGGGGGTGCCCGCGCCGAAGCTCACCCGGATCGCGTTCAGCGACTTCTCGCCGGGCGCGGCCTCGGGGGCGCCGCACTCGCCGGGCTCGTCGGGTTCGCTGCCGAGCAGGGTGCGCACCAGCGGGTGGGCGCAGAACAGGCCGTCGCGCACGCCGATGCCGTACTCGGCGGAGAGCGCGGCGGCGAAGTGCGAGCTGTTCCAGCCGTCCACCACGAAGGAGATGACGCCCACGCGCGGCGCGTCGTCCCCGAAGAGCGACAGGATCCGCACCTGCGGCACCTCGGCGAGGCCCTCGCGGACCTTGCGGATCAGGTACTGCTCGCGGGCCACCAGCTCGTCGAAGCCCGCCTCGGTGAGCGCCTTGCAGGCGGCGGCGATGGAGTAGACGCCGATGACGTTCGGGGAGCCGGCCTCGTGCCGGGCCGCGCTGTCGTGCCACTCCACGTCCACGCCGCCGTCGGTGCGCCGCGCCACCTTCCGCGAGGCGCCGCCGCCCGCGAGGTACGGCTCGGCCGCGCGCAGCCAGTCGGAGCGGCCGGCGAGGACGCCCGAGCCGAAGGGCGCGTACAGCTTGTGGCCGGAGAAGGCGACCCAGTCGACGTCCAACTCGTCGATGGAGACCGGGTGGTGGGGCGCGAGCTGCGCGGCGTCGAGCACGATGCGGGCACCGTGCGCGTGAGCGGCCGCCGCGAGCTCGCGCACCGGCCAGAGCTCACCGGTGACGTTGGAGGCACCGGTGACGCAGACGAGGGCCGGGCCAGTGGGGCCTCCCCTGCTCGAACGAAGTCGAGAGCTTGGGGAAGGGGCGCGGTCGGCGAGGGCCCGCTCCAGGGTCTGCACGGCCTCGTCGGGGGTGCGCGGCGCGTTGAGGTAGGTGACGCGGGCGTCCCGCCACGGCAGGAGCGAGGCGTGGTGCTCGGTCTCGAAGACGAAGACCTGGCAGTCGGCGGGCAGGGCGGCGGCCAGCAGGTTCAGCGAGTCGGTGGTCGACCGGGTGAAGACGACCTGGTCGCCCTCGCGGCAGCCGAGGAACTCGGCGACGGCCGTGCGGGAGTTCTCGAAGAGGTCGGTGGAGAGCTGCGAGAGGTAGCCGGCGCCGCGGTGCACGCTGCCGTAGTACGGCGCGTAGGCGGCGACGTCGTCCCAGACCCGCTGCAGCGCCGGCGCGCTCGCCGCGTAGTCGAGCGCGGCGTAGGTGACCTCGCCGCCGGTGACCAGCGGAACGGTGACGTCCCGGCCGAGGACCGGCAGCGGGGCACAGACGGAGGCGTCGACGGCAACGGCGGAGACAGACATGGCGAACTCCCGTGAGAGGCAGGTGAATTCACCGCGCCGGAGCTGCGTGGAGAGCTGCGTCGACGGCGCGGGAGAAAGGTGAAGAAGGGTGTGCGGAGGCGGGGCGTGAAAGCCCTGTCACATTCGCTTGCTCACGAGACTGCTCCCTCGATGACCAGGACCCCTGGTGATCGCGAGGGGTCCGCGCTTGCCATACGCCTTGCTGCGTACGGCCTGGTCTTCACCCGGGGCACCCCGCCACGGACGGAGGGTTGCCGGACAGCGGGCCGGGGCCGTAGTCGCTGTCACTCATGACCTGTGCAGCATCCTGCCACACGATCTTCGACGCGCAAGGCGCAGTCCAGGATCCGGACTGCGCCCTGCGTCACACCTGTCGGGGGTTTCAGCGGTTGCTGGCCGCCACCCACCGCTCCAGGGCCTTCTTCGCGGCCCCCGAGTCGATGGACTCCGCGGCCCGCGCCATGCCGGCCCGGATCTGCTCCACGAGGCTCCCCTTCTCCTGCGCGAGGGCCGCCAGCGCCGCCGCCGAGTTGAGCAGCACCGCGTCCCGCACGGGACCGGTCTCGCCGTCGAGCAGCCGCAGGGCCACCTCGGCGTTGTACGAGGCGTCGGCGCCCCGCAGCGCCTCGACGGGCACCAGGTCGATGCCCACGTCCCGCGGGTCGAAGGCCTCCTCGTGCACGGCGCCGTCGCGCACCACCCAGACCCGGGAGGTCGCCGTCGTCGTCAGCTCGTCGAGCCCGTCGTCACCGCGGAAGACGAGCGAGGAGTGCCCGCGCTCGGCGAACACCCCGGCGACGACGGGCGCCATGCGCGGGTCGGCGACACCGACCGCCTGCGAGCGCACGCGCGCCGGGTTGGTCAGCGGGCCCAGGAGGTTGAAGACCGTCCGGATGCCAAGCTGGCCGCGCGCGGCGCCCGCGTGCCGCAGCGCCGGGTGGAACTTCACGGCGAAGCAGAAGGTGATGCCCGCCTCCTCGGCCACCTCGACGACCCGCGCCGGGGTGAGCTGGAGGTTGACGCCGAGCTTCTCCAGGACGTCGGAGGCGCCGCTGGCCGACGAGGCGGCGCGGTTGCCGTGCTTGACGACCTTCGCGCCCGCGCCGGCGACGACGATCGCGGACATCGTGGAGATGTTGACGGTCTTGGCGCCGTCGCCGCCGGTGCCGACGATGTCGACCGTCCGGCCCGGCACGTCGATCACATTGGCGTGCTCGTACATCGCGCGCACCAGACCGGAGATCTCCTCGACGGTCTCGCCCTTGGCCCGCAGCGCGACCACGAAGCCCGCGATCTGGGCGTCGGTGGCCTCGCCGCGCATGATGCGGTCCATGGCCCATGCCGTGTCGTCGGCGCTCTGGTCGCGGCCGTCGAGCAGGCCGTTCAGTACGTCGGGCCAGGAACGGCCCGCCGCGGTGTCGCCTCCTGCGGGGGTCACAGCGCTCATGGCCGCTCCTGATTTTCGTCGATGTGGAAAGCACACACCCACCGATGTGGGATGGGACCACCCTATCCAGCCCCGGGGACGGCAAAGAGCCCCGTCCATGCAATGGACGGGGCTCCTGCCGTGGCGACCTTGTGGTCGTTGCTCTCAGAGGAGCATCAGGTGATCAGTGGTGACCGTGGCCGCTCGTGATCTCCTTGTACTCCTCGACGGTGGGCTTGGGGATCTGGTTGTCCTCCCCGTAGTAGCCCTTGGAGAGCTTGGCCCGGAGCTTCTGCGAACCGGACACCTTGCGCTCGACGCCGTTCTCGTCGACCGTCGGGCCGATCTCGAGCGGCTTGTACTGCTCGTGCGCGGTGAGGGTGTGCAGCTGCTCCTGGCTGAGCGGCTCGTGGACCTCGATGAACTCGCCGTGCGGCAGGCGCTTGATGATGCCGGACTCGCGTCCGTGCAGCACCTTGTCCTTGTCGCGCCGCTGCAGGCCCAGGCAGATCCGCTTCGTGACGATGAACGCGATGACCGGTCCGACGAAGAAGAAGATCCGGACGAACCAGGTGATCGAGTTGATCGACAGGTGGAAGTGCGTGGCCCAGAGGTCGTTGCCACCACCGACGAGCATGATCATGTACGCCGTCACCCAGGCGACACCGAAGGCCGTACGGGTCGGGGCGTTGCGCGGGCGGTCCAGGATGTGGTGCTCGCGCTTGTCGCCGGTGACCCAGGACTCGATGAACGGGTAGACCGCGATAGCCGCCAGGACCAGCGGGAAGACGACCAGCGGGATGAACACGCCCAGGACGAGCGTGTGGCCCCACAGGTTGATCTCCCAGCCCGGCATGACACGGATCAGACCCTCGGCGAAGCCCATGTACCAGTCGGGCTGGGCGCCGGTGGACACCTGGTCCGGACGGTAGGGGCCGATGGCCCAGATCGGGTTGATCGAGGCGATCGCCGCGATGGCCGCGATGACACCGAAGACCAGGAAGAAGAAGCCTCCGGCCTTGGCCATGTAGACCGGGAGCAGCGGCATGCCGACGACGTTCTTGTTGGTCTTTCCGGGGCCCGCGAACTGCGTGTGCTTGTGGTAGAAGACCAGGATCAGGTGCGCCACCATCAGACCGAGCATGATGCCCGGCAGCAGCAGGATGTGCACCGAGTAGAACCGCGCCACGAAGTCGCCGCCCGGGAACTCCCCGCCGAACAGGAACATCGACAGGTAGGTGCCGACGACCGGGACGGACAGGATCGCGCCCTGCATGAAGCGGACACCGGTGCCGGAGAGCAGGTCGTCCGGGAGCGAGTAACCGGTGAAGCCGGTGAACATGCCGAGGACGAACAGCAGGAAGCCGAACAGCCAGTTGATCTCACGCGGCTTGCGGAACGCGCCCGTGAAGAACACGCGCATCATGTGCACGAACATGCCGGCGAGGAAGATCAGCGCCGCCCAGTGGTGGATCTGCCGGATCAGCAGACCACCGCGCACATCGAAGGAGATGTGCATGGTCGAGTTGAACGCCTCGGACATCAGCTGTCCCTGCAGCGGGACGTAGCTGCCGTGGTACTCCACCTCGTTCATCGACGGGTGGAAGAACAGCGTCAGGTACACACCCGTGAGGATGATGATGATGAAGCTGTACATGCAGATCTCGCCGAGCATGAAGGACCAGTGGTCCGGAAAGATCTTGCGCATGTTGGCCTTGGCGAGGGAGTAGATCCCCAGCCGGCCGTCCGCCCAGTCGGCCACCCGCTCGCCGGCGGGTGCCTTCTTCCGTGCGTTGTCGTTGGTGCTCATCCGCGCTCCCAGAAGGCAGGACCGACGGGCTCTTCGAAGTCGCCGAGCGCCTCGAGGTAGCCCTCCTCGTTCACACCGATGCGCAGCTGCGGCAGGGCGTGACCGGCCGGGCCGAAGATCACTCGGGCACCGTCGGAGAGGTCGAAGGTGGACTGGTGGCACGGGCAGAGGACGTGGTGCGTCTGCTGCTCGTACAGGGAGATCGGGCAGCCCACGTGGGTGCAGATCTTGGAGTACGCCACGACGCCCTCGTGCGACCACTCCAGCTCGCGCTTGTCCTTGATGTTCTCCGGCTGGATCCGGACGATCATCAGGGCGGCCTTGGCGATCTGGGTCTGGAAGTCGTGGTCGTGCTCCGACATGCCCTCGGGCATCGCGAACGTCAGCGAACCGACCTGCACGTCCGAGGGACGCAGCGGCTCGTGGGTGTTCATGTTCACGAGCATCTTGCCCTTGGCCCACTTGGTGTGCCGGAGCTTGTCCTCGGGCAGCGGACCGAGGTCACGCAGCAGGACGACGCCGGAGAGCGGGACCAGGGCGAGCGCGCCGAACATCGTGTTGCGGATCAGCTTGCGCCGGCCGAACTGCGACTCCTCGGCACCGGCCTTGAAGTCGGCCATGACCTTGGCCTTGACCTCGGGCTCGGCCTCGATCGCGTGACGCTCGTCGGCGACCTCCACGTCGGACATCAGGGTGCGGGCCCAGTGGACCGCGCCCGCGCCGATGCAGAAGAGCGCCAGGCCGAGGGTCAGACCCAGGGCGAAGTTCAGGCCGCTGATGTGACCGATGGGCCAGATGAACACGCTCTTGTCCGCCGGGATGGCGACGAACGAGGCGATGAATCCGACCGTGGCCAGCATCGAGAGCGTGAACAGGAAGGCGATCGCGCGCTCGGAGCGCTTGGCCGCCCGCTCGTCGATGTCCTGGATGCGGTGCTCGTGGGGCGGAAGGCCCGGGTCGGCGAACGGGTTCTCGTCCGCGACCGCCACCGAGCCGTGCTCGGCGTCCTGCTCGCTGGGCAGGTTCTTCTCTTCTGGAATCTCTTGGCTACTCATGACTTCTTGGCCTTTGCGGTCCGAGCGGCGACCCACACGGCGACCGCGATCAGCGAACCGAGACCGAAGATCCAGGCGAAGAGGCCTTCACTGACCGGCCCCAGACCACCCAGCTTGAGACCGCCAGGGCTCTCGGTCTTCTCACCGTTGACCGCGTCGAGGTACGCGATGATGTCCTTCTTTTCCTTCTCCGGCATCGTCGTGTCGGGGAAGGACGGCATGTTCTGCGGGCCGGTCTGCATGGCCTCGTAGATGTGCTTCGGGGAGACGCCCTCCAGCGAAGGCGCGAACTTGCCGTGCGTCAGCGCTCCACCTTCACCGGTGAAGTTGTGACACTGCGCGCAGTTGGTACGGAACAGCTCACCGCCCTTGGCGATGTCCGCCCCGTCCGGGCTGTACTGCTTCTCGGTCGGCACCGTGGGACCGGCGCCCAGCGACGAGATGTACGCCGCGAGCTGGTCGATCTGGGCCTGGTTGTAGATGACCTTCTTCTTGGGCGCCTGGGCGCCCTGCTGCTGGAGCGGCATACGGCCGGTGCCGACCTGGAAGTCGACAGCGGCGGCGCCCACGCCCACCAGGCTCGGACCGTCGGAGGAGCCCTGACCGCCGGTTCCGTGGCAGCTGGAGCAGCCCACGGCGTAGAGCTTCTTGCCCTCGTCGATGGCGAGGGACTGGGCGGTGTCATCGGCCTGCGCCTTGTCCGCCGGCGCGAACGCGGCGTACAGCCCCCCGGTGGCCGCCAGCGCGAGGAGTAGGACGACGACCGCCGCCAGCGGATGGCGTCGTCGTGCGGAGAGCTTTTTCACGGATTACCCCGGTGTCAGGATCTTCTGCGTCGATGCTTCTGGAATGAGTCGGTTGCGTCGCCGGAGCGACCCGCCGATTACTTGATCATGTAGATCGTGGCGAAGAGGCCGATCCAGACCACATCGACGAAGTGCCAGTAGTAGGACACGACGATGGCTGCGGTCGCCTGCTCGTGGGTGAACCTCCGGGCCGCGTAGGTGCGGCCGAGGACCAGCAGGAAGGCGATCAGGCCGCCCGTCACGTGCAGTCCGTGGAAGCCGGTGGTCAGGTAGAAGACCGAGCCGTACGGGTCGGACGAGAGCGAGAGGCCCTCGTGCTTGACCAGCTCGGTGTACTCGTACACCTGACCGCCGATGAAGATCGCACCCATGATGAACGTGACGATGAACCACATCCTGAGCTTCTTCACGTCACCGCGCTCGGCGGCGAAGACGCCGAGCTGGCAGGTGAGTGAGGAGAGCACCAGGATCGTGGTGTTCGTCGCCGAGAACGGGAAGTTCAGGGCCGAAGCCATTTCCTTCCAGTGATCGGGACCCGTCACCGATCGCAGGGTGAAGTACATCGCGAAGAGGGCCGCGAAGAACATCAGCTCGGAACTCAACCAGATGATGGTTCCGACGCTGGTGAGGTTCGGTCGATTGACCGGCGGGTGCGCGTGCCCGGTATCTACTGTCGTTGCTGTCGCCACGACCGACATTATGTCGGTCGCTTATCCCGCCCTCACCCCGGGGGGTGCCGTTCGGAGTGTCTGTGGGGTGTGTCCTGCCCGGATGGCCCATCGGAGGCCTGTCCGAACCGCTGTTGACGGGGTGTCGGGAGGAGTAGCATCCGCGCATCGGTTCCCGATTCCATGACGGCACAGCTTCGCTCAGCCCGATGTTCTGGAGGAACAATGCAGCCGACCGCCACGGTGCTGGTCTACAGCGACAACGCGAGCACCCGCGAGCAAGTCCGGCTGGCGACCGGCCGCCGCCCCGCGACCGACGTTCCCGTGGTCGAGTTCGTCGAGTGCGCGACGCTGCCCGCGGTCCTGAAGGAGCTGGACCAGGGCGGCATCGACGTCTGCGTCCTGGACGGCGAGGCCGTGCCCGCGGGCGGCATGGGCGTGTGCCGCCAGATCAAGGACGAGGTCTTCCAGGCGCCGCCCGTGCTGCTGCTCATGGGGCGCCCGCAGGACGCCTGGCTGGCCACCTGGAGCCGCGCGGAGGCGGCGGTGACCCTTCCGGTCGAGCCGGTGGAGTTCGCGGACGCACTGGCCGGCCTGCTGCGCACGCGGCTCGCCGTGGAGGCCTGAAGCCCCGCAGGACGCCGAGCGCACGGACAGCACGACAGAGGGGCCCGCGTGATCGCGTGGGCCCCTCTGTCGTGGCGCTGAGAGCCGCTGTGCGGCTCTGCTAGACCTGCGGCCGCAGTCGGGCCGCGTCGACCGGCGCTGGGCCCTCCTTGGTGCCGGAGAGCAGCGCGCTGCCCTCCCGCCACTTCTTCCAGCTCATGTTCCAGTCGCCGAGGCCGTTGCCGAAGGCCGGCATGTCCTCGCCGTAGCTGTTGACGGTCCGGGTGATGTCGCCCTGGCGCACGGTCTCGAAGAACCAGGCGGCGTTGCCGGTGCTCATGCCCACACAGCCGTGGCTGACGTTGTCGTAGCCCTGGGAGCCGACCGACCAGGGTGCGGCGTGCACATATTCACCCGTGTCGGTGAGTCTCGTCGCGTAGTACACCGGCAGGTTGTACGAGTCGGCGCTGCC
This sequence comes from Streptomyces silaceus, assembly GCF_001419745.1. Taxonomy (GTDB): domain Bacteria; phylum Actinomycetota; class Actinomycetes; order Streptomycetales; family Streptomycetaceae; genus Streptomyces; species Streptomyces silaceus. The sequence goes on along the minus strand of NZ_LIRJ01000237.1, from coordinate 5,748 downwards.
CGTCGGGATGCCGATGCTCGTGCCGCGCATGCGTACGAAGTACTCCTTGCCGAGCACCACCTTGACGCCGTTGCGGGTGGAGTAGCCCGGCTTGCCGGTGGTCACCGGGATGGAGTTGATCTCCTCGCCGTTGCGGTACACCGTCATCCAGTGGGACGAGGCGTCCGTCACAGCCTCGATGCGGTCGCCGATGGTGAGCTTGAGCGGCTTGGCGTCACCGCCCCACAGCTTGTCGTTGACCTTGATGCCCTCCAGATTGCTGGAGACGTGCACGGTCGCGCCCGCGGGCCAGTACTCCTTGGGGCGGAAGTGCAGCGTCTCGCTGTCCACCCAGTACCAGGCGCCCTCGGCGGCGGGCACCGAGCGGACCTTCAGGGCGCGCTCGACGATCGCCCTGGCCTCCTTGCCCTTCACCGGCCTGTTGAGGGAGGCCGTGACGGGCTGCCCGACGCCGTACTTGCCCGCGTCGGGGCCGAAGGTGACCTTCAGCTGCTTCTTCTTGACGGCCTCGGCCGTGTCGAAGGCCATGACCTTGCGGCCCGGCGAGCCCTCCTCGTCCTCGGTGCTCACCCGGACCGTGTAATGGGCCCCTGCCGCCAGCGGGGCGGTGCTGTGCCACCGCTCCCCGTCGGCGGAGAGTTCGCCCGCCACGTAGCGGCCCATCGCGTCGGTGGCCGTCACATCGGTGATGCGCCCCTCCTCGCCCTGGGCGGTGACCTCCAGGGGCTTGTCGGGGTCCGCCTTCTGACTGCCCACGGGGCCGTTGAAGGCGATCTGGCCGGCCGCGTCGTACGGCTTCGCCGAGAGCGGGTGGCCGTCGGAGCTGCCGCACGCCGTGGCCCCCGCACCGAGGGCGGCCACCAGCATCGTGCAGCTCAGTACCGTGCGAATTCGCGGTGAGTGGCTCATGAACACACGGTATGAAGGTTCATCAGGTCCGGCGCGGCGGGTGACCCGTCCGGGTTCGTCCGGAATGCGCACCCGTCGTACTCCGCGATGCGCCCCTCCCCCGTTCGGGGCACGCGCCCCTCGGCACGCCGAAGGGCCCGGACACTCCGTCAGGAGTGTCCGGGCCCTTCGGGTGCGGGCGGAGCTACAGACTCACTGGGTCTGGTTCTCGCCGCGGTAGTACTCGAACACCCAGCCCCACAGGCCGATCAGGATGATCGGGGCCGAGAAGTACAGCAGCCACCAGCCGAAGACGACGCCCAGGAAGGCGAGCGCGCCACCGACGGCCAGCGAGAGCGGCTGCCAGCTGTGCGGGCTGAAGAAGCCCACCTCGCCGGCCTCGTCCGCGACGTCGGCCTCCTTGTTGTCCTGTGCGGCCGCGTCGACCCGCCGGGCCGTGAAGGCCAGGTAGTAGCCGATCATCACGCACAGGCCGAAGGCCAGGAAGAGCGCCGTGGTACCGGCCGGCTCCTTCGACCACACGCCATAGACGATCGCCATGGCGAGGACGAAGACGCTCAGCCAGATGAACATCTTGCCCTGGATCTTCACTTGCCGGCCTCCTTGCCGCCCGCGAGCGCCTTGTCCGCGTGACCGTGGTCCTCGAGGTGGTCGAGCGCCGCGATCTCAGGGTGGTGCAGGTCGAACGCCGGCGATTCCGAGCGGATGCGCGGCAGGGTGAGGAAGTTGTGCCGCGGCGGCGGGCAGGACGTCGCCCACTCCAGCGAGCGGCCGTAGCCCCACGGGTCGTCGACCTCGATCTTCTTGCCGTACTTGGCCGTCTTCCAGATGTTGTAGAAGAACGGCAGGATCGACAGGCCGAGCAGGAACGAGCAGATCGTGGAGATCGTGTTCAGCGCGGTGAAGCCGTCGGCGGCGAGGTAGTCCGCGTAACGACGCGGCATGCCCTCGGCACCCAGCCAGTGCTGCACCAGGAACGTGCCGTGGAAGCCGACGAACAGCGTCCAGAAGGTGATCTTGCCCAGGCGCTCGTCGAGCATCTTGCCGGTGAACTTCGGCCACCAGAAGTGGAAGCCGGAGAACATCGCGAAGACCACGGTGCCGAAGACCACGTAGTGGAAGTGCGCCACCACGAAGTACGAGTCCGAGACGTGGAAGTCCATCGGCGGCGAGGCCAGGATGACACCCGTCAGACCACCGAAGGTGAAGGTGATCAGGAAGCCGACCGCCCACAGCATCGGGGTCTCGAAGGACAAGGACCCCTTCCACATCGTTCCGATCCAGTTGAAGAACTTCACGCCTGTTGGCACGGCGATGAGGAACGTCATGAAGGAGAAGAACGGGAGCAGCACGCCGCCCGTGACGTACATGTGGTGCGCCCACACGGTCACCGACAGACCCGCGATCGCGATGGTCGCGCCGATCAGGCCCATGTAGCCGAACATCGGCTTGCGGGAGAAGACCGGGATGACCTCGGAGATGATGCCGAAGAACGGCAAGGCGATGATGTACACCTCTGGATGGCCGAAGAACCAGAAGAGGTGTTGCCACAGCAGGGCGCCGCCGTTGGCCGCGTCGAAGATGTGGGCACCGAACTTGCGGTCCGCCTCCAGGGCGAACAGCGCGGCCGCGAGGACCGGGAAGGCCAGCAGGACCAGGACGGCCGTCAGCAGCACGTTCCACACGAAGATCGGCATGCGGAACATCGTCATGCCCGGAGCGCGCATGCAGATGATCGTGGTGATGAAGTTGACCGAGCCGAGGATCGTGCCGAAGCCGGAGAAGGCCAGACCCATGATCCACATGTCGGCGCCGATGCCCGGCGAACGGACGGCGTCCGAGAGCGGGCTGTAGGCGAACCACCCGAAGTCGGCCGCGCCGTTCGGCGTCAGGAAGCCGCCGACCGCGATGAGCGAGCCGAACAGGTACAGCCAATAGGCGAACATGTTCAGCCGCGGGAAGGCGACGTCCGGTGCGCCGATCTGCAGCGGCATGATCCAGTTCGCGAAGCCCGCGAACAGCGGCGTCGCGAACATCAGCAGCATGATCGTGCCGTGCATCGTGAACGCCTGGTTGAACTGCTCGTTCGACATGATCTGCGTGCCGGGACGGGCGAGTTCGGCGCGCATGAAGAGCGCCATGACGCCGCCGATGCAGAAGAACGCGAACGACGTGACCAGATAGAGCGTGCCGATCGTCTTGTGGTCAGTGGTGGTCAACCACTTGATGACGACGTTTCCCGGCTGCTTGCGCCTGACCGGCAGCTCGTTCTCGTACGAGTCCTCTGCTGCCGCGGCACCCTGGGGTTCGTTGAGGATGCTCACAGGTTGTTCGTCTCCCGGTTCTTCTCATGGGGCGTCTGCTCGATGCCGGCCGGGATGTATCCGGTCTGGTTCTTCTTCGCCAGGTCCTCGAGGTGCTGCTTGTAGCGCTCGGGAGAGACGACCTTGACGTTGAAGAGCATCCGGGAGTGGTCGACACCGCAGAGCTCGGCGCACTTGCCCATGAAGGTGCCCTCCTTGTTGGGAGTCACCTCGAAAGCGTTGGTGTGGCCCGGGATGACGTCCTGCTTCATGAGGAACGGCACCACCCAGAAGGAGTGGATGACGTCACGCGAAGTCAGCACGAAGCGGACCTTCTCGCCCTTGGGGAGCCAGAGGGTCGGTCCGGGGTTGCCGTTCTGGGGGTTCCGCTCGCCGGGCGTGCCGACCTCGTAGACACCGTTGGCGTTCGCGGGGAAGTCCTTGCGGAACCTCTCCGGGATGGCCTCCAGGTCCTTGGACGTCTTGGCGTTGTCCTTGCCTGCGCCCGGGACGTTCTCGACGTAGTTGAAGCCCCAGCTCCACTGGTAGCCGACCACGTTGATCGTGTGGGCCGGCTTGTCTTCCAGCTTGAGGAGCTTGGACTCGTCACGTGCCGTGAAGTAGAAGAGCACCGAGACGATGATGAGCGGAACCACCGTGTACAGCGCCTCGATGGGCATGTTGTAACGCGTCTGCGCCGGTACTTCCACCTTGGTGCGGCTGCGCCGGTGGAAGATGACGCTCCACAGGATCAGACCCCAGACCAGCACGCCCGTGGCGAGCGCTGCCGCCCACGAGCCCTGCCAGAGGGAGAGAATCCGCGGAGCCTCTTCCGTTACCGGGGTGGGCATTCCGAGGCGGGGGAAATCCTTGTATGTGCAACCGGTGGCGGTCGCCAGGATCAGGCCCGCAGTCAGCACCTGCGGCAGCTTCCGCCGCATCGGGCGCCGCGACGAGCGGTCGGAGCCGTTGGGACTCACGTAGCGCCTTCCCGAGAGTCTCGCCCGCGCGGTCGGCTGCGGCCTTACTCGCTGGTCGGTCGCCGCCCTGCGGCGGGCAGGGGTTTGGATGTTTATGCGGACCAAACCCTACTGGACGCTATTTGGGGTCGCGCGGGGAGGGTGCCTAACGCGCCGCGGGTCACTCCGAAGGGTGGGACGGCGTGCCGTCGAGCGCTTTCTGACGGGGGGTCGGGCGCCCTGCCGCCGGGCGGAATCCGCGGGTCCGCGACCGCGGGTCCGCCGCGGCCGGCCGCGCGGTTCCCCGCGCTCCTCCGGGACGCCTCGACGACGTCACCCGAAGGAGCGGCTCGTCTCGTGGGCGTTCTAGTTTGGGGGCGTGTCCTACTTCGATGTCGCCTCCTCCGCGCCCCTTCACCCCGTCGCCCGGCAGGCCCTGCAGGCCTCGCTCGACGAGGGGTGGGCCGATCCCGCGCGGCTGTACCGCGAGGGGCGGCGGGCCCGGATGCTGCTCGACGCCGCGCGCGAGGCGGCCGCCGACGCGGTGGGCTGCCGCCCGGACGAGCTGGTCTTCACCTCGTCGGGGACCCGTGCCGTGCACTCCGGGATCGCCGGGGCGCTGGCCGGGCGGCGGCGCGCCGGACGCCACCTGATCGTGTCCGCCGTCGAACATTCTTCGGTGCTCCATTCGGCCGAGGCCCACGAGGCCGACGGCGGGGTGGTGACCGAGGTGGCGGTGGACCGGGGCGGGGCGGTGACCCCGGAGGCGTACGCGCGAGCGCTCCGCGAGGACACCGCGCTCGCGTGTCTGCAGTCCGCCAACCACGAGGTCGGCACCGAGCAGCCGGTCGCCGGGGTGGCCGGGGTGTGCCGGGCCGCCGGGGTGCCGCTCCTGGTCGACGCCGCGCAGTCGCTGGCCTGGGGGCCGGTGGAAGGCGACTGGTCCCTGTTGACGGGAAGCGCCCATAAATGGGGCGGTCCGGCAGGTGTCGGGCTTCTCGTCGTGCGCAAGGGGGTGCGGTTCGCCGCCCAGGGTCCGGTGGACGAGCGGGAGTCCGGTCGGGCGGCCGGGTTCGAGAACATTCCGGCGGTCGTCGCGGCGGCCGCCGCGCTGCGGGCGGTGCGGTCCGAGGCCGCCGCGCAGGCCGCCCGGCTGCGGGAGCTGACGGAGCGGATCCGGGCGCGGGTGCCGGAGCTGGTGCCGGACGTGGAGGTGGTGGGCGACCCGGTGCGACGGCTGCCGCATCTGGTCACCTTCTCCTGTCTCTATGTCGACGGGGAGACGGTGCTGCACGAGCTGGACCGGGCCGGGTTCTCGGTCTCGTCCGGGTCGTCGTGCACCAGCTCCACGCTGACGCCGAGCCATGTGCTGCGGGCCATGGGAGTGGTGAGCGAGGGGAACGTACGGGTCTCGCTGCCGCTCGGCGCCGAGGAGGCCGAGGTCGAGCGGTTCCTCGACGTGCTGCCGGGGGTGGTGCGGGGCGTGCGGGAGACGCTGGGTGCCCCGGTGGCGGGCGGCAGCGGGGACGCCGAGGCCGTGACCGTGGACGCGCTGGGGACGAGCTGTCCGCAGCCGG
>NZ_LIRJ01000236.1 GCF_001419745.1 Streptomyces silaceus | reverse complement strand
CGGCATCGCCGAGGCGCTCCAACTCTCCCGCTGGGAAGGCAGCTACGGCGTCCGCGGCGCCCACGGCCGCGTCATCCCCGTCTACGCCTCCCACCTGCGCGTCCGCGACACCGACGGCGAACCCTCCACGGTCTGCCTCCTCGTACGCGACGACGAGCGCGCCGTCCTCCAGACCCCGCTGCGCGGCGGCACCCCCGAGCAGGCCACCCTCAGCGAGCCGAACGCCACGGACCCCTTCGAGGTCTTCATCGGCTCCCCCGCCCCCGACGACCTCGACGGCCTGCTCCAGCGCACCGTCGAGCGCGCCCGCGACATGCTCGACGGCGACGCCGCCTTCCTGCTCCTGGCCACCGACGACGAGACCGAGCTGGAGGTCCGCGCCTCCACGGGCCTGCCCTCCGCCCGCCAGCGCTTCGCCCGCGTCCAGGTCGAGGCCTCCCCCGGACGCTACGGCTCCGCCCGCATGCCGGCCGTCCACGAGGACCTCACCGTCGTACCGGGCGCGGTCCCCCTCCTCACCGGCACGGGCATGCGCTCCGTCGTCACCGTCCCGCTGAAGGTCGAGGGCCGCCTCACGGGCTCCCTGGGCGTCGCCGCCGAGGCCGCGGGCCGGTACTCGAACGAAGAGGCCCTCCGCCTCCAGTTCGCCGCCGACCGCATCGCCCTCGCCGTGGAGTCCGCGCGCCTGGGCGAGCTGGAAAGGCTCCGCCGCGGCTCCCTTTCCTTCCTCGTCGAGGCCTCCGACCTGCTCGCCGGCACCCTCGACCGCGACCAGACCCTGGCCCTCATGGCCCAGATGACGGTCCCCACGCTCGCCACCTGGTGCGCCGTCTACACCATCGCCGACCAGTCCGCCGAGCCCTACCTCTCGTACGTCCTGCACGAGGACGAGGAGCGCATCGACGGCCTCAAGGCCCTCCTCGCCAAGATCGCCCCGCCGGACCCGGTCCCCACCCCGGGCGCCCGCGTCTGGACGGCTCCCTCCGAAGCCGCCCACCAGGCGGCCCTGCGCACCTCCATGCGCAGCCTGGGCCTGGGCGAGCCCATGAGCGTGGCCTCCGGCATCGGCACGACGCTCTCCACGGCGTCGGCCGTCGGCGGCGAGACCGTGGTCCTCCCCCTGGTCGCCCGCAACCGCGTCATCGGCATGCTCACGCTCGGCAAGCCCTCCGAAGAACACTTCCGCCAAGAGATCCTGGAATTGGCCGAAGATCTCTCCCGCCGAGCGGCTCTCGCCCTCGACAACGCCCGTCTCTACTCCGAGCGCATGGCCATCAGCCAGTCCCTCCAGCGCAGCCTGCTGCCCCCGGAGCTCCCGCAGATCCCGGGCGTCGAGGTCGAGGTCATCTACCGCGCGGCCGGCGAGGGCAACGAAGTCGGCGGCGACTTCTACGACCTCTTCCCCATCCGCGACGGCGCGTACGGCTTCGCGATCGGCGACGTCTGCGGCACCGGCCCGGAGGCCGCGGCCGTCACGGGCCTCGCCCGCCACGCCCTGCGCCTGCTCGCCCGCGAGGGCTTCGGCGGCCCCGCCGTCCTGGAGCGCCTGAACGCCGCGATCCTGGACGAGGGCGCCCGCAGCCGCTTCCTCACCCTTCTCTACGGCGAGCTGTGGCCCCAGGAGGACGGCTCGGCCGTCCTGAAGATCGTCTGTGCCGGCCACCCGCTCCCGCTCCGCCTGCGCCAGGACGGCACGGTCGAGCCGTACGCCGAACCGCAGCCCCTGCTGGGCGTCATGGACGACCTGGAGCTGTACGAGCAGACGATGACGCTCGACCCCGGCGACGTCCTGCTCTGCGTGACGGACGGCGTGACCGAACGCCGCGAGGGCACCCGCATGCTGGGCGACGACGGCCTCGCCGACGTCCTGACGACCTGTACGGGCCTGACGGCCGGCGCGGTCGCGGCCCGCATCATGCGCGCAGTCGAGCGCTTCGCCACGGACGCCCCGTCCGACGACATGGCGATCCTCGCGATGCGCGTCCCGGGCCTGCACAAGGAATGAACGCACCGGGGGCATCTCCCAGGAGATGCCCCCGCCCCACATCCCGGGAGAACCCCCGCCCCACAGGTCATACGTCCGTGGACAGCACAAAGGCCCCCGCCCAACTGGGCGGAGGCCTTTGTCACTTGAGCCCCCAAGCGGAATCGAACCGCTGACCTTCTCCTTACCATGGAGACGCTCTACCGACTGAGCTATAGGGGCCTGCTCCGTTTTCGCGGTTTTCCCCGCGGCAACGAAATAGATCATACCTGAAATCGGAGGCGCCTCGAACCGCCCCTTCCTCTGGACCGCCCGCACCTCCGCTGCGACGCTGCGCCCATGACCACCCGACGTGGTACGCCCCCGCGAAAGGCGCTCCCCACGGCCCTCGTCGCTCTCCTTCTGCCCCTCGCGGCCTGCGGATCCGGCGACGACGAGGACACCTCGAACGCGAGGCCCACGAAGAAGCCGACGGCGAAGGAATCCCCACGCCCCGGCGACCAGAAGGTCACGCTCTCCGGGAAGGGCGAGAAGCGCGTCTACACCGTCCACGCCCCACCCGGTTACACCCACGCGCGGAAGCTCCCTCTCGTGATCGCGCTGCACCCCTATCCGGCCGACGGCCGGGCCGCGGCCGCCATCAGCGGCCTCAGCGCCAAGGCGGACAAGGAGAACTTCCTCGTCGTCTATCCCGACGGCCTCAACCGCGGCTTCAACGCCATGATCTGCTGCGGCACCGAGGACGACGTGGGCTTCATCCGTACGATCACGAAACGGCTGACCGGCACGTGGAACGCCGATCCCGACCGCGTCTACGCCACGGGCATCTCCAACGGCGGCGACATGTCGTACAAGCTCGCCGTGGAACTCCCCGGCACCTTCGCGGCCGTCGCGCCGGTCAGCGGCGGCTATCTCGGCACCGACGCGGCGAAGGCCTCGTACCTGCCGAGGACCCCGGTCTCGGTGATCACCTTCATCGGCGGCCTCGACGAGCACTACGCCGGCATGGACGCGGGCATCACGTCCTGGCAGAAGCGCCTGTCCTGCGAGCAGGCCAAGGCCGACACCTTGAAGAACAGGATCAAGAGGACGACAGCGAAGTGCCGTGACGGTTCGAACGTCGTCGTCTACCGGCTGCCCGAGATGGGCCACTCCTGGCCGAACGGCGCGGGCGGCGGCATGTCCGACCCGACCGCCGGCGTCAACGCGACGGACCTCATATGGGACTTCTTCGCATCCCACCGCCGCGAGAGCGGTGACGGGAATTGAACGGGTCCTAGAACGCGGGCTGCAGGAGCCCGCCGAGCGCGTTGCAGGCGGACACGACGCGCTGCAGATCGCGACGCGACATCGACGCGCCGGCGGGCAGCGCCAGCGTCTCGTCCGCGGCCCGCTCGGTCTCCGGCAGGTGTACGTCCCGCCAGAAGTCCGGCATGCGATGCACGGGAGTCTTCACGGGCACCCGGCAGTCGATTCCCTTGGCGCGTACGGCACGTGCGAACGCGTCCCGGTCGGGCCGCCCGTTCCCGGGCACCCGCACGACGTACTGCTGGTGGCTGTGCCCCTCGCCGCCCTCGGGCGTGACGACGCCGCTGAGCCGCCCGGTGAGATACGCGGCGTGCGCCCGCCGGCGCTCCAGCCCTTCGTACGGAGCCGCGGACTCGCCCTGCTCCAGGACGAGGAGCCCGTGCCTCCGCCCGAGCTCCCGCAGCCGCGGTACGTCGGCCTGGTGGCCGAACCGGTGTACGGCGACGACGGCTGCCGTACGTGACGTGATGACGGCGGCGACGGCCTCGGGGTCGAGGCAGTATGTCGCCGGGTCGATGTCGGCGAAGACGGGCACTGCTCCGGCGAGGACCACCGACTCGGCTACCTCGGCGTTCCCGAAGGCCGGCACGACGACCTCGTCACCGGTACCGACATCCGCGGCGCGCAACATTCCAACTGTCCCCATGTCTGCGGATGTTGGCTGCGCAACGTGAACGGCAAGTGACGCAAAACAAAAAAGAGCTGGTCCCTGAACCGAAGTTCAGGGACCAGCTCTTCATAAGATGAGTTCGGCGGCATCCTACTCTCCCACAGGGTCCCCCCTGCAGTACCATCGGCGCTGTGAGGCTTAGCTTCCGGGTTCGGAATGTAACCGGGCGTTTCCCTCACGCTATGACCACCGAAACACTATGAAACTGACAACCGCACCATGTGTGGCACATGGGGTTGTTCGTGGTT
>NZ_LIRJ01000235.1 GCF_001419745.1 Streptomyces silaceus | reverse complement strand
CGCCCACCCTCTCCGGACGCCTCCGCCCGCCTCCCCGGCCCCATTGGGCCGCACGAGTGGGATCTGCGCGCCCCCACGCCGCGCCTCCGCCGCGCGTCGCGTCCCGTCGCCTTGGGTGGGGCGATAGATGTGATCAGCTCCATATACCGCCAAACGTGATCAAACCCGGCCCGATCCTGGTAGCGGGCGGCCGGGCGAGCCCCGGACCCCGGAGGTACCAGCCATGTCCCACCACGTCAGAGTCAGATCTGTCGTGTTCCTCGCGACGGGGGTGCTGGCTCTGCCCGCCCTCGCCGGATGCAGCTCGAACGACGAGGCCGGCCGGCCCACCGCCGGGCAGGACGTCGCGCCCGCCGCCCGGGACCTGGTCGCCGACGGGGGAACCCTGAACTGGGCGGTCGACGCGCTGCCCGAGACCCTCAACACGTTCCAGTCGGACGCCGACGCCGGCACCGCGCGCGTCGCGGGCGCCGTCCTGCCGTCGCTGTTCCGCCTGGACGCCCAGGGCAGGACGCAGCGCAACCCCGACTTCCTGGAGTCGGCGAAGGTCGTCGAGCGCGAGCCCCAGCAGGTCGTCCTCTACAAGCTCAACCAGCAGGCGGTGTGGAGCGACGGCCGCGAGATCGGCGCCGACGACTTCGCCGCGCAGTGGCGTGCCCTGTCCGGCAAGGACACCGCGTACTGGACCGCGCGGAACGCCGGCTACGACCGGATCGAGAAGATCGAGCGCGGCGCGAACAACCTGGAGGTGCGGGTCACCTTCGCCAAGCCCTACGCGGACTGGCGCTCGCTGTTCTCGCCGCTGTACCCCAAGCAGGTCATGGGCACCCCCGACTCCTTCAACGACGGCGCGCGCCGCAAGCTGAAGGTCACCGCGGGCCCCTTCGCGCTCGCCGGCGTCGACCGCAAGGCGGGCGACGTCACGCTGGAGCGCAGCCCGCGCTGGTGGGGCCGCCCGGCCAAGCTCGACAAGCTCGTGCTGCGCGAGGTGCCCCGCGAGGAGCGGGCCGAGGCCATCGCCAAGGGCACCGTCGACCTGGCGGAGATCGACTCGGCGGAGGCGGGCCGCATCACCCTGGCCGCCCGCGACAAGGGCGCCCAGGGCCCGCTGGCCCACGGCCCCGGCTCCGGGCTCACCCCCGGCAAGGCGCTGCGCTCCTGGGCGATCGCCCACGGCTCCGACGAGGAGGCCGCCGAGGAGGAGGTCGAGGCCCGCGCCAAGACCCGCAAGGCGGTCAAGAAGTACGCGAAGGAGCAGGCGGGCCTGCGCGGCTACGTCGTGCGCAAGTCCCTGGAGCCCGCCTACACCCAGCTCGCCCTCAACGGCTCCGAGGGGCCGCTCGCCGACGACCGCGTGCGCCGCGCGGTGGCCCGCGCGCTGGACCGGGGCGAGCTGGCCAAGACCGTCCTCAAGCCGCTCGGCCTGCCCGCCGAGCCGGTCGGCAGCCACCTCGCCCTCGCCGGGCAGCAGGCGTACGCCGACAACAGCGGGGCCCTGGGCCGGCAGGACACCGCCGAGGCGCGGGCGCTGCTCGCGGACGCCGGCTGGGCGCCGGGCTCCCCGCTGAAGGAGAAGAAGGCCAAGACGGCGGGCGCCGAGGCCGACGACGCCAAGAAGGCCGGGTCGGAGTCCGAGGAGGAGTCGGGCGACGGCACCTACATCGTGGGCGAGGACGACGGCAAGCCCGGCGATAGCGGCACCTCGGTGCTCGCCCCGGCGCCCGCGGCCGCCTACCAGCGGGCCGCGCTGAACCGCCAGGCCGACGTGCTCGGGCTGCCCCGCGAGGCCGACAAGGAGAAGAAGAAGGAGCCGGCCGACCAGGCCAGGGGCGGCGCCCCCGGCGCGTACGCCCCCAAGGGCACCGCCGCCCCGGCCGCCGCGTCCGGCCCGCTCGCCAAGGACGGCAAGCCGCTGACGCTGCGCTTCGTGCTGCCCTCCGGGGACGGCTCGGAGCCGCTGCGCGCGGTCGCCGACCGGATCTCGCGGATGCTGGAGCGGATCGGGGTGCGCACGGAGACGGCGAAGGTCTCCGACGACAGCTACTTCAAGGACCACATCGCCTCCGGTCAGTACGACCTGGCGCTGTACTCCTGGCCCGCCTCGGCCTTCCCGGCCACCGACGCCCGCCCGATCTTCGCCAAGCCGGTCCCGGCCGCGGACGGCTCGCTGAACGTCGAGCAGAACTACACGCGCGTCGGCACCGACCACATCGACCAGCTGTTCGACCAGGCGGTCGGCGAGCTGGACGAGGACGCCTCCCGCTCCCTGGTCAGGAAGGCGGACGCCCGCATCTGGGCCGAAGCCGGATCGATTCCCCTCTACCAGCGGCCCCAGCTGATGGCGGCCCGCCCGAACCTCGCCAACGCCGGGGCCTTCGGGTTCCAGGCGCCGGACTTCGAGGACATCGGCTTCCTGAAGCCCGAGGCCAGGCCGTCCGGCTCGCCGTCGGCGGGCTGACGCTCAGATTCAGCTCAACTCCCTTGCCCGCCGGCCACCCCGGCGGGCAAGCTCGTCTCCACCCATTGACCTGCTGTTTCCCCGGAATTCCCCAAGCTTTCCGCACCCCCGCGCAGCCCCCGCGGAGGCTGCCTCCGCGACGGACACGTAGACTGGGGTGAGGCCGTGGCGTGTCCAGCCCGGCAGGGTCCGCGTACCTCAGGTGTACGCGCGACCGTCCACTCACTCCAGGAGTACGCCGCACTATGGCCACGCGCCACGACATCCGCAACGTCGCCATCGTCGCTCACGTCGACCATGGCAAGACGACCATCGTCGACGCCATGCTCAAGCAGGCCGGCGCCTTCGCCGCGCACCAGCTGGAGTCCGTCGACGACCGCGTCATGGACTCGAACGACCTGGAGCGTGAGAAGGGCATCACGATCCTCGCCAAGAACACGGCGGTGAAGTATCACCCCAAGGACGGCGGGGACCCGATCACGATCAACATCATCGACACCCCCGGTCACGCCGACTTCGGTGGCGAGGTCGAGCGCGGTCTGTCGATGGTGGACGCGGTCGTCCTGCTGGTCGACGCCTCCGAGGGCCCGCTGCCGCAGACGCGCTTCGTGCTCCGCAAGGCGCTGCAGGCCCGGATGCCCGTCATCCTGTGCATCAACAAGACGGACCGCCCGGACTCCCGCATCGACGAGGTCGTCAACGAGACGTACGACCTCTTCCTGGACCTGGACGCGGACGAGGAGCAGATCGAGTTCCCGATCGTCTACGCCTGCGGCCGTGACGGCATCGCCTCGCTGACCAAGCCGGAGGACGGCACGGTCCCGGCGGACTCCACCAACCTGGAGCCGTTCTTCTCCACGATCCTGGAGCACGTCCCGGCCCCGACGTTCGACGAGGAGGCCCCCCTCCAGGCGCACGTCACCAACCTCGACGCGGACAACTTCCTCGGCCGCATCGCGCTGCTCCGCGTCGAGCAGGGCGAGCTGCGCAAGGGCCAGACCGTGGCCTGGATGAAGCGCGACGGCTCCGTCGCGAACGTCCGCATCACCGAGCTGATGATGACCGAGGCGCTCACCCGCAAGCCCGCCGAGGTCGCGGGCCCCGGTGACATCTGCGCCGTCGCCGGCATCCCGGACATCATGATCGGCGAGACCCTCGCCGACCCGGAGAACCCGGTCGCGCTGCCGCTGATCACGGTCGACGAGCCGGCGATCTCCATGACCATCGGTACGAACACCTCGCCGCTGGTCGGCCGCGGTGGCACCGGCAAGGGCGCGGACGCCAAGGCGGCCGTCAAGGACCGCAAGGTCACCGCCCGCCAGGTCAAGGACCGCCTGGACCGCGAGCTGATCGGTAACGTCTCGCTGCGCGTCCTGGACACCGAGCGCCCCGACGCCTGGGAGGTGCAGGGCCGCGGTGAGCTGGCGCTGGCCATCCTCGTCGAGCAGATGCGCCGCGAGGGCTTCGAGATGACCATCGGCAAGCCGCAGGTGGTCACCAAGGAGGTCGACGGCAAGACGCACGAGCCCGTCGAGCGCATGACCATCGACGTGCCCGAGGAGCACATGGGCGCCGTCACGCAGCTCATGGGCGTCCGCAAGGGCCGCATGGACAACATGTCCAACCACGGCTCGGGCTGGGTCCGCATGGAGTTCGTGGTGCCCTCGCGCGGCCTCATCGGCTTCCGTACGGAGTTCCTGACGAACACCCGCGGCACGGGCATCGCCCACTCCATCCACGAGGGCCACGAGCCGTGGTTCGGCACGCTGACGACCCGTAACAACGGTTCGCTGGTCGCCGACCGCTCGGGCGCCGTCACCGCCTTCGCGATGACGAACCTCCAGGAGCGCGGCGTGCTCTTCACGGACCCCGGCACCGAGGTGTACGAGGGCATGATCGTCGGTGAGAACTCGCGCTCCGACGACATGGACGTGAACATCACCAAGGAGAAGAAGCTCACGAACATGCGGTCCTCGTCGGCCGACTCGTTCGAGGCGATCGTGCCGCCGCGCAAGCTCTCCCTGGAGCAGTCCCTGGAGTTCTGCCGCGACGACGAGTGCGTCGAGGTGACCCCGGAGGCCGTGCGCATCCGCAAGGTCGTCCTGGACCAGAAGGAGCGTGGCCGCTCCGCGTCGCGCGCCAAGCACAGCTGAGGTCCCCCAGCACAACTGACGCCCTGATGTAGGCGTTTGGCGGCACACAGCCGCTCACGAGGCCGATTTCCGCCCCTCCCCGACGGAGTGCGCGGAAGTCGGCCTCTCGTGTTTCCCCTGGCGGGTACGGTGTGGCCACTGTCCTCCGAGTCGCTCCCGGCAACCGGTTTTCGAGCGCGGAGTGTCCGATATGCGGACGTCACTGACCGTTAGATGGGTAACACGTCCGTTTCGCAACCATCTATCTCGGATCGGTTTGTCCGGATTTTGGAAGTTGTACGTGGCAGGTGTGATTGAACCGAGACCAAAAGGGTGTGGTCGACCGGTACCTCATGGCTAATAGTTGACCGCGTATAGCTCGGGTCAATGGGTCACGCGCTGTGGGGAGCGCCGACTCACGAGCACACTGGGGTACTCGATCTTCGCCGTCAGGGGTGTCGGCGCGGTTTCACGTACCCCCTCTCGTAGTGAACAAGTGGACTCATGAGGAGGAACCCCATGCGTGGTGCCAAGAGCGCCAAGTGGGTCGCGATAGCCGGTGTTGTGGCGCTGACTGCCACCGCTTGTGGCGGCGGCGACGGCGACAGCAAGGGCAGCGGCAAGGTCGACCCCAAGGGGATCGTCAGTTACGCCAACGGTGAGCCGCAGAACCCTCTGCAGCCGGCCAACACCATGGAGGCGTACGGCAGCGTCGTCATCGACTCGCTCTTCACGGGCCTGGTCCACTACGACGAGCAGGGCAACATCACCTACGAGAACGCCGAGTCGGTCACGCCCGACAAGGCGAACAAGGTGTGGACCGTCAAGCTGAAGCCGGGCTGGAAGTTCCACAACGGCGAGGCCGTCACCGCCAAGTCGTACGTGGACGCCTGGAACTGGGCCGCGAACCCCGAGAACGGCCAGCAGAACAGCGCCTGGTACCGCGACATCGTCGGCTATGACCAGGTGCACCCGGCCAAGGGCAAGGCCAAGAAGGACACCATGTCCGGCCTGAAGGTCGTCGACGAGAACACCTTCACCATCACGCTGAACTCGGGCATCCCGTACTACGCGTACAAGCTCGTCTACACGCCGTTCTATCCGATGCCCTCGGCCGCGCTGAAGGACCCGAAGAAGTACGGCGAGGCCCCGGTCGGCAACGGTCCCTACAAGTTCAAGAGCTGGGACCACAAGAAGTCGATCCAGGTCAGCGCCTGGGCCGACTACAAGGGTGCCAACAAGCCCAAGAACGGCGGCATCAACTTCAAGGCGTACACGACGCCGCAGGCCGCCTACAACGACCTGCGCTCGAACAACGTCGACACGATGCCGCAGATCCCGGACAGCGAGCTCGCCAACTACAAGCAGGACTTCGGCGACCGCGCGATCACGTCCGACTACTCGGCGATCAACACGGTCAACCCGGCCTTCTACAGCAAGACGTTCAAGGACGTCGACGTGAAGGTCATCCAGGGCCTGTCGATGGCGATCGACCGCGAGACCATCGCCAAGACCACCTTCTCGGGCACCCGTGAGCCGGCCACCGGCTGGGTCGCCAAGGGCGTGAAGGGCTACCAGGCGGACGCCTGTGGCGAGTACTGCAAGTTCGACCCGAAGAAGGCCAAGCAGTTCGTCAAGGACGGCGGCGGCGTTCCGGGCAACAAGATCTCGATCCAGTACAACGCCGACCAGCCGCACAAGGGCTGGGTCACGGCCGTCTGCAACGACATCCAGAAGAACACCGGCGTCAAGTGCGTCGGCGACCCGAAGACCGACTTCCAGGCCGACACCGAGGTGCGTGACAAGCGCCAGGTCAAGGCCATGTACCGGTCCGGCTGGGTGCTCGACTACCCGTTCAACGGCAACTTCCTCGCCGACCTCTACGGCACCGGCGTCGACGGCAACAAGGGCGAGTTCTCGGACAAGAAGTTCGACGAGCTGACCAAGAAGGCCGACGCGGCCAAGACGATCGACGACTCGGCCAAGCTGTACCAGGAGGCCGAGAAGGAGCTCGCCAAGACGTTCCCGGGCATCCCGCTCTGGTACAACAAGATCACCTCCGGCTACTCGACGAACGTGAAGAACATGAAGTTCGATCAGGCCGGCGACCCGGTCCTGACGGACGTCCAGGTCTTCGAGAAGTAGTCGACGGAAGTCCGTTCCCGAAGCGACGCCCGGCGATCCCGGGCGTCGCTTCGGACGGCTCCGGATTGGACGGAGGCACCAATGGGGCGCTACGTCGCGCGACGACTGCTCCAGATGATCCCGGTCTTCATCGGGACAACACTGCTGATCTTCATCATGGTCAATGTCCTCCCCGGCGACCCCGTAAGGGCGCTGTGGGGCGACAAGCCGCCGGACCCCGCGCAGGTCGCGCAGATCCGGCACGACCGTGGTCTTGATCTGCCGCTCTGGCAGCAGTACCTGCACTACATGGGCGGGCTGCTGCAGGGAGACTTCGGCAACACCATCGCCGGCAACCGGCCGGTCCTGGACGAGATCACCCAGGCGTTCCCGGTCTCGATCCGACTGGCCTCCATGGCCTGGACGTTCGAGCTCATCGTCGGCATCACCCTCGGTGTCCTCGCGGGCATCCGGCGCGGCCGTTTCGTCGACAACACGGTCACGCTCTTCACCCTCCTGGTGATCTCCGTCCCGATCTTCGTGGTCGGTCTGCTCTGCCAGCTGTTCTTCGGCAACGAGCTCGGGTGGATCACACCCACGGTCCAGGACTCCGAGGACATGGGCCAGCTGCTCGTGCCCGCCCTGGTGCTCGGCATGGTCGGCCTCGCCTATGTGGCGCGCCTGACCCGGACCTCCATCGCGGAGAACCGGCAGGCCGACTACATGCGCACCGCGGTCGCCAAGGGCCTGCCGCGCCAGCGCATCATCACCCGGCACCTGCTGCGCAACTCGCTGATCCCGGTGGTCACCTACCTGGGCACGGACATCGGCGCCCTGATGGGTGGCGCGGTCATCACCGAGGGCATCTTCAACGTGACGGGCGTCGGCAACCTGCTCTTCCAGGCGCTGGCCCGTCGTGAGGGCGCGGTCATCGTCGGCATCGTGACCGTCCTGGTGCTCGTGTACCTCCTCGCCAGCCTGCTCGTCGACCTGCTCTACGCGGTCCTGGACCCGAGGATCCGTTATGCCTGACCTCACCAAGACCTCAAGCACGGACGAAGCCGTCGCCGCCCAGGACGAAGTCGTGGCCGGAAGCCCGGTCTCGGCGCCGAAGTCGGGCGGCAAGCCGCGCAGCCTCTGGGGCGACGCGTGGCGCGAACTGCGGCGCAACCCGCTCTTCGTGATCTCCGCGGCGCTGATCCTGGTCCTGCTCGTCGTGGCGGCCTTCCCGGGCCTGTTCACCGACGTCGACCCGAACACGGGCGACCAGGCCAAGCACTTCCTGGGCAAGCCCGAACTGACGCACTTCTTCCAGGCGGACTGGTTCGGGTACGACAGGACGGGCCGCAGCATCTACGCGCGTGTCATGTACGGCGCCCGCAACTCCATCATGGTCGGTGTCGGCGTGACCGTCCTGGTCACCGTCTTCGGCGGCCTGTGCGGCATGCTCGCCGGCTACTTCGGCGGGTTCTGGGACAGCCTGATCTCGCGTCTCATCGACGTGTTCTTCGGCATTCCGTTCCTGCTCGGCGCGATGGTCGTCCTGAACGCCTTCACCAACCGCACCGTGTGGGTGGTCATGGGCGCGCTGGCCTTCCTCGGCTGGACGCAGATCGCCCGCGTGATGCGCGGCGCGGTCATCACGACCAAGCACGCCGACTACGTGGTGGCGGCACGCGCGCTCGGCGCCGGGACCAAGCGGATCCTGTTCCGCCACATCCTGCCGAACGCGCTCGCTCCGGTGATCGTCGTGGCGACCATCTCGCTCGGCACGTACATCGTGGCCGAGTCGACGCTGTCCTACCTGGGTCTCGGCCTCGCCGACGACGCCATCTCGTGGGGCGGCGACATCTCGGACGCCACGCAGGACATCCGGAACAACCCGCACACGCTGTTCTTCCCGGCAGGAATGCTGAGCATCACGGTGTTGGCGTTCATCATGATGGGTGACGCCGTACGCGAAGCCCTCGACCCGAAGCTGCGCTGAGGGAGGCGTACGTGACCAGCATCGACATCAAGGAAGACTCGATCCCCGCCCCCCGCTCGGGCGAGGAGAAGAGCGGCCGCCTCCTGGACGTGAAGGACCTCCACGTCGAGTTCCACACCCGCGACGGCGTGGTCAAGGCCGTCAACGGCGTCAACTACAGCGTGGACGCGGGCGAGACGCTCGCCGTCCTCGGTGAGTCGGGCTCCGGCAAGTCCGTGACCGCCCAGGCGATCATGGGCATCCTCGACATGCCGCCCGGGAAGATCCCGCAGGGCGAGATCCTCTTCCGCGGCCAGGACATGCTCAAGATGTCCAACGAGGAGCGCAGGAAGATCCGCGGCCGCAAGATCGCGATGATCTTCCAGGACGCGCTGAGCTCCCTCAACCCGGTGCTCTCGGTGGGCTACCAGCTCGGCGAGATGTTCCGGGTGCACGAGGGGCTCAACCGCAAGCAGGCCAAGGCCAAGGCCATCGAACTGATGGAGAAGGTCAAGATCCCGGCCGCCAAGGAGCGGGTGAACGACTACCCGCACCAGTTCTCCGGCGGTATGCGCCAGCGCATCATGATCGCGATGGCACTCGCCCTGGAGCCGGACCTGATCATCGCGGACGAGCCCACCACGGCGCTCGACGTGACGGTCCAGGCCCAGGTCATGGATCTGCTCGCCGAGCTCCAGCGCGAGTACAACATGGGTCTGATCCTGATCACCCACGACCTCGGCGTCGTCGCCGACGTCGCGGACAAGATCGCGGTCATGTACGCGGGCCGGATCGTCGAGACGGCTCCGGTGCACGAGCTCTACAAGCGCCCCGCGCACCCGTACACCCGGGGCCTGCTGGACTCCATCCCGCGCCTCGACCAGAAGGGCCAGGAGCTCTACGCGATCAAGGGCCTGCCGCCCAACCTGCTCAAGATCCCCGGCGGTTGCGCGTTCAACCCGCGCTGCCCCAAGGCGCAGGACATCTGCCGCACGGAGATCCCGGCCCTGGTGCCGGTGACCGAGCAGGACGGCGCGGAGCTGCCGGGCCGCGGCAGCGCGTGCCACTTCTGGAAGGAGACGATCCATGGCTGAGCCGACGAAGGCTTCGAAGCTCTCGAAGGCGGACGAGCCCGCCGACGCCACGCCGAACGTCTCCGAGGTGGAGACGGTCGACGCGGCCACCGCCGAGGAGGCCGTCGCGGCCATCGAGGCGCCGGTCGAGCGCGGCGAACCGATCCTCCAGGTCCGCAACCTGGTCAAGCACTTCCCTCTCACCCAGGGAATCCTGATCAAGAAGCAGATCGGTGCGGTCAAGGCGGTCGACGGTGTCTCCTTCGACCTGTACCAGGGCGAGACGCTCGGCATCGTGGGCGAGTCCGGCTGTGGCAAGTCCACGGTCGCCAAGCTCCTCATGACGCTGGAGCGGGCCACCGCCGGCGAGGTCTTCTACAAGGGCCAGGACATCACCAAGCTGTCCGGCCGCGCGCTGAAGGCGGTCCGCCGCAACATCCAGATGGTGTTCCAGGACCCCTACACGTCCCTGAACCCCCGTATGACGGTGGGCGACATCATCGGGGAGCCCTTCGAGATCCACCCCGAGGTGGCCCCGAAGGGTTCGCGGCGCCAGAAGGTCCAGGAGCTCCTGGACGTGGTCGGCCTCAACCCCGAGTACATCAACCGCTATCCGCACCAGTTCTCGGGCGGACAGCGCCAGCGCATCGGCATCGCCCGCGGCCTGGCGCTCAACCCCGAGATCATCATCTGCGACGAGCCGGTCTCGGCCCTGGACGTCTCCGTCCAGGCCCAGGTCATCAACCTGATGGAGAAGCTCCAGGACGAGTTCAACCTGTCCTACATCTTCATCGCGCACGACCTGTCGATCGTCCGGCACATCTCGGACCGCGTGGGCGTGATGTACCTCGGGAAGATGGCGGAGATCGGCTCGGACGAGCAGATCTACGACCACCCGACGCACCCGTACACGCAGGCGCTGCTCTCCGCGGTGCCGGTCCCGGACCCGGAGGCCCGTGAGGGCCGGGAGCGCATCATCCTCACCGGAGATGTCCCCTCCCCGGCCAACCCGCCCTCCGGCTGCCGCTTCCGCACCCGCTGCTGGAAGGCGCAGGACAAGTGCGCGACGGAGACCCCCGTCCTCGCGGTGCCCGAGCGCTTCGCGGGCAAGAACACGCCCGCCGCGCACGAGTCCGCGTGCCACTTCGCCGAGGAGAAGGCGGTGCTGGTCGGCTGACGGCCGCACGTGACGCGTGACCGAGGGGCGTCCGGGACCACAGGGTCCCGGGCGCCCCTCGGTGTTCCGAGGCGCCGCTCCCGGACACGCGCCGCTCCCGGACACGCGC